>DGQO01000153.1 GCA_002400445.1 Chitinophagaceae bacterium UBA4412
ATTGAGGAGGTGCATTCCATTATCTGCCTCTGCAATTACTTTAATATCTTTTTTAGCGCTCAGCGCTGTTTTTACTCCCGCCCGGTATAAAACATGATCGTCTGCTATAATTACGGTAATCGGTTCTGATGAATCTTTTTTCATAAAAGTGACGTAAAAATAATGCTTTTTAGGTTAGTAAGTTTACGCATAGATAACGGTTTTAGGGTATCAAAAGTATAATTTTAGCTAAAGAAGCGTGTTATTACCCGGGGGGGAGAATAGGGAATTTACGCAGTTCTGGCGTTTAAGTCGTGGAGGGTATCTGAGTGATGCTGAAAGCAGAAGATATGGAAGGATTATTTTCAATTATTCTATCAACTTGTTCCTGATTCCGTATACGATAAGCCCGCCAATGGTCTTTGCATTTACCTTGGTTTTCATGCCTTGCCGTATTGTTTCAATAGTTCTGGGGCTTAAGAAAATGCTTTTTGAAATTTCCTCAGTGGTTTTATCCTCTGCAAGCAATTGTAAAATTTTGATCTCTTTCTCGTTAAAACTTACCGGGGCATTAGCGCCATATTGCTGACGTACAGCTTTCTTTTGCATGAGTTTGCCCATCACCGCCTTGTTTACGAGTTCGTTAAAATAGAAATCGTCATTCATACAAGTCAATATCGCTTCATAGATCTCTTCAGGATCAGTAGTTTTAGTGAGGTAGGCATTGGCGCCCATTTCCATCATTTTACTGATCATTTGCTGATCATCATACATGGTGAGAACAATGATTTTTATATCCTCGTATTCCTTTCGGATGAGTTGAATTGCATTGATACCATCAATTTCAGGCATTCTGATGTCCATTAAAAGCACTTCCGGCTTTTTAATAGAAATTTTGTGCATCATGTCTTTGCCGTCTTCGGCTTCCCAAAGCATTTTTAGGTTTGGCTTGCCAGAAAGCGCCATCTTAATCCCGTCTCTAAAAATTTTGTGGTCGTCAGCAATAGCAAGTTTAATCAGGTTTTCCGAGTTCATTGGTGGTTATTGGGTTGGTTTTGAAAAGCGCAGTGAATTTACGGATAAGTTAACACTTAACGAAATCTTAACGAAGATAAATTTAGACGATATTATCACTTATTCATTTGATAATCAATATAATTGAGTGTATTTGCTTCGTAAATTTACTTGTATTTTTTAAGGTAAATCTACGCTTCGGGGTGTATTTTGAGCTTATACCATCTCCAACACTGATTGAAGTTAAGCGGGGCAAACGCCCGCAAAGCCAGGCAGACAGGTCCTCGATGATCCTACCGATGCTATCAAAAAAGTTCTTTACTCCATTTTGCTACGGCCCTTCCTGCAGCAAGTTTTTCCGAATTTTTTATTCACGCATGTGGATAAAGTATAAATACGTTCGTATAATTCCCTTAAACTCCATAGTAATTTTACTATCAACTGTTCGTAGTTTTACCCAAATTTGCCTATCTTTAATCCCTTGCAAATTGCTTAAACCATTGTTTATGATGGATTTATTGGAATCGTAGTTTTACTTTCCCGGACAGGGCGGTTGCTGATGATCCAATTGTTTTGCAAGTTTGCTCTGATATTTAATCGTAAACCACTAATAACTTTTTATCATGTACGGAGGAATCCTAGAAACCATCGAGGCTGTAGTTGAGTATCTTTGTGCAGACTAAGTAAAATTTTGCAGATGATTATGCGTTAGTTACTTTGCAGTAAATTAACGCTCATCCAAAACTACTTATTCTATACAGGCTTCGTCTCAGAAGTAATACCTTTACTCTTTTGTATTTTGTTTTACAAAAAACTTCATACAAAGGCGTTAAAGGTTTTTTTTGTTTATGCTGTCACCCTAGCTTTTTCCTCAGTATTATCCCTTGTTTTTTTACGTGTTCTCGAAGATAGAGTTTCTTACTTTTTAATCGTCCGACTCTTCAACATTGCCGAATATTCGATCGTAATCTACTTCTTCTACCATTTGTATAAGTCACAATTGGCTAGAAAAATTATTTTGTTTTCGGTTCCTCCATTTATCATTTATGCGATGATAGACTACTTGTGGAATAGTAAAACACAGTTCAATAATCATTCTAATATAGTTTCTGCTCTGCTCTTGATATTTTGCATTGTTTATTTCTTTTTTGAGCAGATGAAAACCGTTGTGATGTATCCTCTGTATCAATCTGTTAGCTTTTGGATATCAGTGGGTCTATTTTTAAATTTTACTGGCATTTTTTTCTTTATTCTTTTTATCAACTCAAGCAATGATAAAAATTTTAAGATACTGATGAATAGCACCGTCGGACTCGTTACCATTCTTAAAAACGTGTTATTGTCACTGTCTCTGCTTGCTTCAGAGAATACTGAAGAACAAGAAGATAACATCCTTCGTATACCCAATGAAATAGAACTCGATGAATTTTCCCTAACTGACTTTAAATCTCCCTAACGGGCAAAAAAATGTTTTTTCTACAGGCTACCAGCAGCTCTGATGTATCTAAGCTGATGTTTATCGGCTCTATTGGCATGATTACCCTTGCTATAGGCATCATCGTGTTTGTAATAATGCACCAGCGCAAAGTAATCAGGTACCATATCCAGATGAAAAGGCTGGAGGCAGAAAAACAACAAATTTTCCTGAACGCTTCTATCCGTTTCCAGGAAGAAGAGCGCCAGCGTATTGCAGCAGACTTGCATGATGATGCGGGCCCACTCCTTGCAACCGCCCGGCTTTACCTCAATGAAAACCTGCTTAACCAGGAAAGAGCGCAACAACTCCAAAGTATATTTAGTGCAAAGCAAATTATTGATGATGCCATTTTGCTCATCAGGAATATCAGCCACAGCCTGATGCCTCCAACCCTTAAGAATTTCGGGTTGGAAAGTGCTACTACAGATTTATTTCAAAAAATAAGTGGTAGCGGAAGCCTCAATGCAAGTGCCCGTTTTCATGACTACCGCCAGCGCTTAAAAGTAGAACAGGAACTGCTCATTTTCAGGGTAATCCAGGAGCTGATCAATAATATTATTAAACACAGCAACGCCGGATTTATTCATCTTACCCAAAACACAACTGCTACGCACATGTACATCAGGTTACATCATGATGGAAAAGGCATTGTGCAGTCCGAGTTTGACAAACTCAATCAACTCTCGCAGGGACTTGGTTTAAAAAATATTGCCAGCCGCATGAAAGTACTGCATGGTAGGATATTTTTTGATATTGATAGCAGTCAGACTTATTACAAAGTCACTATGGAAATTCCAAAAGAAACTGTGATATAAGGTTTACCTTGCCCAAACATTTTTTTTCTGAAGATGTTATATAATTTTACGGCTCAGGTATGGTGCAGGAACAAACACAAATAAGGGTTGCTATTGCAGATGATCACAAAATTTTTAGAAAAGGTGTGATTCATTCACTGCGTCCTTACACCAATATACACCTTGTGATGGAGGCAGAAAACGGGGAGGATCTCTTGCAGAAAATTCCAGAATCCATGCCTGATATTATCCTTTGTGATCTCAAAATGCCCATCAAAGATGGTATTGACGCTACAAAGTTGATTACAAAGCTATACCCAACAATCCGGGTAATTATTCTTACGATGTATGAAGACGAGCGTTTCGTAGGGCACCTAATGGATTGTGGGGCTGCGGGATATCTGCTGAAGAGTACCGAACCTGCCGAAATTAAGCGGGCGCTGACAGACGTGATGCGCACAGGGTTTTACCTCAACCCATTCGTGAACAAAGTGCTTATCAAAAAGAATTACGGAAAGCAGAAATTCAACCCTTCACTTAATGCCGAGGTTGCCCTGAGCGATCGGGAAAAGGAAGTACTCACCCTCGTGTGTATGGAATATACGGCAAGCGAAATTGCACCAAAAATGAATATCAGCGCAAGAACAGTGGAGGCCATCAAAGATCGTCTGATGGAAAGGTTTGGTGTGAAAAATTCAGTAGGTCTTGTATTTTATGCTATGAAAAATCAACTCATAGATTAGTAAGTTGCTTTAGAACAATCCAAATAATTGTGCATCTATTTTGCCAATGATCTGTCCAAGGTGTTCTTCATTCTCTGCAAATTTATTGTTATCCGCATCTATTACCAGCAAAGGTCCTTCTTTGTATTGGTCAATGAATGAATTGTAATAATCATTCAATTTTTTCAAATAATCCAGCCGAATATTTTCTTCATATTCCCTGCCTCTTTTTTGTATTTGTGCCACAAGCGTGGGCACGGAAGCTTTTAGATAAATAAGCAGGTCTGGCGGTTGCACCATTGTCTTCAGCGTTTCAAAAAAAGCATAGTAATTTTCAAAATCCCGCTTGCCCATCAGGCCCATGTCATGCAGGTTTGGCGCAAAAATATTAGCATCTTCATAAATGGTTCTATCCTGAATCACTGTTTCTGTACCACGATGAATTTCGAGTAATTGCGTGAGACGATTATTCAAAAAATAAATCTGCAG
Organism: Chitinophagaceae bacterium UBA4412; assembly: GCA_002400445.1. Lineage (GTDB taxonomy): Bacteria > Bacteroidota > Bacteroidia > Chitinophagales > Chitinophagaceae > Ferruginibacter. Next base: position 4,476 of record DGQO01000153.1, read on the forward strand.
ATTGAAGCTCCAGCGGGGCATATCTTCATAAAAATCGTTGAGGTAAGGATTGTGATCCACATCCTCAAATTGCGGAATCCATTTATAATGTTTGCTGAGTAATTCTGTGAGAGTGGTTTTTCCTGCACCGATATTGCCTGCTATGGCAATGTGTTTTGGTTTTTTTGCTTTGGCCATTTGCGCTATATCTTCTTTTGTACTGATTTATATAAAATGAAATGCGGGTTGTGAAAATAGGTAAACTTTATAAGAATTGGAATTACTGCTAATAGTTTAGTCCAATTGCTTCTCTCACAATTTCCATGGTCTTCCTTGCACTTTGGCCTGCTTTTGCAGCACCTTTTTCCAGTACAGATTGAAGCAGCACTTCGTTGTCCAATATTTCTGCTGTTTTTTCCCTGATTGGCTTAATGAATTTGATCATGTCCTCGGCCAATTGTTTCTTCATCTCTCCATACCTGATCGTGCATTCATTGAAGTTCTGTTCAAAATGGGCAGTGGTATCCGAATTGCTAACAAGTTTCATGAGCAGGAAAATATTCTCAATGTAGTCAGGCTTAGCGCTGTTTGCAGACGTAGGACCACTATCTGTTTTGCATTTCATGATTTTTTTGCGGATGGCTTCGTCCTCGTCAGAGAGATACAGGGTTGACATTTGGTTTTCACTCTTGCTCATTTTTCCTGAACCATCAAGGCCCGGAACTTTTACCAACTCTCCTCCATAATTAAAAGCACGGGGTTCCGGAAACACCTCGCCGTACCTGTAATTAAACCGATTGCCGAAAGTGCGGGCCATTTCCAGGTGCTGTTCCTGGTCTTTGCCCACGGGCACAAGAGATGCCCGGTGCAAGAGAATGTCGGCTGCCTGCAATACGGGATAGGTGAGCAGGCCGGCGTTAATATTATCCGGATGTTGGCGTACCTTATCCTTAAAGGTTACGGTTTTTTCTAATTCACCAGTATAAGCCAGCATATTCAGGTATAAATAAAGTTCTGCAGTTTCCCTTAATTGACTCTGGGCATAAAATGCTGTTTTATCAGGATCAAGGCCACAGGCGAGATGTTCTGCAACTACTCTTCTTACGTTATTTTTTAGCTCCTTTGTATCCGGATGAGTGGTAAGAGAGTGCCAATCGGCAATCATAAAATAGCATTCAAATTCATCCTGCATTTTTATGTAGTTCTTAATGGCGCCAAAGTAATTGCCCAAGTGCAAAAAACCTGTTGGCCGTATACCGCTCATTACGATTTGATTGTTCATTTCTTTTGAATTGTACTTGCACACGGCTCGAAGCTTTGTGCTTTTTGTAAGCGGCGAAGATAACAAAACTCATTTCGCTTTGGTGGTAGATCAATTAGAAATATGCGCTCCGTTTATATAAAACCAAACTGCCTCTGCCATTTAAACATTATTTTTGTTCGATGGAGGTTACAGATACACTTATTGATAAATTAGCTACGCTTGCGAGGCTTCATATTCCTGAAGAGGACAGGGAAAGCTTAAAAGAGGATCTTCAGAAGATGATCCATTTTGTGCAGCAGTTAGAGCTGGTAAATACGGATGCTGTAGAGCCGCTTATCCATATGAGTGAACACAATAATGCATTTCGCTTAGATAAGGTGGGTGGTAGTTGCTCCCCTGCGGAAGCATTGCGCAACGCTACTTCGCACAACAATGCCTTTTTTCTCGTACCTAAAATCATACAAAAACAATAACATGGATGCTTCAATCCTTCACCTTGAGGAAATCAGGAAAAGTTATTATCTCGGCAGGCAGGAGTTACCGGTGCTCAAAGGCATCTCCCTGGATATTTTTTCTAATGAATATGTAGCAATGATGGGCCCTAGTGGTAGCGGAAAATCTACCCTGATGAACATTCTTGGATGCCTTGATTCTCCCACTAGTGGTAAGTACATTCTGAACGGGAGAGATGTGAGCAGAATGCCGGATGACGAACTTGCGGGTGTAAGAAACAAAGAAATTGGGTTCGTATTTCAGCAGTTCAACCTTTTGCCAAGACTTACCGCTGCAGAAAATGTGGCTCTTCCATTGATCTATAGCGGTATTAGCAAAAAGGATCGGACAGAACGGGCTGCCATCGTATTGGAAAAGGTAAAACTTACGGATAGGATGCACCATAAGCCTAATGAACTCAGTGGAGGACAATGCCAGCGGGTAGCTATTGCCCGGGCACTCGTAAATAATCCAGCCATCATTCTTGCTGATGAACCTACCGGAAATCTTGATTCAAAAACATCTTATGAGATCATGGATATTCTTGGAAAAATTCATGCTGATGGAAATACGATTATACTGGTTACACATGAAGAAGATATTTCAAAATATGCGCTGCGGGTGGTAAGGCTCAGGGATGGTATGGTAGAATCTGATGTAAAAAATGATCACCCCACAAGAATCACTATTCCAGTTTAATTAATTATTATTTAATGGCGTTCAAAATATATACGAAAACCGGGGACAGCGGTAAAACCTCTCTCATTGGTGGCACTAAAGTGAGTAAAGGACATATCAGGATAGAGAGCTACGGAACAGTTGATGAATTAAATAGCCATGTTGGTTTGTGCATAGATTTACAAACAGATGCGGCTGTGAAAAATCAATTGCTCGAAGTGCAGGATCGCCTCTTTACAATTGGTTCTTCCCTTGCGTGCGACCCGGAGAAAGCACCGGGCATGAAAATGCCAGATTTAAATGAAGAAGATGTAAAGATGCTGGAGCAGGCTATTGATGATATGACGGCTGTGTTGCCAGCGATGAAGTCTTTTATTTTACCAGGTGGTCATCCGGCAGTATCACATTTGCATATTGCCCGCTGTGTGTGTCGCAGGGCAGAAAGACTTTGTGTTCATATGGATAATGACAGTCTCTTTGTACATCCACTTGTTATTATTTATCTCAATCGTCTGAGCGATTATTTATTTATGTTAGCCCGGTTCACAGCCATGCAACTTGGTGTTCCAGAAACGCCATGGAGAGCAAGGGTTTCCTGATTTTAATTTCTTTCAAAAATTTGCTCGGATTCTAACGGGAATGTTTATTTTTGCCGCCCATTTGCGGGTATCCAGTTGCATAATGATTGCAGTTTAAGGCTTCATAAAGCCCATAAAAATATTTGCCGGGGTAGCTCAGCTGGTTAGAGCATCGGATTCATAACCCGAAGGTCGGCAGTTCAAGTCTGCTCTCCGGTACAGGGCCCCGAGAAATCGGGGCTTTTTTTATGATTTAAGCAGAGTTTACTACTCATTTGTCAACTTTTTTCAGCCCTGACCAATAATTCTACCGTATCGCTGGGATTAGGGATGAGATGCTGGAATTTATGAAAATTCTTTTTGTAATGTTTTTTATCAAGCTTATAGAAAAAAGCGCCCTTTCTGGAGTTTGTTTTGTCTTTATCTCCCTGCTTTTCCAATAAACCCGTGGATAGGATTTTACGGCTGAAATTTCTTTGATCCAAACTTGTTTCATACAAGTCTTCGAATAAGTTGCGCAGTAATGGAAGTGTAAATTTTTGAGGTAGTAATTCAAATAAAATAGGGTGCAGGGCGGCCTTATAACGTAACTTCTGTTTTGCCATTGCTACCATTTGATCATGGTCAAAAATAAGCTTAGGTATTTTCTTTAGACTAAACCATTCCGGGTGGTATTCCGCTGTTATCTGTTGCTGGTAAAGGTTGATGTCAATGAGGGCAAAATATGCCACCGAGACTGTGCGTTCTATAGGGTCACGGGCAGGTTGAGAAAAGCAGTAAAATTGCTCCAGGTATACACCTTCCAGTCCCGTTCGTTGTTTTAAAATTCTTTTAGCGGCTTCGTCTGCGCTCTCATTGGCCAGCACAAATCCTCCCGTAAGGCTCAACTTATTTATTTCAGGTTCAATTCCCCTTCTTACGATGAGAAGTTTCAACTCCTGTCCGTCGAATCCAAAAACGACGCAGTCAATTGCCAATAAAACCCTGGTTTGTTTCTGATATTTTGCCATCCTTTTAAACTTGTAATAAAGATATACCTTCAAATGAAGAGAAATTCTTTTTCAAAAAATAAATGTAAAAAGGACAGTTAATAGAAAAACTGCCTAATTTTAATCTTGCCAGGCTGAGTTCCCCGATTGCTTCGCCTGGTCTCTATATCATTGAAACTAAATAGTTCTTTATAAATACCAAAACAATTCAACAACTTTAATTCTATTTAACCACCACCAAAACATGCTGCATGGATAAGAATCTCGCATTTGCCGATTATCTCGTCTTCATCATTTATTTTATAATTGTAGCTGGCTACGGATATTATATTTATAGAAAGCGAAAGAAAAATGAACACGATGCAAAAGCGTATTTCCTGGCAGAAGGCACACTCACCTGGTGGGCAATTGGTGCTTCTCTCATTGCTTCAAATATCTCGGCTGAGCAATTCATTGGGATGAGCGGAGAAGGTTTTTTCCTGGGCATAGCAGTTGCCGCTTATGAGTGGATTGCAGCTATTGCGCTTATCATTATTGCCATTTGGTTTATTCCAGTATACCTTAAAAACAAGATATACACCATGCCTCAGTTTCTTAAAACGAGGTACAATGAATCTACGGCCTTAATTATGGCTGTCTTTTGGTTATTTCTATATGTGTTTGTAAACCTTACCTCTATTTTGTATCTCGGTGCAGTTGCTATCAATGGAATTGCCGGGGGAGGTTACCTGCATATTATTATGATTGGGCTGGCCATTTTCGCTTTACTCATTTCTCTTGGCGGTATGAAGGTCGTAGCGTATACAGATGTGATTCAAGTAGCCGTACTTATTATTGGTGGCCTTGTTACTACTTACATCGCTCTCACTACCGTGAGCGAAGTTTTTGGTGTGGGTAAAAGTGCAATTGCAGGTTTCAACACTTTGATGAGAGAAGCTCCGGAGCATTTCAAATTGATTATTCCTAGGCCGGATGCAAATTCGAGCCAGAACGAGATCAATAAATACATTACTTTCCCCGGGGTGCTATCCTATGCGGCAGGTATCTGGATTATCAACCTTAACTACTGGGGCTGTAACCAATATATCACACAAAGAGCGCTCGGAGCAGATCTTCAAACAGCACGTACTGGAATCCTGTTTGCCGGTTTCTTAAAATTGTTGATGCCAGTGATAGTAATGCTACCTGGTATTGCTGCATTTGTATTGTACAAGGGAGGTCACCTTCCGCAGCTTGTGGGTGGAAAAGACGGGGCCTATTCCGCAATTCTCACATTTCTTCCAACAGGGCTCAAAGGCCTCTCGGTAGCTGCTCTCACGGCGGCCATTGTGGCATCCCTGGCAGGTAAAGTAAATAGCATTTCCACAATTTATACATTGGACATTCATAAAAAATACATTCAGACTGGGTCATCAGAAAGAGCACAGGTTTTTGTGGGCCGTTTTGCTGTATTTGTGGCTATGATTCTTGCTGTTCTTTTTACCTGGAACGACTTGCTGGGTATTGGGGGCGTAGGTGGTTTTACCTATATTCAAAAGTATACAGGCTTCATTAGCCCTGGTGTATTTGCAATGTTCCTGCTAGGTATGTTCTGGAAAAGAACAACGGGTACCGCAGCAATCGTAGGTTTAATCACCGGTTTTGTTTTATCAGTATTGTTCAATGAATTTGCGCCAGGCTTGTTTGGCAACGATACCTGGTTCTACACGGCTTATCCAAATGGAAAAGGTGCGTTTGAAATTCCTTTCCACATTTGTATGGGTCTCGCTTTTATGTTTACAATGGCTGTAATGATTCTCATAAGTCTTGCAGGACCAAAAGTAAATCCAAAGGCTTTTGAATTAGATAAGGAAATGTTTAAACTTAAGCCTACTACTACGATTCTAATTGTGATTACTTTACTGCTTATCGCAGCGTTGTATGTTAAGTTTTGGTAAGAGAGTTTCTTAATGAATACATCAAAAAAGAAAGCCCTTCAATTTTGGAGGGCTTTCTTTTTTGAAAAAATTAGACACTTATTTCGTCATTTCCGAAAAGTATTTGTGGAAGTAAGGAATGGTTTCTATGCCTTTGTAAAAATTATCAATGTTGAATTTTTCATTGGGGCTATGCAGGTTGTCGCTGTCTAAACCGAATCCCATAAAAACGATCTTAATGCCTAGTTCTTTCTCGAAGAGTGCACAAATTGGTATACTGCCCCCACCTCTTACGGGGATTGGTGTTTTACCAAAGGTGGTCTCCATTGCTTTGGCTGCGGCCTTGTAAGCAGTACTATCCAGCGGAGTCATATAAGGCTCTCCGCCGTGGTGCAGCGTTGCTTTTACCGTTACATTTTTGGGTGCGATCTTTTGTAAGTGATCCAGCATCAAACTGGTAATTTTATCACTGGTTTGATTGGGAACAAGTCTTGCTGAAATTTTTGCAAATGCCTTTGCCGGCAAAACTGTTTTAGCACCTTCGCCAATATAGCCCCCCCATATTCCATTTATTTCAAGGGTAGGACGTATGCCAGTTCTTTCATTCGTCGTAAAGCCTTTCTCCCCCCATAGTTCCTTTACACCCAGGTCGTCTTTAAATTCCTGCTCATCAAAAGGAGCCTTGGCCATTAATTCTCTTTCTGCTTTTGTGGCTTCTACCACATCATCATAAAAACCGGGAATCGTAATATGATTATTCTCATCATGCATGGAGGCAATCATCTTTGCAAGCATCGTAATAGGATTTGCTACAGCGCCACCATAAACACCGCTATGCAGGTCACGGTTAGGACCTGTAACTTCCACTTCAATATAGCTAAGCCCCCGCACACCAATATCAATGCTTGGTGTTTCGAGGCTGATCATAGAACTGTCTGAGATAAGGATACAATCTGCTTTTAGAAGTTCTTTATGGCTTGCTACAAATTTTCCAAGGTTAGGCGATCCGATTTCTTCTTCTCCCTCGATACAAAATTTGATATTATTTTCAAGCGTTTTAGTTTGTACCAGGGTTTCCAATGCTTTAATATGCATGTAAAATTGTCCTTTGTCATCACAACTTCCTCTCGCAAATATTTTTCCATCAATAATCGTAGGCTCAAATGGTGCGCTCTTCCAAAGTTCCAGTGGCTCCGGCGGCTGCACATCATAGTGGCCATATACCAATACGGTTGGTTTTGCAGGATCGATGATGATTTCGGCGTAGACAATGGGATGGCCTTCGGTTTCGTAAATTTCGGCGGTTTGCACCCCGGCTTCCAGCAGCCGTGCTTTTACTGCTTCAGCGCATCGCTTCATGTCAGGTTTGTTTTCCGATTTTGCACTGATGCTGGGTATGCGAAGCAGGTCCAGGAGTTCATTCAAAAACCTGTCTTTATTAACATCCTGATAATCTTTCCAGGCTTGTACCATGGGTTATTTTTTTTTGAGGTGAATTGTAAAAAGAGGGTTACGAATATAGGCCTTTTTCGCCCAATCCAGAACTGAAGCATATCAGCCCTGAGGATAAATAATTTGTATTTTCTTTTTGGAAAATGAAGGCTAACAGCATTACATTTGCGCTACGATTGGTTGTCAATTTATCAGCCTTTGTATGGTTTCATCCCGGTTATTTATTTGGATGTTAGCATGCAAAGGCTGAGTCTATTTAGCGAACAGTGAACGGTTGGGCTAAGTATAAAAAAGTCCATCATCAGATGGACTTTCAGATACTATTTAAACTAATTTTTCATATCTTTTTTCTACAAAATCCCAGTTCACCAATTGCCACCAATTGTTTATATAATCGGCCCGGCGATTCTGGTATTTTAGATAATATGCATGTTCCCACACGTCAAGCCCGAGTATAGGCATTCCTTTTACTTTACTAAGGTCCATTAAAGGGTTATCCTGGTTTGCTGTGCTGGCTATTTTAAGTTCCTTATCAGCATCAATATAAAGCCAGGCCCAGCCACTCCCAAAACGTTTTGCCGCGGCATCTGCAAAGCCAGTCTTAAATGCATCCACGGAACCAAAAGATTTTTCTATGGCCTTTTCCAATTTGCCAGTTGGCTTATTGTCAGCCGTTTTTGGGCGCATTGTTTTCCAGAATAACTCATGGTTATAGTGCCCACCCGCATTATTGCGCATTTTAGAGGAATACTTCGATACGTTTTCCAGGATCTTTTCTACGGATTCTGTTTGCACGCCTTCTGCGGCTACCGCTTCTTTTAAATTCTTGCTATAGCCTGCAGCATGTTTAGTATAATGAATTTCCATGGTTTTTGCGTCAATTACGTCTTCCAGTGCATCATAGCCGTAAGGCAGGGGATCCTGACTGAATCCTGTATCGAACGGATGATCAAATGCAAGATGGGGGTTGAAACTTTTAGCACTCGCACTGTTCAGTCCTGAGAATCCCAGGTATACTGACAGCGTAGTAAGAGCAGACTTGAAAATAAAATTTCTTCTGCCCGGATTGTACGTCTCTTTCATACTTTATATTTTTAGCTAGATGATTGAATGCGCTTTTTACCCGGAATGCGGGCAGTCAGAGATTTGAAAGCCCTGTAATAAAACTCTTTGCTGAATAATTGAGAATCATGCATCGCTTTATAGGTCAGGAAGAAGCCTACTGGCGTGAGCACAATTACTGGTAGCCACATTCCAAGGAAGGGACTCACTAAATTCTCTTTCACAAATTTTTCGCCAAACATACCCAACAGGTGAAATAACAGAAAAAATACAATAGCTGCTACCAATGGCATACCCATGCCTCCTTTCCTTATAATGGAGCCCAGCGGTGCTCCAATGAAAAATAAGACAAGACAAGCTACTGAAAATGCATATTTTCTGTGCCATTCTACTTTGTGCATAAGCAAACTGCGTTCCCTGGTCTGCCGCTCAAAACTGGTGAATTGAAGTGAATTCTTCATGCTGGTTACAATACCATAAGTTCTGCCATAAATAAGAGATTGTAATGAATCGGGGATAAAATCTGTACTGTCTCTCATCGCTTTTGCCAGCTTTGCGGGCAATGCACTATCCTTCAGGTTTGTGTAATGAAGTTCGATGCCCAGCATTTTGATCGTGGCCGTTTGTGCGCTATCGTTTACTTTGGTCAAGGAATCAATATTTCGGGAAAGCTGCCTGGCACTCAGCATCTGGTGGCTGTTTCTAAAAACACTGTCGTTAGTGGTTTGTTTTTGCAAAACACTGAGATCAAATAATTTTTTAAATTCTTTGAAGCCGAGCCGGATAAATTCCGTGCTTGTGTCTGTGGCGTTGCCTCTCTCCTGGTAGCGGAAACCGTTGCTTAAATTGAATTCCAGGAAATTTTTATCATTGGAAATCTTCATTACACCGTGCTCTGCGGTTATGCAGTTGTCCTGTAAGTTATTATTTTGCTCATAGATGAGCACTTTATGTATGGTTTGCCCGTCTGGGTCTTTTTTGGCCACTTTGATGGCATACCCGGGTATGTAAGTAAAAAAGATACCTTCTTTTAAATCGAAGGCCGGCTTTTTAAAATAGATATCTGAATAAAGTGTTTTGAATTTTAAATTGGCGAAAGGAATGACATAGTTTGCAAAGAGAAATGATATTCCGCACAGCAAAATGGTGAACCACATAAGGGGGCGCATGAAGCGCAGGAGAGAAATACCGGAAGACTTGATGGCCACGAGCTCAAAGCTTTCTCCCAGGTTTCCAAAAGTCATGATAGATGAAATCAGAATTGCAATGGGCATCGCAAGGATCAATAATGATGCACTGGCATACCAAAGAAACTGGCCGATCGTGATAAAATCAAGACCTTTGCCCACGAGGTCGTCAATGTATTTCCACAAACTTTGCATCATCAGGATAAAAAAGGCAATGAAGAAGGTGGCAATAAAGGGCCCCGCAAATGCTTTTAAAATAAGTTTGTCTAATTTTTTGATCATACCGTCTTTTAATCCACCAACAATTTCGCACTTTAATTCCTATGCTTAAAGAAACAAAAATACTGCTTTCTGATTTTGAACTGGGATTGCTCAGTAATGCAAACTGGATTTTAACGAAAGATGTGATTATTCAAAAAACATTTGAGCTCTTTGCAAGAGAGGTATCCTGGCTCAAGNNACATTTTTGTAGTGCGCACCATGCTATGGTGGGGAAACGAAATAAGCGTGCACCTTCTTCTCGCCGGAAAATATAAAAGGGAATTCGAACAGCGTTTGAGAGAAAATCTCGCTAAAGCAAATTCGCAGTTTTACATCTGCATAGCAGAAACACCCTGGGAGCACCATTTTGAGATGACGAATTATACGACGTTGCAGAGCCTCCGTAACGATGAGTTGCATACAGCTCTAGCCCAACCTTTTGTAAAGATTGGGCTTCGATATCACCTGCATCAATGGAATGAAATGGAAGACTTGCTTAAAGAGGGTTACCAGCAATTATTTGAACTACTGGAAGCCTAGCTGCCTATGCGATGAAAAAGATCCTTTACCTGGTATTCCCAGAGTTGACTTTGATCTTTAATTTCCTTTTTTTCAGCAAAATCCTTTACAATCAGAATGGTCTGGTTAGTTACTTCAGATTTTTCGATTGCAAGCTCAAAATACTCATCCTTTTGGCTGTGCAGCCAGTGAAAGCGGATAAATTTAGCATCTTCCTTATCCAATAATTCGGCTTTCTCTTCGGTACCATTCCAGCCAAAGGTAAAAATGCCATCTCTTTCATCTACTTTGTCTGCAAACCACTCTTGCAATCCGGCCGGCGTGCTAAGGAATTCAAACAAAATGCCAGGAGAACACCTCACAGGATACTCTAAAACGTATAAAATTTTCTTACTCATTTATTATCAAATTCATAAATACTTCAAGGCTGCAATTATAGCAAAATAATCCAGCCGGCAAAATATTTGAGATACTATTTTAAAAGTATTTCACAGATCAATTTCTGCATTAGTAAACATCTATCATACTCCATTTATTTTTTGACAGAACGACAATATTATATTAAATTACGGTAATATCAACCAGTTTGTAACTGTGGTCTCATTTTCCTAACCGGGTTATTCTTCATCATCAATAAAATATTTGCTTATGAGTATGCGTCAGCTGAAAATAACAAAATCTATTACCAATCGTGAAAGCCCGAGCCTTGAAAAATACTTACAGGAAATTGGGAAACTTGATCTGATTACTGCTGAAGAAGAAGTGCAACTTGCCATCCTCATCAGGAAAGGTGATGCAAAAGCACTTGACAAACTTACCAAGGCTAATCTTCGATTTGTAGTGTCAGTGGCAAAGCAATACCAGAACCAGGGTCTTACTTTACCCGATCTTATTAACGAGGGAAATCTTGGATTGATCAAAGCTGCTCAGCGTTTTGACGAAACCAGGGGGTTCAAATTTATTTCGTATGCCGTATGGTGGATCCGCCAAAGCATTTTGCAGGCATTAGCTGAGCAATCGAGAATTGTGAGGCTGCCACTTAATAAAGTAGGTCTTACAAATCGTATCAGTAAGGCTTACTCCAAACTAGAGCAGGAATATGAAAGGGAGCCAACACCTGAAGAGTTAGCTATTTTGCTGGATATTGAGGTAGAAGAAGTAGCAGCTACGCTAGGTTTATCTGCCCGCCATGTAAGTATGGATCAGCCCTTAAGTGAGGGTGAAGACAGTACCCTTATAGATGTTATGATTAATTATGAAGCGCTTGGTACAGACGATGCACTTGCGGTAAAGGCATCGCTTCATACTGAAATTGAGCGGTCTTTAAGTACGCTCACAGAAAGACAAAAGGAAGTAATAAGGTATTTTTTCGGATTAGGTATTGATCATCCTCTTAGCCTTGAAGATATTGGAGAGCGGTTCAATCTCACTCGTGAGCGGGTGCGGCAAATAAAAGATAAGGCGATCACTAAATTACGAACAGCCTCCCGCTGCAAACTGCTTCGCAGCTACCTCGGAGCATAATTTTTAACTACACTATTTCTATAACGCCGGATTAGTTCAGCGTTTTTTTTTACGCTTAAACGCACAAAAAAGCCCTGCCTTTTGAGGTGCAGAGCTTATTTGTATGAAGAAGAAAAATATGTACCGCAGTATTATCTACTGATCGTAAATATTTTATTTAGTTCAACTACATTATCGTTTGTGCGAAGCATGTAATCACCGGAGGAAAGTCCAGAGAGATCAATCTTGAATGTATTACTTCCGTTTTGCACAGAAGCATCTTGCTTGCGCACTAGTTTTCCTTGCATATCGTAGACCATGAGTTGGGTACGAACATTTTTATCTGAGCGTATTACAACATTCAGCACGTTAGAGGCCGGTACTGGATAAAGAAGCGTAGAAACATTCTTTACCTGGCAATTGGTGCTTTCTATGCTTGTATAAGTTGCCTGGCCATCGTTATCTACTTGCTTAATACGATAGAATGCTTTACCACCATCAAGATCAAGTTGCTGGTAATTCCTGGCTGCACTGCTGCTACCCGCTGCTGCTACTGTGGCAATAGTTTTCCAGTTGTTGCCGTTACTGCTGCGTTCTATTTCAAACCTACTGCTATTTGATTCCTGGGCAGTAGACCATGAAATCATGGTTCCGCTGTTTGTACAATTAGCATCGAATTTAGA
>DGQO01000275.1 GCA_002400445.1 Chitinophagaceae bacterium UBA4412
CTCTTCCTTCACCAATCTTGTCTTTATATTTTTTATTCACTATTTCCTGTTTTTCTTCCAGTGCGGTTTCATATTCGCCGGCTTTTGCCAGTGCTTTTACAACCGGATCCAAAGCTTGTGCAAATACAAACGACATGTTTCCGTTGATATCATTTACCCCAGGCCCTAATTTTTTGATGGCTTTAGCAGCGTAGCCCGGCATTGGCTGTACGTCATTTCCTTTTTGCGCTTTGCTGAGTATGAGCTTTGTGCGATTGGTATTCGCCTTTATCATTGCCTCTTCTAAGGATTGCTGCTTTACTTTTAGCGCATCAATTTTTTGCGCACATTGCTCTTTAAAATTTTTCCACTCTAATTCTGCTAATTTATTTCTTTCCACATCTAATGGATATTCTGGCCAGGTAAACTTTCCTAATCCCAAAGCATCCTGCGGCATGGGCCTGTCCCAGTTAAGATCATCACTTTTTAATTCGTAGCCCAGCTTTTTAAGTTTGTTTTCTTTTTCATTGCTATATGCCTTAAGGATACTGTTCCTGGCGGCGGTAATGGCCGCCGGTATATTGCCTTTGCTTTCTTCAATTAAGCATTTTGCCATATTAGCCTGCGGGTGGGCTGCATAGATACGGATGCAACTGTCGGCATATTTTTCTGCCCTGGGTATATCACCCAGGCCCAGCCATGCCTGCGCAATATTGTTGAGTATGCTGCTGTTTTTAGGATAGCGTTTATTGAGGTTATTTAAAATGGGTAGTGCCATTTGCTGTGCGCCACACATAGTTAAAAATACCGCATAGTTATTTAGGTTGGTTGTATTTGCCGGGTCGGTTTTGCAGGCTTCGCCCATAAGATATAGTGCCAGTGTTGGTTTGCCATCCATCCATAACCCTACTGCTGTATTGGCAACAGATTTCTTTGAGCTTGTAACTTGCTGGTATATTTCTGCCCCTTTCGTTTTTGTAGCAGGCGATAATATCAGCATAACTGCCTGTTGCGTTTTAGTGATGTNNCATTCATTTCGGCATTGGAGAGCGTTACAGATAATGCCGTGTTTATTCTTGCTGCATCTTTTTGGGGTACAATTCTGTTTTCATTCTCGTAGGCTTTTTTTAATTGTACATCACTAATACCTGAAACGTTTTTTTGTATGGCTTTTATATCTGGCATTTTAATTCCCATGCTATCCATTCCCATTTTATCTTCGGCGCTAATATCGTTCATGGCATCCTGCATCTCTTTCATCATGCCCTGCATCTCTTTTTGAGTGGGCGCTTTTTCTTTTTCTTTTGCTTTGGGTTTTGTTTGGGCAAAGCAGAGGGCTATCGACAAGCAGAAAAATGTTACTAGTCCGTATTTTTTCATTTCAATTATTTTAAGTCGCCCCCGATAATATTGGTTACATTGGCCACCTGTGCAATCACCCTTTTAAGCAAAGCTGCATTGGTGGCTGATTTATACAAGTCTGCCCGCAGGTAAATCGTCTTGTCTTCATCGCTCAAACCAATTTTAACAATATCAAAATTGTTACTTTGCTCAAGCAGGTATTTATATTTTGTATCATCAATCTTACCGGGCAATGTTTCGGTAAGATTGCTGTAAATGATAAGCAGATCACCTACGGTTTGTACCAGTACCTGGAAGGAAGCAATATTTTCCCCTTCGTATGGGATTACAGCGAGGCTATCGTTTGCCATTTTGTAGGGCAAGCCCGAGCCCGTTAATAGTTTTTCAATTACGGGGGTAGATTTTTTTACAGCGGTTTTGGGTTTGGTTTGGCTAAATGAAATTCCAGTTGTAAGCAATAACCAGGTAATGCATAAAAGCAATTTTTTCATAGATTCAATTTTTAGGTAATCAATAAAAAGACACAGGGTTGGTTATTTGCCGAACTCCGATCATTTTTAATTCAACTAAAAGTAATAATGCACCTGTTCGTTTTCTATCTCTGAAAAACGGGATCTTTTATATTCCCGGTCATTCTCTTCTACACGTACAAGTCATCATTTAGTTATCCTTCTTAAGCAGATCCATTTGCCTTTGCAAGGCTTCAATTTTTTGATCTTGCTCTTTTATGGCTTCAATAAGTAGCGGTACAAGCCTGGCATAATCTACACCCTTGTAGCCATCTTTTTCATTAACCGCTTCGGGGATAATTTTTTCTACATTCTGCGCCAGCAAACCCATTTGCCGTCCCGGCTGAAAATGTAGTTTTGAAAATTCTGTTGTTTTCATTTCATATTCTACACCTTTTAGTTGCAGGAGTTTTTGTAAGGGAGAAGAAATGGGTGTAATGTTTTGTTTAAACCGCTCATCGCTGGCATAAGTAGTACCATTTACCCACAGGCTTCCCAGAATGGAAAAAGCATAAGCGCCGTTTCTTTGTGCCAGTGCGTTTTCTGAATATACACCCGCATTATCTTGTGTGCCGAAACTTACCTTGGCACCGGAATTATCTGCATGTAATCTTAATTCATTTCCATACACACCAATGCCAACTTCGCCTGCACCGCCGGGGTAGAGTAATATTTTTTCGCCCAGGGTGGCAGGGAAGGAAAGGGGCTTTGCAGGATTGTTGGTGCCAATACCAACATTGCCATTACCCTTTATGCGCATTCTTTCTGTAATACCAGCCTGGCCGGTTTGCGAAGTTTGAAAGGTTAGATCTATCGTTTCTGCACCGGCAGTATTATTCATCAGGTCGCCTGATATTAAGGCTGCCATTACATCTGCAGGTGTAGCTGCACTGTTTTTAATGGCAAAACCAATATTGGGATAATTTGAGCCAGGTACGTTTCCTTTTAATAACAATCCACCATAACCACCAAAGTTTTTTTGGTCAATAGTTATTTGACCATTCACGTTTAATAATGATGTAGGAGTAGAAGTTCCCAAACCAACCCTGCCATTGATGGCATCGTAAACAAGCCCCCAGCCACTGTTGACCGGGCCGCCATAAAATCCTATATTCTGGTTGTTTTGTGTACCCATAAATCCAAGCAGGTTTGAATTATCTGCTTTGTATAACCATACCCCGCCCCCGTTATTTATATCAGTGGTGCCATTTTTTAAATGTAGACGTCCTTTCAGGCTCATACCTTCAGTACCATTATTAATGATGCGCATTCTTTCATTAAAATTGTAACTATTGCCATAACCAAATGCAATATTGGAAGCTGCTGCATCTGAATACATTTGAAGCAAACTGTTTTGAATACCAAAACCGTATTTACCCGAATTGCCCATGCCTCCATACAGAGCAATACGATTACCCAGGCGGCTGCCTACATCCAATGAGTCCACTTTTAAAGGGCCGCCTTGTATGGTTGTATTTCCCTGCAAAACCGCGGTACCATATTTGCCCATAATATTTCCCTGCACAATTAAGTTACCTCTTACTTCCACATCCGATCCTGCAGTAAGTTTATCCCGGAAGATACCGGTACCCACCACATCTAATTTTGCAAAAGGCGTGTCTATGCCGATGCCCACTTTTGAAAAGTTATTTACAGCAGGAATGGAATTTTTTGCCGCCACACATACTTTTACCGAACCGTAGTCGAATACGCTGCTGGAGTAAATGTAAATCCTGAAATAGATGATGCTGTTTGGCACAAGATCCGTGAGTTCATTTCCGTAAAAGCCGCAGCTTATTTCCGCAAAAGTTCCCCCGCAGGCAGTAGCAGTATATACCGCTATAAAAGGAGAAGCATAACCCTGCGTTTCTGGTGTGGCATTGGTAAACTGGTAAGATATTTTTCCGGTTGAAGGCACTTTTACCTTAAACCATACATCCCTGATATTGGAAGGGGTAATTACCCCGCAACTTGGGTTAGGCACCGCCGGGGTAAGTGTTGCACCTGTCCAACTAAATATTTTGTTTGGAACGCAGGTTTGGCCAAGTGGATCTGCATCGTCAATCGGGAAGAAGCCTGCAGTACAGGGATCATCAGAAAGTCCATTCGTATTACTCACACAAATTTTTACAGAACCGTTTGCAGGAAACGGGTTTTGTGGAAAGGTCTGATACACCCTTAGATAAGCAGTACTACCGGGCGTCAGTGCTTTGAAAGTTCTACTTAATGAATTATACGATGGGTTCGCATACAGACAAGGAAATCCCTCCACAGCTTCTGTTACGCTACTCAAAGCTGTGCAACTTGTACTCTTGTACATTTCAACGGTAGCATTGTAGTCACTGGCGTTGTAGGCTATGCTTACAAATACTTGTCCATTTGATGGCACGGTGAATTTATACCACACGTCTTTCACATTTGGTCCGATACAAGTTGTGTTGCCAATTGCAGCACTATAGGTTGCATTTGTATAATTGTACACTGTTGATGGCTCACAACCTGTATTTTCTACTGGTATATTAATTGCCCCGCAGGGTTCGTCATTAGCAGGTTGTGCTGCCACATAAAAATGAGCACTGATCATTACTGCAAAGAGTATAATCTTTTTCATAATCTTGTTGTTTGTGTACCGAAAATAGAAACATTTCCTGCGGCCGAACATCCCCTAAAACCATGATATTATATGCCCCCATTTATTCCTTAATTACAAAAAGAAATACGTAATGATATTAGAGAAATAAAAAAAGCTGCACCAAAATCTGATGCAGCTTCACTAAGAAAAAACCCGACCCTTTTTATATTTTAAATCAGTAGATTATTCTTTTAAAAATGAATATGCTCCGGTTTCATTTGTATATTTTACTTTGGCGATATACCTGCCGGCAGGCAAATGGCGTACAGGAACACTATATACCTGCACATTGCTGTTAATGGCTTTTCGCATCAGCAGGCTACCTGCAGCA
>DGQO01000266.1:0-3301 GCA_002400445.1 Chitinophagaceae bacterium UBA4412
AGTCTGCTGAAACAACAGCGGACGAAAAGGCCTTTGAATCCGCCGTGATGGGCATCAAAGTCTTTCGTTTGCCATTAATGTCCTTAGTTGCCGTGGCCTCGGCTGACCATTCTAACGGAATGAAGAAGGTAAAAAAAGGCAAGGGCCAGGCTTTTTTCCTGGCAATGGTGCGTGCCACACGAAATAGAAACAAACCCCAAAGTATTATGTGTAAACAATCTGAGAGTCACATCCAGAGACCTGAAAAATTTATTTTTAACGGTCACGACTCCTAATGCCGCCCCTTCATCAACCCATAAACTTTTTGAGAAAGTTCTTTCAACTTTGGTCTTGCCTGTTCTTCCGGGAGTGGAATAAATGCAGCGATGATATAGCTGAGCTGCCCATCGTTTACAATACCTACATCATGCGTGTAATTACTCCACCAGCCCGTTTTGTGGTAAAACATGGCGGAGGCAGGTAAGCCAGTAGAGAGTTTTGTTGTGTCTAACTGCGCTGCCAGCAAGGCTTCCATTTGCATGCTCACCCAGCGATTGAGCAGTTGATGGCGATATATTTTATACAAAAAATCGGCGGCATGCAAGGCGCAGGTTTCTGTGCCCCGGATGTTTTCGTAACCTTCATCTTCAACCTTTCGGCTTAAGAACTTGCGGGTTACTTCACTTCCTGCCCAGTTATTTTCCTGCATGGTTTTGTTGATGTTTGGGCGGCCAGCCACATCTATCAGGCAATTGGCCGCAGAATTATCGCTACGGGTTATCATCAGGTCCAGTAAATACCGGATGCTCACGGTATCCCCGCTTTTCAATAAAGGCCTGGGATCATAAGCTATTTCTTTTGACCGGTCTACATCATTTGGTGATTGCACAATGTAGGGTGTATGCAAACTATATTTTCCCCTGCTCACCTGGCCCAGGATTTCCATGGCCACATACATTTTATATACAGAAGCGGGATAAATAAAATTTTGCGGGTTTACACCCCCAAACACCGGCCTTTTGCCATGGAGGTCTATTACGGCCAGGGAAATTTGTTCCTGCCCATCTTCCCCCACATTAAAACTACTGTCTAAACNNGGCACAAACAGAGGCAGCAAACCATATCAGTAATCTTTTCCCTGCAGGCAGCATGGCATATTTTTTTATCCAGCTTAAATGTAAGACTTGCTTTTGAGACCAACTTAAAAGCGATCTGCTTCTCGTATTTAAAATGGCGGCTGCTATAATGAATTTTTTCTCTCCCTTCGGTTTTATCCCAGGAATCGGAGGATAAAAAAATCTTCGTGATTCAGGAACCATAGCAAAAAATACATCTTCTGCTATTTCCCAAATCTCTACCAACACTTCACATCTCTTAGCCAATTCCCCAAAAAAAACAGCAACTATTTCTTAAACATTTGCACGGCAGCATCCAGCACTTCGTCCTTGCCATTCCGGATACCAGCAAGGGTGGGTAGTACTGTTTTGTCAGGGCGAATGCCCTTACCTACAAACTCTTCTCCACCTGGCTGTACATCTCTTTTGCTGCACACAAAGCCTAAGCCGCCGCCAGGTAAGTTATACTCCAATGGTTGCCCGGTACTGCCACCTGTTGTACTTCCTATTTGCAAACCTCTCTTTGCACTCCTGAAGGCCACGGTAAAATCTTCGGCTGCAGAATAGGTAGATGGACCGGTTAACAGAACTACGGGTTTTAAATATGGATGAGGTTTATAGGGCTTCCAATCCCATTTTGAAATATCAATTTTAATCGGTTCGTTTCCCCAGGCACGTGAGCTTGGCTGGTAACTGCGGGTAATATTCATACTCGTCAAAAATGGCTTGTCGGTAAGCCTGCCCAAAATTTCGTAACCATAATTACTGCTTCCGCCGCCATTTGAACGGATATCAATAATGAGGCCATCTGTTTTTGAAATGCTGGAGAACAAGCTGTCAAATATTTCCACGACCCTGTTCGACTCAAAACTTTTAAGAATGAGGTAACCGATATTGTTTTTCAGCACCGTAAATTTTACAGGATTTTTATCTGCATATGATGAGTTCCTTTTAAAGGATTGCACAAGGGCTTTATTTTTTTCATCTCTGAAACCAATTGTTACCGTGCTATTAACGGCTCCTTTTAATAATTCGTACCGGTAAATTCTTGCGATGCTGTCTTGTGAAGTTGAATAATTTAAATAGGGTGAAATATTCTCACGGATATATTGTTGTACGGGAATGCCATCCACTTTTTCAATGATCCACCCAACTTTTGCTTTACTGTAAGCCGTATCGGTATCCAGTATTGCTGTAAGTACTACCTGTTGATTGATATATGCACAGGTCATTGGCAGGTATTCATTATTCCTGTTGAAATAATACAAAGGTTCCACCACCCGGCTGTGGCCATCATGTAGCAATTGGTTAAATTGTTTTAATACTTTATAGTAGTCCAAAATATTTGTAGTGGCTAAGCAACGTGGAATGAACTGCCTGTAAGCGCTGTCCCAGTTGAGTTGTGGTACCAGGTCAAAATTGGCAAAGTTGAATTTGGCTTCATACCATACTTTACTTAGTCCCTCAATCTTTTCTTCATCGGATAATTCACTTCGCTGAATTGTTGTATCAAACTTTGCCGGCGGAAATAAGCTGCTGTAATAATGCATATAGCTGGCTGAATCAAAATNNCCCAATAGCAATCGCAGGCCAATATTTCCTGCCAAAGATGTGAAGTGATTTACGGTGATTTTATCATCGAACGGTATTTTGTTGACGTAACAATACTGCCCCTGGATATTGGCTCCCAGCATTAAATGGCTCGACATCTTTACCTCGGATCCTAATGCAATCCCCGTGGTAAAACCTTTGTTACGCTGTTCTGCTACCTGGTCGTATCTCGTTTCCCTGTTTTTTGTTTTGTTTAAACCTGCATCTATTGCAGTGTAGATTTTAAAATCATTTCGGTGTAGAAAGTCGTACCTGGCCGTAAGCAGGTAATGGTGAATGCTGAACTGGCTGGCATAACCTGCTTTAAAAAAATCCCTTTTGGATTGGTAATACTGGTGACTAAAGCTAATGCCAGCCGAAAAAGATGAATGGCTTACCGGATGTTGCAGGCCAATACGGAATGCCCTGCTGTTGCTAAATGCATGATCGAGTTTACTGTTTACCGGTGCATGAAATCCCCATTGGATATCAAGGCTGTTTTGTGCTTTGCTGCTTAAAAAAGCACATGTGAGAAGGATGGTAATACCTATTTTAAAAACGGACCTGTTCATTACAATTGATTAATTATTGAATAGATAAATCAAAATTATTTTGTG
>DGQO01000266.1:3332-5424 GCA_002400445.1 Chitinophagaceae bacterium UBA4412
CAGGATGCGACAAGGTTATAGGGTTTGGATGTGTAGGAAATCTTTGGATTATAGTAAGGAAGGCTGCCAGTTGATGATCAAACTCGCAATCACAGATATGCCCCTTTGTATCGTTTCTTTCGGCGCCTCTAAGGTTTTTGGGAAATGCGGGCACCAGGTACAGGCTAAGTGTTTTTACCAGGCGCTGCTTTAATGTGGGCGCTTCATAAGCCATGTGCTCTTCCAGTATTTGTGTATTGGCAAGATTGCAATGCAATAGCATTTCAGTTGCAGTCATTTTTCCCCAGGCTGCTTTATGATTTGCCCGCAGATTTCCTGCACGGGCTATGATCTCCTTAGCAGCAGGTACGTCTAATAAATTCTTTTTCATTGTATGTAAGTTGGATGTGATTAAGTAGTTCAATACTTTATAAGTGCGAAACTATTTCCTGG
Organism: Chitinophagaceae bacterium UBA4412; assembly: GCA_002400445.1. GTDB lineage: Bacteria > Bacteroidota > Bacteroidia > Chitinophagales > Chitinophagaceae > Ferruginibacter. The sequence goes on from DGQO01000266.1 coordinate 3,765, forward strand.
AAAGAGCGGAATCAATGGTAGCGTACGCCGGTGGCCACTCCATGATGCATACCGGCTCCAGGAGCCAGGGGTGCTGCGATGTTTCATTGCTACATTATATGAAGATGGAAAGCCCAAGAGAAACCGGGTTATTTCATTTTGTTTAAATGCTCGTGTACTATTTTCCAGGATCCATTTTCTTTTACCAGGAGATTAGTGCCCCGCCCTGAACCTTTCAATCTGGTATGATGATGTGTGCCTTCCCATTCATAAACATAAATGCAAGCGGCCGTTTTGCTATCAATNNCCTGTATATTCATTTTCATCAAACCAGTACACGGCATTTGGATGCAGCATAGGCTCCAGGTTTTTAAAATTATGGGTATTGGTATTGGCTATGTATAGTTCAATGAAACTGCTGACGGTCTTCATCAATTCGTCTTTTAATTCAGGATTTTACAAGAGGAAATATTTGCTGCCTTTATCATGGTGCAGTAATCTGCCTATCACACATTCATCATTAATTTGTACCTGAATTTGCCATTGTAATACTCTTTCATTTTTATGACAGTATGTGTGGCTTTACTAATCCACCAAATGCTATAATTGGCTGAACTTTCCTCCCTGTGCACCAGCCGCCAGCATTTCATCAAATGGTTTTGCAATCCTTCCAGTTGCTCTTCGCCTTCTACTTTATAGGTATAAAGAGCGGGTAAAACTTTTGAGCCTGGGTGATAAAAAGGTATCACAAATGTTTTTCCTGTTTTTAAGGGAAGCTGCGCAAATGTTTCCATATCCAGTTCCCAATTGAATACAGGCTGCTGTAGAGCTATGGCAGATGTTTTATTGTCTGCACTCGCAAGATCAGTTACGATAATGCTGTCTTTTTTAAAGACAAAGGCATTCTCTCTTTTGCGCACATGACTTGCTGTAAATAGGGTGAGGTGATAAAGCGGTGAGAATGTTGCGGCGTCCATTTGAGAAAGAACCTCTCTTTTACTATTGATTGTATCCAGGCCTTTCCATACCTGGTAAACGAACAGTACCTCACGATTGTTTATTTTTCGTGTGCTGATAGTTCTTTCCCAGATGCTGATGCCTGATTTTAGTTTCGTGAGGGAATCTTCTGAATAGACCAGGTATTTTGTACGCCCCGGCTGCAGGTGTTTCGGCAGTAAAATGTGGTTGTAATATGTTACAGTGTCCACCTGTGCCAGGAGTGGATTACGGTATACTAACATCATCATCAACAGCAATGATAGATTCAACTTCTTCATTTTGCATTTTTTGATTTACATGCAAAGTGAACATTTTCAAAAGCTGTTTTAAAAACGAATCAGATGAATGACAATTTGGAGGGGATGAATGCTTTTGTTTAGGGTTTATTTATTCTGTTGCGATCAATCCAGTAAGCCCAGAAAACCAACAACCATTGAGACAAGCCCACAATGGCTAACGCATTTACAGAGGTTGGCGGTGCGCCAAAACTATTACCCAGTTGCACCAGGAAAAGAAACGCAATCAATATCCACAGCGCAATCTTACCTGTTTTATTTTTAGCAGAAGAATTTTTAAGGTATAAGTACACGCCAATGGCCAGCATCAGTATCTCCAGCAACAATTCCCATATTTTATAATTCCATAAGCCAAGCCCAACTTTAGTTTCTGCAAATGGCGATAG
>DGQO01000266.1:5490-6063 GCA_002400445.1 Chitinophagaceae bacterium UBA4412
GCCAGCGGCGTTAATGGCTACACGCTCGATACCTGTTAATAATAAAATGGGCCAGAGAAGATCAAGCCATTGTGCAGCTAAAAACGTAGTGCCCAGTGAAATGTTTTTACTTACTTTTTTTGTGGCGAAAGCCATTGCAAAATGTCCTATAAACATAAAATATCTTTTTGTAAAAATATTTTCTTTGGTTGAAAAACTTCATGCCTGTATGATCTTTTTTTCATTGCGGCCTTTGTTGAATTCATCCGCCACAATCCGTCATTCATCTTTCTACATTTTCCCCGGTAAAATTCATTGCCTCCATTTGTACCTGAATTCAGCAATCAATTAATATTTATCTAAACAAACGATTATGAAAAAGATTACGCAATTACTTTTAATGACCATGATATGGGTCTGCCTGTCGCAATTTGTAAATGCGCAGCATAATGCGATGCTCAATGGAGTGGTTACTGATGTAAAGGGCAAGCCGGTTCAGGGAGCTTCTGTATCCTTATTCACCATGAAAGATTCTGTATGGATGCGTTCCGCCATAACCAATAACAAAGGAAGCTATGCATTTAAGGATTTGCC
>DGQO01000003.1 GCA_002400445.1 Chitinophagaceae bacterium UBA4412
AATCTATTTTGCGCTATAAAAAAGAGGCTGTATCATTTGGATACAGCCTCTTTTTTGTAAAACCATTCTTAAGCCAGGTATTCTGCAAGGATGCAAAAATTGCACATATCAAAGGCTTAAGGGCTAATTATTTATGCAGCTCAATCTTTTTTACAAAATTAGATTTGGGTTGCGCACCTACAAGCTTATCTACCACTTCACCATTTTTTACAAATAGGATAGCCGGGATGCTTGTGATACCATAGTTCATAGAAATTTGCGGGTTATGATCCACATTTACTTTTCCTACCTTAACAGTATCTGCATATTCTTTACTCAGTTCTTCAATTACTGGTCCGATAGCACGACATGGTCCACACCATTCTGCCCAAAAGTCAATTACGGATAATTTATCTGAATCAAGTACTTCGGTTTTAAAATTCGCATCTGTAAATTCAAGTGCCATAATGTATTTTTTTATTTTTTTAAGTGATCAAGTTTAATTGTAAAGATGCAAATTTACGTGCCCATACAATTATGCGATGAGTGGGCAAATTTAGTTCCTTTTATAAGAACCGGTGCATTATGACAGGTTCACATTCTATTTGTCAGTACATCTTCCACCTCAGGGCGTGAGTACAGACACCTTTAAATAATTGTGTTCATTTAAGAAAACAATCATATCATCATTCATGGAGAATCCATTTTCCGTTGTCATTGTAACACGGTTTTTTTGCCGCACATCTATGATATTAAATCTAATGGCAGCGTTGCCAGGGTTATTTTGTACATTATCGGATATAAACTCAAGAAACTCGTCATCTACAAGTTCTGGTTCCAATTCAAAAACAAGACTTCGGGTCAGTGTTGTTTTCACAGAGTCTAACAACTGCAGTTTGTTAATGTTGAAATCGTATTCATCTTTTTTGTAGCGCCGTTCTTTAAAAGAACCTTCAATATATAAGGTGTTGCCTTTCTCTAAATAATGCTGGTAGCGTGCGTAATCTTCCTGCCACAGGTAAATCTCCGTTTTACCCGAGTAATCTTCAATATATAACACTCCATAGTTTTTGCCTGTTTTAGTAAGCCTGTGCTGCGCATCTACCACGAGACCGCCAAGGCGCATCGTGTGCCCCGGTGGTTTAGGAAGATTTTTCATTTCCAGGTAATCTGCCATCGGTGTAAATCCATAATGCTCCAATTCAAAACGATACGTATCCAGTGGGTGACCGCTCATATAAATACCCACAATTTCTTTTTCGTAATCTAGCTGTTCTATATGGGGCCAGGGTGCACAATTTGCCAGCCGTGGCGCTACCACATCAGGCATCTGAAGATCGCCAAATAAGGTATTGCTCGTGTTGGTAGCATTCTGCTGATAAACAGCGCCAAACTTTAAGATCTTCTCGAGGTTTATGCTGTCGCCGGGTGCGGTAAAGAAATATTGCGCCCGATGCAATTCTGTAAAGCAATCCAGGGCACCGCCTTTAATAAGGCATTCCATATTTTTTTTATTGAGAGAGCGCAGATTAGCCCTTTGCACGAGATCGAATACCGTTTTGTACGGCCCGTTTTTACGTCTTTCTTCAATGATGTTCTCAATGGCATTTTCTCCCAGGCCTTTCAACCCTGTAAAGCCAAAACGAATTTCTCCCCGTTTGTTTACGGCAAATCCATTTTCAGATTCATTGATATCAGCACCCAATACCTTTAATCCCATCCGCCTGCATTCTTCCATGAAAAATGTAATCTTTTCTGTGGAACCTGCATGGTTGAGTACAGCCGCCATATACTCGCTGGGATAGTGAGCTTTCAAATAAGCTGTTTGATATGCCACGAAGGCATAGCAGGTACTATGCGATTTGTTGAATGCGTATTGTGCAAAAGCTTCCCAGTCTGTCCATATTTTTTCTAATCTGTCAGCAGGATGACCCAGGGCCTGTGCACCCTCTACAAACTGAACTTTCATTCGATCGAGAACGGCCCGCTGTTTTTTACCCATTGCTTTGCGTAATACATCAGCATCCCCTTTGGTAAAGCCAGCAAGCTTTTGGCTGAGCAGCATTACCTGCTCCTGGTACACGGTAATACCATGTGTTTCCTGCAGGTATTCTTCCATCTCCGGCAGATCATAGGTTACCAATTCCCGGCCATGCTTGCGGGCAATAAATTTTGGGATATAGCTCATTGGCCCCGGTCTAAACAAGGCATTCATGGCTATAAGGTCATCAAATTTATCTGGCTTAAGTTCCCGAAGGTATTTTTGCATACCGGCACTCTCAAACTGGAAAGTGGCGTTGGTATCTCCTTTCTGGTAAAGTTGGTAAGTCTTTTCATCATCCAGCGGAATTTCATCTATCGCAATTTTTATCCCATGATTTTGTTCAACAAGCCGCAACGCAGTTTTGAGAATGCTAAGTGTTCGCAATCCCAGGAAGTCCATTTTAATTACGCCGGCTTCCTCTATAGAATTTCCTTCTATTTGCGTGAGCCATAAGTCTGATTCCTTAGAAGTGGCTACAGGCAAGAGTTCTGTCAGATCTCTAGGAGCGATGATAATAGCAGAAGCATGCACACCGGTATTGCGTACGGAGCCTTCCAGTTTTTCAGCTTCTTTCAGCACTTTGGCTTCAGGAAGATCACTTTCATAAAAGCCTCGCAACTTTTTTACATTCTCCAGGTCTTCACTTAAGAGTGCTTCCCTCGACTCAAGAGAATCGGCCCCGGTTAAAGGGGCATGTAACAATCGTTTAAGGTTGATGCCCGGTTTCTCTGGAACCAACTTACTCAGTTGCCGGCTTTCGGCAATAGACATGTCCATCACCCGGGCTACATCTGCAATACTGCTTCGGGCAGCCATTGTACCGTAAGTGATGATTTGAGCTACCTGGTTTTTGCCATATTTTTCCACCACATAATCTATAACTTTCTGCCTGCCATCATCATCAAAATCAGTGTCTATATCCGGCATGCTCTTCCGTTCCGGGTTGAGAAAACGCTCAAACAGCAAGTTGTATTTAATGGGGTCAATATTGGTAATGCCGATGGTATAAGCTACAGCGCTTCCTGCCGCCGAGCCCCTGCCTGGCCCGATAAAAACACCAATATCCCGACCGTGGCGGATAAAATCACTTACGATAAGAAAGTATCCGGCAAAGCCCATTTTACGAATGATGCCTAATTCAAAACTTAGGCGCTCTTCAATAGCAGGCGTAATAATTTGGTAGCGTTGTTTTGCACCGCTCCAGGTAAGATGTTCAAGGTATTCGTCCTGGCTTTTAAATGCCGCAGGCACTTCAAAATAAGGCAGCAGGATATCCCGGGTGAGGTTGAGCAATTCTACCTTGCTCACGATTTCGTTGGTATTGTCTATGGCTTCCGGAATGTCTTCAAAGAGCTTATGCATCTCTTCGGTTTTCTTCAGGTAAAACTGGTCGTTCGGAAAAGCAAATCGTTTATTCTTTACCTGTAAATCATCATCTGCAAATTCCCGCATAGCAGGCGTTGCCTGTTTTTCCCCGGTATTAATGCAGAGCAGGATATCATGTGCATTAAAGTCGGCCTGATCTACATAGTGACTGTCGTTACTCGCAATCACTTTTACATTGTATTTTTTGGCAAACTTGAGCAATACAGCGTTCACCTTGTCCTGTTCTGCCATGCCATGTCGCTGCAGTTCCACATAGTAATCTTCCTGGAAAATATTGAGCCACCACTTGAATTCGTTTTCACCTTCTGCTTCCCCTTTTTTTAAAATAGTTTGTGGCACCAATGCACCAAGGCAACAAGTGGTAGCAATGAGTCCTTCGTGGTATTTATGGATAAGGGTTTTGTCTATCCGTGGGTACTTGCTATACATCCCTTCTATATAGCCAAGGCTGGTAAGCTTTACCAGGTTTTTATAGCCTTGTTCATTTTTGGCCAGGAGAATTTGGTGATGCCGGGGATCCTTTTCTTCCTTGCTAAACGTTTTACGGGTCCGATCCTGGGTGATGTAAAATTCGCAACCCACAATTGGTTTCACAGCCAGGGTTCCGTCTTCTTTTTTATGTTTATAAGCCTCCTTTACAAACTCAAATACCCCAAACATATTTCCGTGATCACTTATGGCAAGAGCAGGCATACCATCGGCAATAGTCTTTTTATAAAGGTTCTTAATGGAAGCTGCGCCATCAAGGAGCGAGAACTGGGTGTGAACGTGTAAATGGGAAAATTTGCTCATATTAAA
>DGQO01000092.1:0-4432 GCA_002400445.1 Chitinophagaceae bacterium UBA4412
CTTTCTCCCCCACTTAATTTAGAGCCACGTTCGCCAATATTGGTTTGGTAACCTTGGTCTTTTTTCACGATAAAATCATGGGCATTGGCAATTTTTGCAGCCTGCTGCACCTGGGCTTCATCGGCTACTGGTACACCCAATGCAATATTGTTTTCGATAGTGTCATTAAATAGGATTGCCTCCTGCGTTACAATGCCCATCATATTTCGCACACTACCCAGGGAATAATCCCGAATATTTACGCCATCAATCAGCACTTCGCCTTCGGAGGTATCAATAAATCTTGGGATAAGATCAGCGAGCGTGCTTTTTCCTGCACCGCTGCTGCCCACAAGAGCAATCGTGTGCCCCCGCTCTACCTTAAGGTTAATATTCTTTAATATCCAGTGATCTTCATACCGGAAAGAAACATTTCTCAGTTCGATGGCGGTATTAAAGCTGGTTAGAAATTTTGGATTTTCCGGGTCTATGATATCTACCCGTTCATTGATAAGGCTTTCAATTCTTTCAATACTGGCACTTCCTTTTTGCACGTTATAGGACGCATTGCTAATTGCCTTTAATGGTTGAATAAGTTGCGAGAAAATAGCAATATAGGCAATGAAGTCTCCGGCATTTAATGCAAGGGATGAATCATTGGATAGTACCAACCTGCCTCCATAGTACAAGATACAGAGCACGGCTGTTACACCGAGCGCTTCGGATACCGGAGAGGCAAGGTCTCTACGGCGGTTTGCCCTTGTTTTCAAGTGAAACAAAGACTCATTTTCCGCATTGAACTTATCTCTCAATTTTTGCTCAGCATTAAAAGCTTTAATAATCCGGATACCGCCAAGCGTTTCTTCAATGGTAGAAAAGATCGCCCCAAATTGCTGGAGCACCTGCACGTTCTGCTTTTTAAGTGAGCGCCCAATTCTGCCCAGGATTAATCCGGCCACAGGTAGAAAAATAATAAGAAACACGGTGAGTTGCGGGCTGAGAATTAGTAAGTAAGCCATGGAAAAAATCACCACAATCGGCTCTTTAAAAAGACTCTCCATTACACTAATGGTAGACCCCTCTACATCTGCAAGGTCATTGGAAAGTTTACTCATCACATCGCCTTTCCTTTGTTCGCTAAAAAAACCAACAGGAAGCTGCAGAATTTTGTGATACATATGCTTACGCATATCATTTAAAATCCTGTTTCTAATGGGATTTAGAAAGTATGTGCTGAGGTAAGAGAAAAGGTTTTTTAAAATGATAGCTACAAAAATTACAACGCATAAAATAAGTAGCGCCTTTACATTGCCGCCTGGCTCCTGCAGCAGGAGGTACAGTTTCTCTTTGAAATAGTTGATTGCATTAAAACCACCACTCTTTTGATCTGTTACAACAGCAAAGTTATTGTCTTGCTTAAAAATGAGGGTAAGAAAAGGGCTGATCATCCCCAGGGATAGTACACCAAAAATAGCAGAGAGAATATTAAAACTAAAATATGCTACAATTAAGGAGGGATAATGCTTTACGTATTTAAAGATTGTTTTTAAACTCTTCATGAATGCTGATAAAGATAATAAGCTGATGAACCTACAAAGTAACTAATTTTACAAGGATAAAATTTGCAATCATATGCTGGAAGGTAAAAGACAAAAACAGGTGGCAGCAGTGCTTGAGAAAGATTTAAATGAGATTTTTCAGCGCCTTGGTTTATCGATGATGAATGGAGGTATGGTTTCCATCGCATCGGTAAAAGTGACTCCCGACTTATTTGAAGCGAGAATATACCTGAGTTTTTTTCAAATACAAGATGCTGTAGCCACGCTTAAACAAATACAGGAGCGAGCCTGGGAAATTAAAAAAGAACTTACCGCCCGGGTACGCCACCAACTGCGCAGTATGCCGCAGTTACACTTTTACATAGACGATACCCTGGAATATGTAGACAAAATGGAAAAGCTCTTTAAGGAAATTAAGCAGACTGATGGCAATACGCAGCCGCCTGCAACGGACAGCTCTGCCAAAGAATAACTTATCTTTCGCTGCACCAAACTCTTGTTTTGCCTGATGTATTTCACCTTTGCCTGGAGATATTTTAAAGCTAAAAAATCTGCCAATGCGATTAATATTATCGCCTGGGTTACTACCGGTGTCATTGCGTTTGCCACTTGCTGCCAGGTGCTGGTATTAAGTGTATTTAACGGCTTTGAAGACCTGGTAAAATCTCTCTATTCCTCTTTTTATACCGATCTAAAAATTATACCTGCTGCTGGCAAAACTTTCCAGCTCACGGCAGCACAACGTAAGCAAATCAATGATCAGCCTTACATTTCAGGCACATCTTCCGTAGTGCAGGAGAAAGCACTCTTACAAAACGGCGACATACAAACGGTGGTAAATTTGAAAGGTGTAGATGATAATTTTAAGAACATAAGCGGTGTTTACCAAAAGATTACCGCAGGTACCTATGCCTTAGGCGATGCTGATGATGCCGGGATGGTAATAGGCTATGGACTGCAAAATGCCGCCAGCGTATCCGTAAATCCTGCCTTTAGCCCGGATATTTTAACGGTAATCCTTCCCAAGAGAGCTGCCAACAGTTCTGACCCTACCGCATCCGTCAGTGAAGGAAACGTAGCGGCCAATGCCGTCTTTTCTATTCAGCAGGACTTTGATAATAATTATGCCATCACGAACCTTGCGTTCATGCAACAGCAAATGGCACTTGCGCCAGATGAACTTACGGCCATAGAAATAAAATTGAAACCAGGTGCTCAGCTCGAAAAAAGCCAGGCCGCCCTTCAGGAGCTGCTTCCTCCTTCGTTAAAAGTGCAGTCTCGCTACCAGCAAAACATGAGTTTATACAATACGATGCGAATGGAAAAATGGGCAATTTATGCGGTGCTCACCCTCATTTTGATTATTGCCGCTTTTAACATGGTGAGTTCACTTACCATGCTTGTCCTGGAAAAAAAGAAAGACATTAATATTTTACAGAGTATGGGCGCCAGCAGGCTCGTGGTTCAAAAAATCTTTTTAAGTGAAGGTTTATTGCTGGGTTTGTTGGGGGCAGCGGTTGGTATTGCGATGGCTACCTTGATCTGCTTACTACAGGTAAAATTTCACCTCATCAAATTACAGGGCGGCTCATTTTTAATTGACTATTTCCCGGTAAAACTAATCTTGTCAGATTTTCTACTTGTAGGCGGCACAGCAGCCCTTATTGCCTTGCTTGCCTCGGTTGTTCCTGCTTTTAAGGCAGCACGTCAGCCACTTGAACTTCGCTAATTTAATAATCTCCAAGTGTCTCAGGCANNCCCTGGCCCATTTCCGTTGTCATGATTATTACAACCGGTTTACCTTTGCCCAGCATTGATTTTGCCTGCTCCAGGCCTGCCAGCACAGCATCCATATCATTTCCATTCATCTTCATAGTTTGCCAGCCAAAAGCTGCAAACTTCGCTTCCAGGTTTCCGAGCGCCATTACTTTATCCGTGGGGCCGTCTATTTGTTGTCCGTTATAATCTATTGTAGAAATTAAATTATCTACGTTTTTGCTGGCTGCAAACATGATGGCCTCCCAATTTTGGCCTTCATCTAATTCTCCATCCCCATGGAGGGAATATACTACCCGATCATCGCCATTCATCTTCTTAGCCAATGCTGCACCGATAGCCACGCTCATGCCTTGACCCAGCGAGCCGGATGCAACCCGAATACCTGGCAGATGTTCATGTGTTGTAGGATGGCCCTGCAGGCGGCTGTTAATTTTACGGAAAGTGCCCAGTTCAGAAGTTGGAAAATAGCCGGAACGTGCTAGCACACTGTAGAAAAGCGGCGAAATATGCCCATTGCTCAGGAAAAACAGATCCTCATCCTTGCCATCCATTGAAAAATTAGTATTGTGCTTCATTACTTTAAAATAAAGCGCTACTAAAAAATCGGCACATCCTAATGAACCACCGGGATGACCACTCTGTACACCGTGAACCATGCGTAATATATCTCTTCGTACCTGGGAAGCAATTTCTGTAAGTTTCATATTTATAATTAAGCAGTTAGGCCTCAATTTTGATAAACAAAATTAGATGAAACACAAGGATGGTCAAAATCAAATTGCTTTTTATTTTAACTGCTTTTGTAATAACTGTCTATTGCACAGCGTTATAACATACAAACCCTTTTCTTGAATTTAAACTGAATACGAGTGCCAGCGGGAACAAATCCGGATTAAAATTCTTTCGATCTTAGTTATTTTATACATTTGTACAACCCCCGGCTTTATTTAAACAACACGCATGGACAACTTATTATTTAGCACCGTATTAGCCTTTATCATCACCTTTTTCTCGATTCCTGTAATTATACAAGTTGCCAAGCAAAAAAAGCTGTTTGATGAACCAGACGAGCGTAAGGTGCATAAAACGGTAATACCTACCTTGGGGGGGCTGGG
>DGQO01000092.1:4509-9746 GCA_002400445.1 Chitinophagaceae bacterium UBA4412
GGCTTTATGGGCATTGAGCAAATTCCTGTTTTTGCTGGTAATCTTTTCACCGTTTTCACCATCATTGTAGTAACCAATTCATTTAATCTTATCGACGGTGTTGACGGACTTGCAGGGAGTTTAGGTATGATTACCGCCACTGTGTTTGGCGCATATTTCTATTTAAGCGGCCATATGGCATTCGCCGTAATGGGTTTTGCCCTTGCTGGCAGCTTGCTTAGTTTTCTTATTTACAATTTTTCTCCGGCAAAAATATTTATGGGTGATACGGGTTCACTCTTGTTAGGACTCATCAACTCTATCCTCGTCATCAAGTTTATAAGCGTTGCTAGTGCGCCAGATGCTATAGTGCCGCTGCCTGCTGCACCTGCCATTGGTTTTGCCATTCTTCTCATTCCACTTGTGGATACATTAAGGGTTTTTGGCCTTCGCATCCTGGACAGGCGCTCACCATTTAGCCCCGATAGAAATCATGTGCACCATTTTCTTCTTGATATCGGTCTTAATCACCGGCAGATTACGATGGTATGTGCCAGCATAAATATTAGCCTCATCGTAGCTGCTTATTTCCTGCGCCACCTGGGTACTAATGTTCTGATAGGCTTGCTATTACTTGCCGCTTTCTCTCTTACTTCCATGCTTTATTATTTGCGGCACAGGAGCAAGCAAATGGCCACACCCCAGGCCAAAATGGCTGAACCCATTTTAAAGGCCCGGAAGATTCTCACACTTGTTCCTGAGACGATCGAAGCAGATTAACAAAACCAAGCTTAACGTAACTTACACTGCGGGAGATTATCCCCGCTTCCGGCATTTTTATATAAATTTGCCCCCAATAATTTTATTATGACAGAAGAATTAAAAATGGTGATGGACGATGCAGCTGAATCTATGCAGAAAGCCATCAATCACCTTGAAGCAGAACTTATCAAAATCCGGGCAGGCAAGGCTAATCCGAATATGATCGATGGAATATTTGTAGATTATTATGGCTCTCCCACTGCTTTGCAGCAAGTAGCCAATGTAACAGCAATGGATGCAAGAACCATTAGTATACAGCCTTGGGAAAAAAATATGCTTTCTGTAATAGAGCGAGCCATTATCGCAGCTAATATTGGGATTAACCCACAGAATGACGGAAATATTATCCGCCTTTTCTTACCCCCACTTACTGAAGAACGCAGAAAAGAATTGGTAAAGCGCTGTAATGGAGAAGGAGAAAATGCAAAGATTTCAGTGCGCAATATCAGGCGGGATGCCATTGAAGACATTAAGAAACTACAAAAAGATGGACTGAGTGAAGACGCAGCTAAAGATGCAGAGGGAGATGCTCAAACCATGACAGATAAGTTTATAGCGCTTGTAGAAAAACACCTGGTGGCCAAAGAAAAAGAAATTATGTCTGTGTAGCTTACTTTTTAACCTCATTTTCAATGCAAACCAGTTCAAGAGAAACATGGGTTTTGCTCTGCTCGGTACCATTTTATGTATTGTTAATTGGTGGAGAAATTCTCCTGAGCAATTGGCAGGGAAAGAAATATTATAGCTTCAAAGACACCCTTCAGAATCTTTATCTCACTTTATCTAATGGGGCGCTTGACCTGGCGCTGCGAAGCTTATTCTATATCTCCGTACTCAGTTGGGCATGGCAAAACCAGGTTGTACATATCGAGAATATTTATCTGTATTGGGCATTGCTCTTCCTGCTGGAAGATTTTGCTTTTTATATAGAACACCGCATCGATCACTATTGTCGCATCTTCTGGGCAGTGCATGTAACGCATCATTCCTCTGCAGAATTTAACCTCACTACCGGCTTTCGATCTTCCGTATTTCAGCCGGTATATCGTTTCGTGTATTTTCTTCCCATTGCGCTCATGGGCTTCCACCCCCTAGATATCGTATTCATGTATTCGCTTACCCAAACCTACGGCATACTCGTGCACACCCGGCATATCAAAAAAATGCCTGGCTGGTTTGAAGCAGTGTTTGTAACCCCAGCACACCATCGGGTACATCACGCCAGCAATGTTCGCTACCTCGATAAAAATATGGGCATGTGCCTCATTATCTGGGACAGGTTATTCGGCACTTTCCAGGCAGAGCTGCCAGAGGAGCCAGTTGTTTATGGCCTTACTAAATCATTACCAGCAAAACAAAACCCACTTACCGTTATCTTTCACGAATGGAGAAGCCTGGCGGTTGACGTAAAAAGAAGTCATAGCCTCTTGAATAAATTAAAATATATGCTTATGCCACCGGGCTGGAGCCCCGATGGGTCTACTAAAACTGCTGCTCAACTTAGAAAAGAATTAAACGGGCATTAAGTACTATACATTAATTTTAGCGCATGCAAATTTTCCCGGTTACAGGCCGTAGCCAATCTCGAGAATTCCTGGAAGTACCCCTTAAGATCTATGCATCAATAGCCAATTGGATCCAGCCATTAAACAAGGATATCGATGATGTATTTGATGAAAAAAAGAACAAAGCTTTCCGCTTTGGAAAAGTAGAACGCTGGATCTTAAAAACAGATGACGGCGAACTGATCGGTAGGATTGCAGCATTTATAAATTCGAAATACAAAAACAAAGGAGACCGCAAACCTGTGGGTGGTATAGGCTTTTTTGAGTGTGTAAATGATCAGCATGCAGCCAATATACTTTTTGATAAAGCAAAAGAATGGCTTGAAGCACAAGGGATGGAGGCCATGGATGGCCCAATTAATTTTGGGGAGAGAGACCGCTGGTGGGGCCTGGTTACAGATGGCTTCCAGGAACCACTCTACTGCATGAATTATAATCCACCTTATTATGTGGCCCTGTTTGAAAATTATGGTTTCCAGGTCTTCTATAACCAGGTGTGCTTTGGTATGCACCCTAAAAGTCCTCTCAGCGCCAAGATATGGGAACGGCATCAACTGATCGAAACACAGGGCGGTTTTACTTCCAGCCATTTTCATAAAAACCAATTAGAAAAATTTGCAAATGACTTTGCCATTGTCTATAATAAAGCATGGGCCGGGCATGGCGGTTTAAAGCAAATAAGTAAAGAACAAGTGCAACTTATGTTTAAGAAAATGTTGCCCGTGATGAATGAAAAAATAATGTGGTTTGCCTATTACAACAATGAACCAGTAGCCATCTTTGTGAGCCTCCCCGATCTGAATCAATGGTTCAAACATCTTCATGGGAAATTTAACCTGCTGGCAAAACTAAAATTTTTATGGATAAAGAAATTTGTACCGAATAGAAAGTCGGCAGGATTAGTTTTTGGTGTTGTACCAGAATGGCAGGGCAAGGGCGTAGATGCGTACATCATTGGAGAAACAGCCAAATATATTCAAAGCCCTGCTGCTCCTTACGAAGAATATGAAATGCAGTGGATAGGCGATTTTAATCCTAAAATGCTCAATATTGCTAACGGTTTGGGCGATGTGGAACGCAGCCGGAATCTTGCCACTTATCGTTATCTTTTCGATCGCACTATACCGTTTGAAAGACACCCCATTTTGTAATGCAGCCCTAAATGCTGCTCAATGTTTTTTATCTTTGTAAGCCGGCTTTGCCGGTTATTTGCTCATTAAAACAGCCCAGGTTTATTATGGATACATTCGTTGTTTCTGCGAGAAAATACCGTCCGCAAAATTTTAGTACGGTGGTGGGGCAATCGCATATCACTACCACGCTTAAAAATGCCATCAATAATAATCAACTGGCACATGCATTTTTATTTTGCGGACCGAGAGGTGTAGGTAAAACGACCTGTGCACGTATCCTGGCTAAAACCATTAATTGCGAAAACCGCACAGCAGAAGGCGAGGCATGCAATACCTGCAATAGCTGCGTTTCTTTTGATGCAGGTACATCCCTTAATATTCATGAATTGGATGCGGCCAGCAACAACTCGGTAGATGATATACGAAGCCTGGTAGAACAGGTACGCTTTGCGCCGCAGGCAGGTAAATACAAAGTATATATCGTGGATGAGGTGCATATGCTAAGCGCCTCTGCCTTCAACGCATTTTTGAAAACCCTTGAGGAACCACCACCGTATGCTATTTTCATCCTGGCCACTACGGAAAAACATAAAATCATTCCCACGATTTTAAGCCGCTGCCAAATCTTTGATTTTAAAAGAATCACCACCTCAGATACGGTAGATCATTTGCAGGAAATTTGTGAAAAGGAAAATATTGTGGCCGAGAAATCTGCGCTGCATGTGATTGCACAAAAGAGTGAAGGCTGCATGCGGGATTCGCTGAGCATCCTGGACAAAATCGTTTCTTTTACAGATGGCAATCTTACCTACAGCAATACGCTGGAGCATCTCAATATTTTAGATGAAGATTATTATTTCCGCTTGCAGGAAAACCTAAATCATCAGCAATTAAGTGAGGCGTTACTGCTGCTGGATACCATTTTGCAAAAAGGCTTTGAAGCGGATACCTTCCTGGAAGGCTTTGCAGAATTTGTGAGAAACCTGCTGGTGAGCAAAGATGCAAGGGCAGTCGCTTTGCTGGACGTAGCCGATGATTTCAAAGAGAGATACCTTACCTGGTCACAGAAAACAGATCTGGGCTGGATATTATCGGCCCTGAACATTTTGAACGAAGCCGGCATGAATTATAAAACGGCCAGGAATAAACGCCTCTTCACAGAAATGGTGCTCATTAAACTCAGTTACCTGCACCAGGCACTTGAATTGGAACATGATGGTACGCAGATAAAAAAAAAACGAAGTGATGAAGTAAGATCGGTGGCGTTCCGTGCATTGACCATTCAGTCCATAGCTGTAAAAGAAGCCGGGGTAGCTAAGTCGAAGCCTGCAGTTGCATCTCCCATAGCAGAGGCCAGCCTTATCATTGAAGAGCCAAGGCCAGCTCCACTACCTTTAAAAACAAAAGTAGCCGCCATACCTCCAGCCCCCACGCCCCCGGGTACCCTGAACTTAAAAGCCCTCCGGGAAAAAGTAGCAGCAGAGCATTCCAAAATCAGGCAGACAACAGCCTTAACCATCGAAACACTACAGGAAGCCTGGAAAAATTATATTGACTTGCTCAAGCAAAACAAGAAACATTCTTCTGTTACTAATTTCAAGAGTGCCACCCTGGAACTTACAGGTGCTGAACAATTTTGCGTAAAGGTGCAAAACGCCTTACAGCAAAGATTTATTGAAGCCGAACGGGCTACTCTTGTAGAACACATGATCATATATTTTAGCAACAGGAACATCAG
>DGQO01000129.1:0-387 GCA_002400445.1 Chitinophagaceae bacterium UBA4412
TGCAGTATTTCCTGCTGTGCTCTTACGCAATGAAGGATCAGTGGTTTTTGAATGGCATTGGCAAGCCTTACCTGTTGTGCGAAAGCAGTTGTTTGCAAATGAAGACCTGTTTTGCACAATTTATCGATACCACATTCTCCAATAGCCAGTACTTGCGGATGGCTTGCAGCCCGGGAGAGACTTTCCACATCAGTTGAGAGGCCATCCTCTGTAAGCCGCCAGGGATGCAGGCCGGCGCTGTACAAGCCTTGTGCTGCCAGGGCGCTGTCCGGGTGATCCATTTGCGCTATGGCTATGCCGGAATGCTGATGAGCACCATGGGTATGTATGTTGATGAACATCATGTAGGTTTATTAGATCAGCATTTACGCAAAAATTTTATTTGCG
>DGQO01000129.1:459-3542 GCA_002400445.1 Chitinophagaceae bacterium UBA4412
AATTTTCTATTGCCCTGTTCATCTTTTGTAAAAAGGTTAATTACCCTTGATGCAATGAAAGCAGATACATCTACCAGGTTCATTTGATGGCCCGAACCAATGGGGCATTCTATTTTCAACGTATTGCCATAAAATTCTCCATACTTTCTTATGCTGCGAATGATGAGGTAATTGATGGGCATCCACACCGGGCCACGCCAGTTGCTATTACCCCCAAAGAGATTGCTGGTAGAATCCCCGGGATCGTATTGTATGCTATATTCTTCGCCATCCACGGTTACAGAATAGGGGTGGGCTTCATGGTATTTTGATAATGCCCTGATACCACCATCAGATAAAAATTCTTCTTCATTAAGCAAGCGTTGCAGCAGGAAAATGAGCTTCTCTCTTGGCACTAATGAAATCAATATTTCTTCGCCATCACCCCGTTCTTCATTTGGCCAGAACATATTATTTTTCATCCGGTAATTTTCAAACCAGGCAATGCGTTTGGTAAAATCCGGCACTTTTTCAAACATGCTTTTTTCAATAGTACTCACGGCAAAAAGACTGGTGAGGCCCACGGCACTTTGAATACGCAATGGAATAGGAGGGGCTCCGGCAATGCACAGGGTATCATAGAAAAATTTGTCTTCATCATTCCAAAGGCTATGCGAGTTAAGCGATTCTGCAATCAATACAAAATGTTCAAAAAATTTGGTAGCTGTATCTTCAAAAGCAATATCCACTTTTGAAATTTCCAGGGCAATGTCCATCATGTTGAGGGCATACATGCCCATCCAGCTTGTGCCATCTGCCTGCTCTAATTGCATGCTGCTGGTAAAATGATGGCTGCGGTTAAACACACCGATATTATCCAGGCCAAGAAAACCGCCTTCAAATATATTGTTGCCATTTCTATCTTTCCGGTTGATCCACCAGGTAAAATTGATGAGCAGTTTTTGAAAGACTCTTTTAAGAAAAACAACATCGCCACTGCCAAAGCGTTCCTGCTCAATGCGGTAAATTTCCATAGCTGCCCAGGCTTGCACCGGCGGATTTACATCGCTGAAATTCCATTCGTAAGCGGGCAATTGTCCATCGGGTTTCATGTACCATTCCCGCATAATGAGTTCAAGCTGGTGCTTTGCAAACACCACATCTACCATGGCCAGGGCAATGCAGTGGAAAGCGAGGTCCCAGGCGGCATACCAGGGATATTCCCATTTGTCTGGCATGGCAATCACATCCTGGTTTTTCAGGTGTTTCCAGTCGTGGTTACGGCCATTTAATTTAGCATCATTCACGGGGGTAATGCCATCACTGGTGCTGAGCCAGCGCTCTACATCATAGTGATAATATTGCTTGCTCCATAGCATACCGGAGAGGGCCTTGCGTTGAATATTAGCCGCATCACCCGATGCATTTGCCGGTAGAATGGCCCGGTAAAATTCATCCGCTTCCGCTTTTCTTTTATCAAAGAGCGAAGGGAAGTTTGCAGGAAATGGATCGGTTTTTTCATCGCTGCAAAGCCGGTAATAAAGGGTAGCTGTTTTTCCCGCTTCAATGTTGAGTTCATATACCGGGGCAAACTTGGTTCCCTCTTTTGCCGTGGCCAATGCGTCTCTATTGGTACCATCAATGATGGCATGATGAAAAGCATCTTTAGTAAAAATTTCCTGCGGGTGGCTTTCATCCACCTTATGCATATTGGTTTCGTTTTCTGTAAAGAGAATCTCGTCGGTGGGCTCAAAATAAAAATGGTATTTGCCCAGCCGGGGATGAGTGGCCAAAACACTTGCAGGACCAGTAGAACTCAGTGTTGGTTTTGTTTTACCGGTTTCCCAGCGCCACTTATTGTAAAACCACAAGGTGGGTAGCAGCGTAATGGGAGCAGCCCTGGTAAACTTATTAGTGATCTCTATGCGGATGGCAATATCCGTTGCGTTTTCTTTAGCATAGGTTACACACACATCAAAATAGGCATCGTTTTCAAATACACCTGTGTCTAAAATCTCATACTCGGGCTCCAGTTTGCTGCGGTTGCGGTTGGTGTTAAGTAAGTCGGTATAAGGGAACTCATTTTGAGGATACTTGTACAGGTATTGCATGTAATAATGCGTGGGAATATTATCCTGGTAATAGTACAGTTCCTTCACATCTTCTCCATGATTGCCATCATAATTGCCAAGGCCAAAGAGTCGCTCTTTAAGAATTTCATCTTTACCATTCCATAGGGCGATGGCAAAGCAAAGGCTTTGAAAACGATCTGAAATGCCCGCCAGGCCATCTTCTCCCCAGCGATAACTGCGGTAGTGAGACTCGCTGAAAGGCAGATAGCCCCAGGCATCGCCATGGGAGCCATAGTCTTCTCTCACGGTGCCCCATTGTCTTTCACTTAAGTAAGGTCCCCATTGCTCAAGGGGTATCGGTTTAGTTTTATTTTCGTTGAGTCGCTGCTGTTCTGCTGTCATGATCATCGTTATTTACCAATATCTGCGCCAGCCTGTGGCGGGTGTGGGGTAAAAGTAGGGATTAGTTGATTAGTTGAATCGTTGATTAGTTGATTGGAATTTGGAATGAGTTGTTAGTAAGAATTCGTATAGCGGGGAAGTGCAGATAGGAGTTATGAATTATGAGTGATGAGCACGCAAAATTGTACATCGTAAATCAAAAATCGTAAATCGTCAATGGCAATTGAATGCTGAGTTACCTGATCAGTAATACCGTACCTTTTAAAACAAGATTAAGCAGGTTAAGCTTAATCACATAAGTGTACGCACCCGGGGCGCTTTCCTCGCCTTTAAAAAATCCATTCCAGGGAATGCGGCGTTTACTGTTTTGGTAAACCGGCTGACCGTAGCGGTTGTAAACCACCAATTCAAAATTTGGATAAGCATCCAGCGCCGGAATATTCCAGGTATCATTTAACCCATCCGCATTTGGCGTAAATGCATTGGGAATATAAATGCCTTTGTAAATTTTTACCTGCACGGTATCCGTACTGCTACCGCAATTATTGGGCGACTGCACGGTAAGAATATACTGCGCATCTGCTGTGGGATTTGCTACTGGTTGTAATACCGCCGTACTGCTCAGGCTGG
>DGQO01000129.1:3630-6481 GCA_002400445.1 Chitinophagaceae bacterium UBA4412
ATGTTGGTTGCGCTTAAACCATTTGCAGGAGACCATCCATAACTGCTGCCTCCGCTGGCAAGCAAAGTTATTTGCTGGCCAAAACAAACCGCAGTGTCTGAATATGCCAGGCTGGCAACGGGCGCTGCATTTACCAGCAGGCTGGTATTTGCTGTGGCGCTGCAGCCTGCTGCGTTCGTGCCTTTTACGATATAGTTGCCTGCCTGCGGCAGTTGCACCTGTGCTATCACCGGGTTATCTGCATTGGTAGAATATCCTGCCGGCCCGGTCCATACATAACTGCTGGCGCCCGTAGCCGTTAGTTGCGCACTGCTGCGTTCGCACACAGGGCCGTTGTTGCTTGCGGTTATGGTAGGATTCGCATTGATCTGTATGGTTACCGGTGTAGAACTGATGCGGCATTGGGGCGAACCCATATTGCCCATTTCAGCCACCGTAAGCCGGTAATCATAACTGCCAATGGGCTGGCTGTTTGGAAAACTTACGGTAAGCGTGGAGCTGTTTGCGCCGGTAATATCCGTCCAACTGCCAGTGCCCGCCCGCTGCTGCCATTGCAGTACAGGCAAGTTGAATCCTGCGCTCACCGTGCAGGAGAAATTAAAAGTACCACCCGTTCCCTCGCAAATATTTTCGATACTTGTTGTTTGCCCCACAATGGATGGGGTGAGTTTTGGGCCGCAAGGACGGAAAGTGATATCGTCTAAAGCCAGGTCATTTCCACAGCCGCCAGAAGCGTTATTCACAATACGCAAGACCACTTCGGTAGAGCCCGGTGCTGTGGTAAAAAAGAATCCATACTGCTTCCATTGCGGCGTTGGCGTAGTGGGTATATTTCCGCTATTGTAAGTTTGCAACACCGTGCCATCTGTTTTCTCTATCGTAAATGTAAGGTTAGGCTGAATGGTATTGCCGCCGCAGGCAGAACTCAAAATCACATTCATTACCCAGGCAGCAAATTCATAGGTACTGTTTCCGCAAAGCCCACGCACCGTATCTACATAGAAAGCGCTTGGCTGAATAGAGGCGTTCACCAGCATGAAATAACCATTTGTATTTCCCGTATGGTCGGCAGGTACATTATGCCATGAACTGGAAAAACAATTGCTGGTATTGCTCCTCACTGTATAAAATCCATCATTTGGGCAATCATTGGCTACATACCCATAACCCGTAGCCGCAGCGGCCAGTGGGCTGCCGGGGTTTGCCCCGGAACCAAAACTGATGTTTACGATCGGATCGCCAAGGCTGCCCTGGCATAATTGCGCATTTGTACAAATGCCGGCAAATAAAAGAATAGCGGTAACAAAGTAAACTCGGAGCATGCGGCGCCAAATATCTTCATTTATGATGAATATGCAGGACTGTATTTGATCATCAATAATGACGACCGGGCACAATAGACGGAACTACCCAGGTAAAGGGAATCCGGAAGGCACGAATGAAAGGCAGGCTTGGCTGATGTTTGGGCGATCGTTGATGTTTAATAATATTCGCCGCCGGGATGATGAAGATCAGGATTTACCCGAAGCAAGTTGATAAAAGGAAAATTTGTTTGCTTCAACATGGGGAGTTATTCATCCCCATTTCGCTGGTAATTCCAGTCGTCGTAAAAACGCTCATCCCAGGTATGCTTAGATTCAATGCCATGCTTTAATATAGCATAAACCATAGCTAATATTACAAAAGGGCTAATAAAGAACAGGGCGAAAATGAGCCCGTCAGGCATTTCAAAAAGGATACTGATCTCGAAAAAGAGCGCAAAAGCCGTAGCCAGCGCAATCACCACGGGAACATTTTTCATGTGATGTATTTTTAGTGATGCATGGAAAATGCTGCAAGATTGCAGCCATTTTATCCAAAGCGTTCTGCAGTCATGAAAAACAGCCAGCCTTGCGGCTTTGGGGCGTTATCACCCGTTTTGGGAAGAAAAACTGCAGGTTCGGCGGGGCAGACTATACAAGTCTTTTGCGTCTCAGGATATGAGATTAATCAGTATTTCTATTGAGTACGGGCATTGTACAGGGTAAACGGCAGGTATATTTTTGTGCTGTTGAATTCATTGAAATATTGCTAAAAAGTTTTTGAGGCGAGACTATTCTTAGTAGCGCACACAATTTTGTTCTAGGTTTTAATATTGATTATGACAAAAGGCTATTTCCCACGAAATAGCTTTTTTGCGTCTGCATTCTTGATGCAAAACCAATCAAGAGGAGTGAGTGCTGCGTGTGGCGTATTTTTTAGATGCCGGCATTTATTTTTTATGGCATCGCCTGTTGTGTCATGCTGTCGCTTCGGCCTGCATCCCGACATCTATCGTCGGGACTCCCTTGTACGCCAGGAGCATTGGTCAGCATGNNTTGCCTTAGATTTTTTAAACTGCCCATACAACAAATCTTAGGAACCAAACGATACTATTTTTATGCAAAAACCGGAAAGTGAACTGCCACTATTGTATTCCTGCTCTGGTTGCTCCACAGCAGCACAGATGGCCAATTACCTGGCGCTGCAACTGGATAGGAAGCAGGTAGCCGAAATGTCGTGCATTGCAGGCGTGGGTGGGAATGTGAAAAAGCTGGTGCGCACGGCGCTCTCTGGCAGAAAAATCATTGCCATAGATGGTTGTCCACTCGCTTGTGCAAAGGCATGTCTTACGAACCATTCGCTGGTGCCAGATCTGCACATAGAACTCACTTCGATGGGTGTAACAAAAAAGCAACATGAAGATTTTGATCTTGCCCAGGCAAATGAGATACTGAACACTTTACCTGAACGCATCCATCAACAATTACAGAAGGCCTCAGGCGAAGCAGATGAAAACAGTTCTGCCTGATTTGCTTACCCATCATCATTT
>DGQO01000166.1 GCA_002400445.1 Chitinophagaceae bacterium UBA4412
GTATTCGAGAATGCGTTCCTTGATTTTATTCATGCCATAATGATCATGATCCAAAACCTTTTTTGCCCCGCGTAAATCGTACTGATCCTGGGTGTAATCATCCCACGGTAGATCGAGCATCAAGTCCAGGTGGTTATATACCACTGAATAATCCGGCGTAGAAGGGTGCATACGCTCCAGTTTTTCTACCCCTTTATTAAACATTTCTTTGGCCGCAGCATTCCATTTTTTTGTTTCTGCTTTTTTCTGCATTTCCTTTACTTCCGCCACATTATCGCCACCCAATTCATCTTTGATGGCTTTCAATTGCTGTTGCAGAAAATAGTCCCGTTGCTGTTTATCCAGCTCTGCCCGGGTTTTGTTGGTCACTTTGTTTTTCAGTTCTGCATACTGCAATTCTGTATGCATAAGGTTCATCAGCAGTTCTGCCCTTGCTTTAATATTGCTTATTTCCAGTAGCTGTTGTTTTTGCTTCAGGTCGCTATTGAGGTTACTGCTCACAAAATGAATAAGGAAGGATGGGCTTTCTATATTCTTCAAAATGATAGCAGCTTCACTGGGCATATTGGGAGAGAGACTAATAATTTGTGAAGCGAGGTCCTTGATACTGCCTACGAGCGCATCAAAATCCTTATCACCCTTAGCATCTTCTTCCGTAAGTATTTTGAGGGTTGCTTTAAAATAAGGGTCTTCGGCCGTAATGGTTTCAATCTTAAACCTTTTGCGACCCTGGATAATAATAGTGGTGCCGCCATCTGGCATCTTTATGAGTTTCACAATTTTGGCTACAGTGCCCACATCTTCGAGGTCTGAAACGGTGGGTTCTTCTATATTACTGTCTTTTTGTGCCACAACACCAATCAATTTGTCAGTCTTGTAAGCATCGTTCACCGCCTTAATACTCTTATCCCTTCCAACTGTAATAGGAATAACAACCCCCGGAAACAGTACCGTATTTCTTAATGGGAGTATGGGCATTTCCTCCGGAAACCCTTTCCCGTCTTCATCTGCGTCATCTTCATCGCCTATAGGTATCATAGGCATAAACTCCATTTCGTCTTCCTGTCCGGTTAAAAAATTATCTTTAAACATAGCTTTTTCTCTTCTGATGATTATTTGACAAAATTACTTGGTTAATTGCGATTTTACAGTGGATTCTATAGTAGTCAACATTAATGCCGGACAGTTGTCCCCGGCATAATTGCAGTTTGAGCCATTTCTGCCTAAAAGTATTTATCCATCGCCTTTGCTGCGCATTTAAAATTCCGGGCACTTTTCTATGCTGCAGATTGCGTTAATTTCGTGTATGATGAAGATTGACTGCAGTCAGAAAGAGCTATTTATTTTTTCAAAAGTGCGCATCGCCGCCGAGTCTTTAGGTATGGAAGCCTACGCCATTGGTGGTTTTGTGCGGGATAAATTACTGGCAAGAAACACTAAGGATATTGACATTGTGTGCACTGGCGATGGTATTTTGCTGGCCACTGCTGTCGCAAAACTTCTTCATCCCGTGCCGCCCGTAACCGTTTTTAAAAACTACGGTACAGCCCAGTTAAAATTTGAAGATGAGGAGCTGGAGTTTGTAGGAGCCCGCAAAGAGAGTTACCGGGCGGAAAGCCGCAATCCNNGAGTTGATGGATCCTTTTCATGGTATGCAGGACCTGGAGGCAGGTATCATTCGCACGCCGCTTGAACCGGAAAAAACCTTTATGGACGATCCGCTGCGGATGATGCGGGGAATCCGGTTTGCCACGCAATTACAATTTTCCATTCACCCGGAAACGCTGCAGGCCATTGCTGCAAATGCAGAACGGATACGCATCATAAGCAAGGAGCGCATTACAGACGAACTGAACAAAATTTTAAAGGCACCCTTACCTTCGGTGGGTTTTAAATTGCTGTATGACACCAGCCTTTTAAAAATTATTTTTCCGCAGATGGTAGCACTTGCCGGGGCCGAATACATTGGGGGGATGGGGCATAAAGATAATTTTTATCATACCCTGCAGGTGATAGACAATATTGCAAAGCATTCGGATGATTTGTGGTTGCGATGGGCGGCGCTGCTGCATGATATTGGCAAGCCTGCAACCAAGAAATTTGAAGAAGGCCACGGCTTTACTTTCCATGGGCATGAGGCCGTAGGTGCCCGCATGGTTCCGAAGATATTTGCACAGTTGAAACTGCCACAAAATGAAAAAATGCAATTTGTGCGCAAGCTTGTAGAACTGCATCTTCGACCGATCAGTCTTACAAAAGAGAATATTACCGATGCTGCCATACGCCGTCTTCTTTTTGATGCCGGCGAAGACTTTGATGCACTGATGCTTTTGTGCAAAGCAGATATCACCAGTAAAAATCCACAGAAAGTGCGCCGCTTCATAGAAAACTTTGAAATGGTGCAGCAGCAATGTGCCGATTTAGAAGAGCGGGACAAAATTAGAAACTGGCAGCCGCCCATTACCGGCGAAATGATTATGGAGGCTTTTCATTTACCTCCATCAAAGCCCGTAGGTGTCATCAAAGACGCTATCAGAAATGCAATATTAGACGGCATTATTCCTAATGAAAAGGCCGCTGCAGTTGCATATATGCATGAAAAAGCAAAAGAGTTGGGTATTGCTACCTGAGGCGGCGACTGCCTTTAATCTCCGTGATAAAATACTTACATTTGTGCCATGGCAATTTTACGATTCAGAACATACTGGGAAGACGATGAAAGCATCTACCGGGATATCGCTATCAGGCACACGCAAAGCTTTTTAGATCTGCATGAAGCAATCTTAAAAAGCTATGAGTTTGACAATAAACACAAGGCTACTTTTTATAGGAGTAATGATAACTGGCAGCGTGGCCGGGAGATTAGTTTGGAAGCCTACGATAAGAATTATCCTGTGCCACCATTGATCATGGCTGAGGTGCAAATAAACGCTGAGATCAAAGGCCCTAATCAAAAATTTGTATACGAATACGACTTCAATAAGAACTGGCACTTCATGGTAGAACTGATACAAGTGGATGCAGGAGAAAGTGCCCGTCTCACCTATCCTTGCTGTGTGCGCACAGAAGGCATTGCCCCATCACAATACGGCACAAAAGGCCTGGTGGATAAACGCCTTGCGGAGATGGAAGAAAAGTATGACCTTCAGCCAGATGCCCTTCGAGACGGCTTTGCAGAAGAAGGAGAAGACGGATCAACATCAGACGAGGAGACGGCCGACGACAGCACTGATGCCGACGAAGCGTTCTAAGAAAATATTTTCTACGCCATTTTAATTTCAATGATGGGTTCTTTACAAACACTACATTGATTAATGCAACACACCTGTATCATCATTGCGGGCCCCACCGCTTCGGGTAAAACCGGCCTTGCCCTTGAGTTAGCAGAACATCTGCATACTTCTATCATATCTGCAGACAGCAGGCAATGTTATAAAGAACTGCATATTGGCGTGGCCAAGCCGGTACCGGAGGAACTTGCCCGTGTTCATCATTATTTTGTAAATACCCATCAAATCCAGGAAAATGTATCTGCTGCAGATTTTGAAAAGTATGCACTGCAGCATGCACAGGAGATCTTTACACAAAATCAATATTGCGTAATGGCCGGTGGCACGGGTTTGTACCTTAAAGCTTTTGCCCAGGGTCTTGATGAAATAGCGGCAGTAAACGATGGCCTGCGACAAGAATTGACCAGCCGCTATGAAACTAACGGTTTAGCCTGGCTGCAGCAGTTGGTGCAGGAAAAAGATCCATCCTTTGCCGCCAGCGGCGAAATGCAAAACCCGAGGAGAATGTTGCGTGCGCTGGAAGTACAAATAAGTACTGGCTGTTCCATTACCAGCTTTCAGCAAAAGGCGCCCTTGATAAGACCTTTCCGCATGTTGAAATTTGCGCTCTCCCTGCCAAGAGCATTGCTTTATGAACGCATCAATCAAAGAGTAGATAGCATGATAGCCGAAGGTTTAGAAGCGGAAGCCAGGAACCTCCTGCCTTACCGGGATTTAAATGCATTGCAAACGGTGGGTTACCAGGAAATGTTTCAATATTTTGATGGGAACTGCAGCTTGGCGGAAGCCATTGAAAAAATAAAACAACATACCCGCCACTATGCAAAGAGACAAATGACCTGGTTTTCAAAAGATCCGGAAATAGTATGGGTTACTCCGCAAAATGCTTTANNCCAAACAAGCGAGCTACAAAGAAAGCTGCTGCCGCGGCTACCAAACCGATCAACGTAACTTTTAGTGCCCCTGCTATGGGTGGCTGGCCAGTAACTTTGCTTTTGAAAAAACCAAAAACGAATAGGCAAATGGTGGTGAGTATAGCAGAAACAAAAAGCCCTGAATGAGGAGTTGCGGTAAAAAAATATGCAGATAGCGGAATGAGTCCACCTACGCAATAAGCCGCCCCGATGGTAAGAGCGCTGTTTCTTGCCCGGTTTACATTCGGTTTTTCCAGGCCGAGTTCAAACTTCATCATGAAATCTACCCACTTTATTTTGTCTTTGGATAGCTGCGTGGCTACGATATCCTGGGAAGCTGCATCAAGTCCAAACTCCGCAAAAACTTCCTTGATTTCGAGCAACTCTTTTTCGGGCACTGTTTCTACTTCTTCAAATTCCCTTCTTAGTTCGCTTTCATAATGTTCCTGCTCTGTTTTGCCAGCCAGATATCCTCCCAATCCCATAGCAATGCAGCCTGCAACTACTTCTGCAATACCCGCTGTAATTACAATTGCATTCTGATTTACTGCACCACTAAGACCGGCAGCCAGCGCAAATGGAACAGTGAGGCCATCACTCATTCCTATAACAATGTCTGTGATGAAGTCTGAATTTTTTAAATGTTTCTCTGTGTGTACCACTTATTATTTTTTGGCGTTTAGTCTTCGCTTTTATTTTTCAGGCTCATGAGCAATGTATATGCGCCCTTCGTTACCAGGGTTTCGCTCATGAGCGAAGCAGGTTGCGTAATTTCTGTAAAGCCACCTGCAGTTTGGCCAGGCAACACTTCCGTCATCACAAATTGATTAGCAGATTTTTTTAGGAATACATAGTGTTTGTTTTCGAAACGTACAATCGCTTCTTCGGGTAAGGTATAGCTATTTGCAGACTTTACTTCAACTTCTGCATTCATGTAAGTGCCAGGGATGAGTGCTTTATCATAGGTCTCAAAATGACAATGCACTTCAGTGCTTCTTTCGCTACCGAGATGCTTACCGATCAATAGAATTTCGCAGGGATACTTTTTTTCGGGTTGGTTATTTGTAAACGCAGATAATTTTTGACCGATAAAAAGTTTAGGAAGATCTTTCTCAAAAACCGTGAGTGCCAGGTGAATATCTGTAGGGTCTACCAATTCAAACATGACATCTGTAGGGGCAATATACTTTCCAATATTTACATTTACCCGGCTCACAAAGCCATTAATAGGAGAGTAGATATTGATGCTTCTGCTGATATTTCCATCAGAAAGTGCTGCTGGATTTTTACCAATTAATTTGAGTTTTTCCGAAAGTGCCTTGAGCATAATTTTTAAGCCAGCCTGTTCTGCTGCTGCTTGCTGCAATACTTTGTCGCTGCTGGATTTGCTTTCGTTTAAATCCTTCTGGCGTTCATACTCCAACTGGCTGTAATGGAGTTTTGATTTTGTAACCAGGTAGTCTTCCTGGAGTTGAATATACTGGGGGTCTTCAATGATGGCGATAACCTGCCCTTTATTCACATGCATTCCCGGCAAAAGTTGACTGCTTTTTAAATAGCCGCCAAGTGGTACACTAATGGAAACCATGTTTTGCGGAGGTACATCTATGGTTCCGTTTACCCTTAGGATTTCGGAGATTTGTCTTTGTTCAAGTTTGCCATAGCCAAGCTGTGCATTCTTTATTTGTACCTCGGAAAAGGTTAGGATGTTTTCTTCAGCCCCTCGTTGTTCCTCCCTGGTATCTTCAGTTTTACTGTTACAGGAAAACAAAGACCATAAAACCATTGAGATGAATATATTTTTCATGTAGCACTGTTATTTAGTGAAGTAATGTAAGGTGATGGTGGCTTCGTTAAGCTGCTTCAACGCTTCGATGTAGTCATTTTGAGTAAGGGTACTTTGATGAATCAGTTGTGCCCATTCCAGGTAATTAATACTCCCATTGGTCAATTGGTCGTTAGCGGTTTTCCTGATCAATTCTGCAGTCTGCAGACCTTCTTCTTCATAGTAGCGCACCGTTCCCATGATTTTTTTTTGTTCCAAACCCGCGGTTTTATAGGCAGTTTCCAGGTTCTGTACGGCAAGGTTATATTGGTTTTCTGCCAGCCCACGGCTAAATTTTACAGCATTGATTTTTACTTTTTGAGCCCTGTTAAATATCGGCACAGCTATACCTGCCTGCACTGCTGTAAACCGGTAGGCACTGCTGTATAGTTTATCATCTGCACCTGTGCCTTTCATGCTGGTATTATTAAGGCCAATCATAAATTCGGGAAGTAGTTTAGCATGTTCTACGCCAAGGTTGGCCTCTGCAATTTGCTGTTGCTGCGCTGCTTCCAAAACCAATGGGTGATTTTGAACGCTGGTATTTTCCTGCAGCGGACTGTCCATTTTAATAGAAGATGAAGACGGTACAAAAACAGTTGTAGTATTCAGCAACACTTGAAATTGGAGTTGTGTTAAGGCCAGGTCAACCTGCAACTGATCTAACTGGATTTTAATTTGCATAGATTGATTTTGTGCGCTTGCTTTTTCCAGAATATTGCTTTCTCCTTTAGCTAGTCTCAGTTGTGCCCGGTTTAAAAAACTGCTGAACAGGGTGTCAAGCTGTTGTAATAATTTTTCTTTTTGCTTAAGATAGCTGAGATGGTAAAAAGCTTGTGCTACTTGTTTCTTTAGCAATGTTTCATTTACTGCTACGGCCAGGAAACTTTGTTTTGCCTCCTGTTCATATAGATTTTTTTGGCGCTTATATACAATGGGTAGCTTTAAGGTTTGCGCTACACTCAGTTTGGTATCCGTGTAGTAGCTGTTTATTTGTCCCGCTTCTATACTGATGTTCGTAGGTGCAACCATATTGGCGCTTCCAATGAGCATGTGCTGATACGCAGCTTTT
>DGQO01000043.1:0-383 GCA_002400445.1 Chitinophagaceae bacterium UBA4412
CCTGCCATTCGTACGAATGCCGTCTTGACTATTCCGGCGATGGAAGTAAAAGATTATCCCCGCTTCAAATGGAGAGGTATGCATCTCGATGTGAGCAGGCATTTCTTTGGTCCCGAGTTCGTAAAAGAGTATATCAATCTTTTGGCCTCTTATAAAATGAATACTTTTCATTGGCATCTTGTGGATGACCAGGGATGGCGCATTGAAATAAAGCAGTATCCGGAACTTACAAGAGTGGGTGCATGGCGTGTAGATCAAACCGATAAAGTTTGGAGCTATCGCCCGCAAGCCAAAGAAGGCGAAGCCGCCACTTATGGTGGATATTATACACAGGAGCAAATAAGAGACATCATTAAATATGCCGCAGAGCGTAACGTAACCAT
>DGQO01000043.1:388-5607 GCA_002400445.1 Chitinophagaceae bacterium UBA4412
AGTGTGTTTTTGTTTTTGCAAAATGTGCTCACAGAAGTGATCAATCTTTTTCCTTCAAAATATATACACATTGGTGGCGATGAAGTAGACAAAGGTCCATGGAAAAAATGTGCGCTTTGCCAGGCAAGAATTAAAGCAGAACATTTGAAGAATGAAGATGAACTGCAGAGCTATTTTATTAAACGAATCGAAAAATTTGTAGTGAGCAAAGGCCGTAGAATGATTGGCTGGGATGAAATCCTGGAAGGTGGCCTTGCACCGGAAGCTACCGTGATGAGCTGGCGTGGAGAAGCCGGCGGAATTGAAGCGGCAAAGATGGGACATGATGTAGTTATGACACCCGGTAATCCGCTTTACTTTGATCATTACCAGGCCGGGCCCGAAGGTGAGCCCATGGCAATTGGCGGAATGAATACATTGAAAAAAGTGTACGATTATAATCCTATTCCAAAGGAACTGAATGCAGAACAGGCAAAGCATGTCTTGGGCGCTCAAGCCAACCTTTGGGCAGAATATATTACGAAGCCTGCAGGAGTGGAATATATGGTATTGCCCCGCATGGCGGCCCTGGCAGAAGTAGTGTGGAGTACCCAGGAAAGTAAAGACTTTAAAAATTTTAGCGAACGCTTACTTACACAATTCCGTGCTTACGAACAGAAAGGATATAATTATTCTCCCGGCAACTTTACGGTAGCCATCAAACCCATTTCTGAAAATGGAAATTTAAGTGTAGCGCTAAGTACTGAAGCCATGAATGGCGAAATTTATTACACGCTCGATGGCAGCCTGCCTTCTATGCAGAGCCTGAAATACACTGCGCCAATTCCTATTACTACATCTAAAACCCTCAAGGCGGTTACGGTTATCAATCGCCAGGTGATGGGTGCAAAACCTGCAGAACAAAGTTTTGTAACGCATAAAGCTTTCGGCAAAAATGTAACCTACACCAGCCCCGTGAGCAGGTTTTACCAGGCAGACGGACCCAATACACTTACGGATGGCGTGCGGGGGAAACTCGCTGTGGGCAAGTACTGGCATGGCTTTTCCGGCAGGGATATGATAGCTACCATTGATCTTGGTGGCGAGATTACGGCGCAAACAATTACCCTTGGTTGCCTGCAGAATTCAAACGATTGGATACTCTTACCTGCGGAAGTTGTTTTTGAAACATCTGCAGACGGTAAAACTTTTACAACAGTGGAAACCATTAA
The DNA here is from genome assembly GCA_002400445.1 of Chitinophagaceae bacterium UBA4412. GTDB lineage: Bacteria > Bacteroidota > Bacteroidia > Chitinophagales > Chitinophagaceae > Ferruginibacter. The sequence goes on from DGQO01000043.1 coordinate 1,600, forward strand.
GGATATTGTTTCTACAGAACCCGGAGCATCTATCAAAGATTTTACAGCAAACTTCCCGGCACAAAAATTTAGGTACGTAAGGGTTACGGCAAAACATGCCACACTGCCCAAAGGACATTCCGGTGAGGGAAAGCCGGCCTGGGTATTTGCAGATGAAATTATCGTAAACTAAAGCTAAGGAGCATTCAAATAATTGAAAATTCTTAAACACAGGTAGCAGTCGTGTTTTGGTAAATGAAGAAGGTGTTTTCTTAATGAAAGCACCTTCCTTTTACTTTACCTGGCAGGCAGGAAGCAAAATTAAACTTGCAGGGTAGCGAAATTTTAAAAGTGGCTGGAATACAATTTTTAAAACAGCATAGTTCATGCAAAAATTATATCGATCTATACTTTTCCTTGTTTGTTTCTCCTTTTTTTTAGCAGGAAATATAACGCAGGTTGCTGCACAAAAAGCTGCAACGGGAGACACGGCTTTTTCCTTACTCAAAAATGAAGGCTGGTGGGGTGGTGCCGTGGCCCATGGTAATAAGATGCCCATGGGCAACGAAAAAATTTCTTTCAACCTGTATGCCGATGCTTTGCAAAATCAATCCGTGCCTTTGCTGATTTCCAGCGAAGGCCGCTGGTTATGGAGCGATGAACCTTTTAGATATAGCTTCAGAAACGATAGTTTAATTATTGATCGAACCCATGCGGCTATCCAGTTTGGCAAGAGTGGTGCATCTCTCCGGGATGCTTACCAGGCTAGCTCTAAAAAGTTTTTTCCGCCTACAGGCAAATGGCCGGATAGTCTGCTGGTTACCGCACCGCAGTACAATTTATGGATAGAATTATTATACAATCCTAACCAGGCCGATGTGCTCAACTATGCAAAAAAAGTTTTGGCAAATGGATTTCCGGCAGGCGTAATGATGGTAGATGATAATTGGAGCAACTATTATGGAGAGTTTGATTTTAATAAAGAAAAATTTCCCGATGCTAAAAAGCTCATGGATGAATTGCATACCATGGGTTTTAAAACCATGCTTTGGATTTGTCCCTTCATCAGCCCGGACAGTGAAATGTTTCGGGAAGCCGCAGCCAAAAAAATATTGCTGATGGATAACGAGGGAAAAGAAAATATGTTATGGGAGAAAGCGAAAAAACCATTGCTCATTAAATGGTGGAACGGCTATAGTGCTTGCCTTGATCTTACAAATCCTGCAGCAAAGCAGTGGCTCCGGGATAAGCTAAACATTCTTCGTACTAAGTACCATATAGATGGTTTTAAGCTGGATGCCGGCGACGCTTATTTTTACGATCACCCGGGCTTACTGTCTTACAAAAAAGCGTCTCCAAACGATCACTCAGAAGCCTGGGCAAAAGTTGGATTAGATTATCCCCTCAATGAATATCGTGCAATGTGGAAAATGGGTGGCGAGCCGCTCGTGCAGCGGCTCGCCGATAAAGATCATTCCTGGGCGGCTTTGCAGTTGCTCATTCCAAATACGATTGCACAGCAACTTGCGGGTTACACTTTTACTTGTCCAGACATGATTGGCGGTGGACAGTTTGCTTCATTTTCACCTGGCGCATCCATGGATCAAAAGCTCATCGTTCGTTCTGCACAGGTGCATGCGCTTATGCCAATGATGCAATTTTCCGTAGCTCCCTGGCGCATTTTAGATTCAGTGCATTTTGACGCCGTAAAAATGGCTGTTCATACCCGGCAGCAATATCTTCCTATAATGATGCAGGTGCTTAGAAGCGCTGCCAGCAGCGGAGAGCCAGCCCTTCGACCGCTCGAATACAATTTTCCTAAGCAGGGACTTATCGGCGTTAAAGATCAGTTCATGCTGGGTGAGCAATGGATGGTTGCGCCTGTTGTGTCTACATCAGATAGCCGTCAGGTGATTTTTCCAAAAGGGAAATGGAGGTATAAAAACCAAATTTTTGAAGGACCATTGTCAAAGACATTTAACGTGGAACTTGATGAACTGTTGATTTTTGAAAAAATAAAGTAAATGAAATTTCCCGCACATGAAAAAGCAATTGAAAAAGTTGGCACAACAGTCGGCAATATATAAGGCAGGTTTTTTTATTTTGCTTGCCTTCGTTTCTGCATTTACTATAAAGGCGCAAGATAGCAGCCTGCAAGCTTTAGGAAAGAAAGGCAAGTTGATATGGAAAGATGAGTTCAAGGGCTCGGGCCTGCCCAATCCTAAAAAATGGAGTTACGAGGAAGGTTTTGTGCGTAACAAAGAAAGCCAGTATTACACAAGAGCAAGAATTGAAAATTGCAGTGTGCAAAATGGTAAACTTGTGATTACTTCCAGGAAAGAGAAATTTGAAAACGCAGCATATACTTCAGCAAGCATCAATACAGAAAATAGCAAAGCATTTTCCGGAGATATCAGGGTAGAAGTGCGGGCGAAATTACCAAAAGGAAAAGGTATCTGGCCTGCCATCTGGATGATGGGTATTAACCGCAAAGAAGAAGGCTGGCCGCGCTGCAGCGAAATTGATATTATGGAGCATGTGGGCCACACGCCCACCACCGTATGGGGCACATTGCATTGGTGGGATTCTACCGCAAGCAACGAAAGGAAAAACCTGAGCAAAGGAGGTAAATTGTTTTTTGATGACTTGTCTGCAGCCTACCATGTGTATGGTATGGAAAGAAAAGGAGACAGAATCCAGTTTTTTGTGGATGATCAATATTACTTCAGCATGGCAGCGCCGCCCACTGCTTATCCCGGGTCATTTTTAGCACCACAATACCTGCTTATCAATACAGCAGTAGGTGGAGGATGGGGCGGCGAAATTGATGACCGGATTTTTCCGCAGCAATTTTTTGTAGATTATGTGCGGGTGTACAAATTGAAATAGCAGAAAGAACAACAATAAAGATTTTAAACGTAAATACAAGATCATGATGAAAACAGGTTTAATGGCAGCATTTGTTTTATGCAGTTTCTCTGCATTGGCACAAAGAGATACGCTTGCCATCAACAACGACTGGCGGTTTACAACAGATAAAAAAGCAGAAGGACTTAAGGCAAATTGGTTTGCCGCAGATTTAGTGGGAGGCCGCACCGTGGCACTTCCGCACACCTGGAATGTAGAGCCCGCAAATCAAAACTTTTATGGCTGGGGCTGGTACCAGAAAAAAATGACAGCGCCGGCAAACTGGAAAAATAAAAATGTTGTGCTACAGTTTGGCGCCATCAACCACACAGCGCACATTTATGTAAATGGTGTTAAGGTGGCAGAGCATATTGGAGACGGGTTTAGTAAATTCTTTGTGAACCTGAATGGTAAGTTGAACTACGGTAAGGAGAATACAATTACGGTAGCTTGTAACAATGAGTATAGCAAAGGTAAAGTACCCTTTGGCAGTTCTTTCGACTGGCCAAATGATGGAGGACTCATCCGTAAAGTAGCCCTTATCATCAGTGATAAACCCGCAGCAAACTACATTCATATCACACCAAAACTGAACCTCGCCGACAACTCCGGCAAGTTGCTCATTAAAGTAGGCTTTGATAATGCTCCTGCACAAAACCTCCGGTTTGCTGTACGCATTACAGAAGAAAATCAGGCAACAAAAAATGTACTGTACACTGCTACGGCTACGCCAACCTGGGAAAACGGGGAAGCTTCTGTAAGTATCGACTTGCCAAAAGTGAATGCCTGGCATTTTGATTTTCCTAATTTATATCGTATCGATGTTACCATCGTGAACGGGAAGAAAGCAGTAGATAGAATTGCTGCTAATACCGGCTTTAGATCATTTGAGATGAAGGACGGAAAAGTATTTCTGAATGGGGAAGCCATCAAATTGATGGGGGTGGAATGGACAGCCGGCTCTAATCCCAATTTCGGATTTGCAGAAACGGATTCTATGATTCTCGCTATGGGTAAATTGATGAAAGATGTAAACTGCATTTTCAGTCGCCAGCATTTTCAGCAGGACGATCTGTTCTATGATTTTTGCGATCGCAACGGTATTTTGGTGCAACAGGAAGT
>DGQO01000043.1:5697-7442 GCA_002400445.1 Chitinophagaceae bacterium UBA4412
TTTTATAATAACCCGAAATTTACACCTGATGCTGCCGCAAATGGTGATTACCTCATGATGAATGAATATGGCGGAAGTTGGTGGGGTATTGCTACAGGAAATATTCACAAGGTGCTGGATAGTGTGCATATGAGTTATCCCAAAATGCCGTTTTTTATCTCTGAGTTTGGCTTATGCGAACCCAATTTCAAGGGTGGTGATGAGCGCCGCTTGCAGGATTTAATTTATCACATGAGTCTTTACGAAACCAAGGATTATGTGCAGGGTGCTATTTATTTCGATCTTACAGATTACCGCACGCACTATCCCGGCACATCAGATACTTCAAAGTTTAGGCGCAGAATTCATGGCATATATGATATGTATGGCAATCCTAAACCCTCTATGAAAGTTTTGCGGGAATATTCATCTCCTGTAGAAGTGCAGCAGGTAAGGCAGTGGGGCAAGGGGAAACTGAATTTGTTGATCTTTGGAAATATTGGGCTGCCACAGCATACCGTGAAAGGTTACAAAGTGTATGTGTCAAGCACCGAGGATAATTATGCCGGCACAAAAGCCTACGAACTGCCAGAAATTAAGCCTGGCCAGAAAATAGATTTTGAAGTGGATGATTTGTACAATGGTAAGGCAGTTGTTACTGTCGTTCGTCCTACAGGATTTGTAGTGTCTCAAAAAGTGTTTGAATAAAACGATCTACGATATATGATGTACGATGAGCGATTGAAGATACTAGCTATTGAGCACGAATCAACTAGTCAACAAATCAACAAATCAACCAGCAATCCTTTCCTTAAAAAAATGTGTATGAAAAATGTATTGTTTCTACTGTTGCTGTCCTGCTTCCAGGGCATTGCACAAGAGCGGCCAAATATTGTGATTATCATTTCTGATGATCATTCCTTTCAATCCATTGGTGCGTATGGCAACAAATTGGTGAGCACTCCGGGCATAGACAGGCTTGCCAATGAAGGAGTAGTTTTTGACCAGGCTTATGTGACCAATTCTATTTGCGGTCCCAGCCGGGCTACTATTATCACCGGTAAGTACAGCCATAAAAATGGGTTTAAAGACAATGAGCATTCAAGGTTTGATGGCTCGCAGAATACCTTTATCAAAGAGCTTACAAAATCTGGCTATGAAACTGCCTGGATTGGAAAATGGCATCTGGAAACAGAACCACAGGGTTTTAGTTTTTGGCAGATTCTTCCTGGGCAGGGGAGTTACTACAATCCTGATTTTATCATGATGGATGGAAGTAAAAAGATATTTCCCGGATACGCTTCTAACGTTATAGAAGATGAAGCAGAGGGATGGTTAAACAAGAGAGATCCATCGAAACCTTTTTGCCTGGTCATCGGGCACAAGGCTACACATCGCACCTGGATACCAGACCTGCCGGATATGGGAATGTACGATAGCATTAATTTTCCACTGCCGGATAATTTTTATGATAATTATGCAGGCAGAAAAGCTGCGGCTGTGCAGGATATGACGGTAGCCAAAACAATGGTGATGGGTTATGATCTTAAGATGTTTGCCAGCAAAGAAGCAGAAGATAAAGAAGGAACGATAAAGCGAATGAATCCCTTGCAGCGTGCTGCCTTTGATGCTTACTACCATAAAATTTATAATGATTTTAAAGCCCAAAACCTTTCTGGTGATGCGCTTGCCGCCTGGAAATACCAGCGCTACATGCGGGATTATATGGCCACCGCCGCTTCACTCGATCGTAATATTGGCCGAAC
>DGQO01000043.1:7450-27895 GCA_002400445.1 Chitinophagaceae bacterium UBA4412
ATGCTGATGCGTTATCCGGGTGTGATAAAGCCCGGTTCGAGAAACAATAATATGCTCTTAAATATGGACATCGCACCTACTGTACTGCAAGCAGCCGGTGTGCCCATTCCTGCAGATATGCAGGGAGAATCGTTTCTGCCATTGCTCAAGTCAACGCATGAAAAAGGCAGGAGTTCTTTGTACTACCACTATTATGAAAATGGAGAACATGCTGTATCTCCCCACTTTGGCATTAAGACAAAAAGGTACAAGCTCATTCGCTTTTACAAGCGGGTAGAAAGCTGGGAATTTTATGATCTGAAAAAAGATCCGAAAGAAATGCATAATCTCATTCACTCCCGCAAATACAAAAAACAAATAACGCTGCACAAAAGAGCTTTAATGGGTTTGATGCAAAAATATGATGATAAAGAAGCACAGGCTATTTTCAATGAGCCGGTACCGGTGCTATAAAACAGAAACATGAAAAGCAAAAGAATATGGCTAGGCTACATGCTCTGCATGCTGCAGATTGCTGCCTTGGCGCAAGTGCGTTTGCCTGCGTTTCCAGACAGTTTATTTCCCACCTATTATCATCAGCGGGCTACGCTTTTTGAAAAAATGCCAGCCACCCCGGATGATATTATTTTTGTAGGCAATAGTATTACCGATGGTGGCGAGTGGGCCGAACTCTTTGATGACCTGCGGGTAAAAAACCGCGGCATCAGCGGCGATGTTTCTGCAGGGGTACTGCATCGCCTTGCAGAAATTGCCCAAAGAAAACCAGCAAAATTTTTCCTGATGATCGGCGTAAACGACCTTGCACGGGGTATTACGGCAGACAGCGTTTTCCGCAATATTGTGCTTGCCGTTAAATACCTGAAGCAGGAAAGCTCCACCACGAAAATATATGTGCAGAGCGTATTGCCGGTGAATGAAATTTATAACAAATTTGGAGGGCATACCAGCAAAGCCAGCCAGATCAAACTGCTCAATCAATCCCTTGAACAAGCTGCAGCAATCAATGACTATACCTTCATTAATCTGCAGAGCGCTTTTGCTAATGCCGAAGGAAAATTGAAGCCGGACTTAACTAACGATGGCCTTCATTTAAAAGGAGAGGGCTACCTCTTGTGGAAACATGAAGTGTATCCTTACCTGTACGATTTGCAGGATCTGCCGTCCCTTATTCCGTCACCGCAAAACTTGCAGTGGAAGCCTGGAGCCTTTGCGTTATACAATTGTAAAACAATCCTTGTTAAGGATAAAGCTTTGCAAAAAGAAGCGGAAGCACTGCAAGCCATACTTGCGAAGAAGGGTTTACACCTAAGCCTTTCATCCAAAGCTGATGATCAACTTTCTGCAATTGAATTTTCTTTGGCTAAGGTGGATGCGCCACTCAATGCATCCGAAGCCTATCGGTTAAGGATTGCGGAAAGCAAAATATCCATTACCGTGAATACTTCTCATGGCGCTTTTAATGCCGTACAAACATTAGCGCAATTAATGCGGGACGGCAGCATGATAAATGCCTGCGAAATCCTTGACTGGCCTGCATTCTCCTGGCGGGGTTTTATGGTTGATGTGGGCAGAAATTACCAGTCTATGCGGCAGCTAAAAGAGCAGATAGATGTAATGGCGGCGTACAAGCTGAACATTTTTCATTTTCATCTTACGGAAGATATTGCCTGGCGCCTGCAGAGTAAACGCTATCCGCAGCTTACCGAAAGCCGGCACATGCTGCGCAATCCCGGGGAATTCTATTCGCTGAGCGAAATGAAGGAGTTGATTGCGTATAGCAAAGAGAGGTATATCACGCTGATACCAGAACTTGATATGCCAGGCCACAGTGCGGCGTTTAAAAGAGCGATGGGTGTAGATATGCAAAGCGATGAAGGCGTTGCGATTTGCAAAAATATTTTGACAGAACTCAGCCAGGAACTGGATGTGCCGTATATCCATATTGGTGGCGATGAAGTGCACATCAGCAATAAAAATTTCCTGCCCCAAATGATAGCTCATCTTCAATCGCTGGGCAAAAAAGTATTGGCATGGGATCCGGGAGGCGATGTGCCCCAGGGCACGATATTGCAAATGTGGAATGGTACTTCAACAATGAAACCTGGCTATCCTGCATTAGATTCAAGACATTTGTACCTGAATCATTTTGATCCTTTTGATGCGGTAGTGAGCATATTCAATCATCGGATAGATGATGCAACAACCGGTGATGAAATGAGACTTGGCGCCATCTTGTGCAATTGGCCAGACAGGAGAGTGACCCGGGAAGAAGATCTGATTAAGATGAATGCCGTCTATCCTGCCATGCTCACGTTTGCTCAAAGAAGCTGGCAGGGAAAAGGCTATGAAAATTTCCTTTCAGATATTGGCAAACCTGGAACAGCACGCTTCAATGATTTTGTAAGTTTTGAAAATGCCTTGCTCGATCATAAGCAACAATACTTTCAGCAAAAACCTTTTCCTTATTTCCGCCAGTCGGATATTGAATGGAAACTCATTGGGCCATTTGACAATAAAGGAAACACAGGCACTTCATTTTTACCAGAGCAAAAAGGTTTCCTGGATACGTTGCATACATCTGCGCTACCTGTGTTATATGGTGCTACAATCTGGCTGCGGCATTTTTGGTCGCCCATGATTGGATCTCATTTGCAAAATCAAAAAGAAAATACCACCTGGTATGCCACTCGAAATATTTGGGCGGAGGAAAGCGGCGAAAAATATTTCTGGATTGGCTTTGATAATTTCTCCCGGTCTACTGCCACGCATGAGCCACCTGTGGGTGCGTGGGATAAACGAAATAGTGCTGCATGGGTAAATGGGCAATGGGTTGCACCACCTGTATTCAAGCGTGCTGGGGAGAAGGGCGATAGTGAGATTCCCCTGGCTGATGAGGGGTATGAATATCGTGCACCCACTAAAATCTTTTTGCAAAAAGGATGGAACAAAGTGCTCATTAAAGTGCCCGTGGCGGGCTTCAAAGGAAGCGACTGGCAAAATCCTGTAAAATGGATGTTTACTTTTATCGAAGTACCTAATGGATAAAATTAAAAAGCAAATAATCCGCAGAGCATTGGGTGCTTCGGAGGATTATTTGCTTAAATGATTTCCTGGTGAAAGGGAAAGCCTTTTACTTAGCGCCGGGTTTGTTCAAGTTCATTGCACTGTTCCTGATAATTTTCCAGGTGCTACTGTCTGTATCAAACACGCTATACAAGCCTTGTGGCTCCATTGGCGGATCGCCCACAAAATCGTTTCCGGTAATCCAAAGCGGTTGCTTGTATGTTGGTTTTCCCATCCCACCCATCGCCCAAAAATTGGCTCCACGCAATACATCATTATTGGTTATACTTTGCTGAAGGCGATTAAAAATATACTGATAATATTTATCACGGTTAACCGTAGAAGCTGATCGGGTATAAAGCTGCTGGTCTCTTGGCATGCCAAATTCCTCCAGTACAAGGGGCTTGTTTATTTGCTTCATCACATCCATGTGTGCGGTAAGGAAGCTATCTGTTTTTTGCAGAACGGTATCCATTCCTTTTGCCATACTTGTATCGCTATACCAACTCCAGTTTTTTGGCCAGATATGTATGGTAGCGTAATCAATATTTTTATCCTGGTGAATTTCCGTAAACGTGGTGATGCCTTCCGTACCAATGCCACCTTCTACGCCGGTAGTCAATAAATGGTTTCCATCCAGGGATTTGATGAGCAGGCCGCAGGAAACTATCCATTCTTTATAAGCTGAAATGGCGGCGGGGCGCATGGGTCTTGGTTCGTTGGCCAGTTCCCAACTCATGATGGTAGGATCTTCACTGTATTTAATACCACTGATGGAGTTGGTTCTTCCCACAATATTTTTAATGACTTGTTGCTGCTGCGTAACGCAGGGGTCGCAACTGTAAAACATACTTACGATATCCCGCATAGTATCCCAGTTCATTTTGCTTCTCAGTACAGAATCTGTAATCTTTCCATTCCATTGCAGGTATTGCAAAAAGCCGCCGCTCCATTCCCAATTGTTGGTGAGATACACTACAGCATGCATATTTCGTTTGCCCATTTCTGCCAATACGAAATCAAGACCTGTAAGCACCTTCTCATTAAAATTTCCGGCAGTGGGCTGATAAGCCGGCCCCACCCTCAATACGCCTGTAATTTCCCCCTCCCCTTCTGCGGCTGCTATTACCCGGAGATTTGTTACGCCCTGCGATTTCATAAAATCCAGTTCGCTAACTACTCTTTTTTGGCCACTATCGCTCAAGGCAATAAAACTTCCATACCAATAATTAGCACCTATGAAATGATAATCACTGTCATGTAAAATAAAGCGGTTCTCTTTTACGGTAATAAAGGATCGTTTTTGCTGTGTAGTGCAACCCACTAAAACCGAAAATAAAACGATGGAGCATAGGAGTGTTCTCATGAAATAATTTTTTAAGCAATGTAAGGCATATGTTGATGCTAAGTTCAGAGAAGTTTCGCTAACAGGAAAGGTTTTATACGGCATAAAAACCTGGGCTTCTTAACAGTCTGCTAACACCGTGTTTAAAAATCGTGACGAGCTTTGCACAATAATTGGTGTGATAAATAGTTATTACAGGTAATCCAGACGACAGTGTGCCTGGCGTTGATCCTCACGTTTTCTTAAATTAACATATATGAACACACACGCTCACCCTTCCTCCAAAGCAGTAGTACAACAGCTTACAAACAATGCAACATCCTGGCTTGGCCATCGTAAAGCTGATCATCATGAGATCGTAATGGGTCAAACTTTTGTTTCCCCTGCAGAAGGAGATCTTGATTCTATTGAAGTATTCTCCAGTGTAGTTGCTAATCCGGGGAATGTAATACTCACCGTGCACAAGTTTAACCCACAAGAGCAAAGCTGGGGTCCGTCTCTTGCTTCGTCTAACCTGGACATGACCAACAGGTTTAACCAACAATGGGTAAGTTTTCACCTGCCTTCCTTGCATTTACACAAAGGCGAAAGTTATGGCTTTCGCTTAGAGAGTCATGATGGTTATCTTGGCCTGGGCGAAGGAGCATTTAGTGCAAAGCAGCCTTCATTTGAACAGGGCAAAGAATGGAAATTTGAACAGAATCATAAACCGCATATCTATTCTTATTTCAGCCTGGCTTTTAAAGTAGGTTTAAAAGCGGCGTAGAGAAAGATACAAGATCTCAGGTTCAACATAAATATAGACCGGGCGATAGGATGCTCCGCCAGGAGCATTTTATCGCCTTTTTTTTGTGCCTTACTTTTCCAGTTGCGCTTTCATTTTAGCAATACGATCTTCCAGTTTTTCTGAACTAAAAGTTTCCCGAAGGCTATCTACTTTTATAGGAAAGCAAAAAGGAGTGAGCCGGTCTGGAATACGGAAAACAATTTTACTTTTTTGAATTCGCCGCAGCATATTGCGCAGCCTTGCTTCCTCCATTTGCTGCTCCAGCACTTCGTTAAAAGCCTGCCGGAGTAAAAGATTTTTAGGATCATATTCTGCAAACACATTGTAGAGCAATGAAGCAGAAGATTGCAAATGCTTTTGCTTTACATGCTGCCCGGGCATTCCCTGGAAAATGAGTCCCCCGATTACGGCAATATCCCTGAATTTTCTTTTCGTCATTTCAGAAGCATTTACCGCCCGCTGAATATCTGCTATCAGGTTTTCTTCTGAAAACAATTCATATACATTACTATCATCAATAGGTATGGGCTGATCGCTGAGGAGTTCGAAACCATAATCGTTCATGGCTACAGAAAAACTAATGGGCGTAATGAGGCTGATGCGATATGCCAGCAAGGCAGCCATGGCTTCATGCACCAATCTCCCTTCAAAAGGATAAACAAAAACATGAAAGCCGTCTTTCGTTTCAATATGTTCTATCAGCAATTCATCGCTGGCAGGAATGTGGGAGAGGCTGGCCTGCAGCTCAAATAAAGGTTGAAGCGCTACAATCTCCCGGTCTGCTTTTCCAAAGTTTCCGTTAGCAGCATCAGTGAGTTTTTTGCGCAGCATAAAACCAAGATTTGTACTGAGCGGCACCCTGCCACCCATCCAGCTTGGCACAATAGATTTTGCACTGGTTGATTTTTTTACCAGCACTACCATATCCTTTATCATTACAAATTCCAGGTTGCGCCCGGCCAGCGTAAACACATCTCCTGCCTGCAATTTGCTGATGAAAGACTCTTCAATGACGCCGATATAGCCGCCGCTAAAAAATTTCACTTTCATCATCGCATCACTCACAATGGTGCCAATATGCAACCTGTGCCGCATAGCAAGCCGCCTGTTTGTAATCCGGTATTTACCATCTGTGAATTCCAATTTTTTATAGTCGTCATACTGCTGCAGCGCAGCGCCACCATGGTGCAGAAACAAAATGAGTTCTTCCCACTCATCATCCGTAAGGTCACGATAGCAATAGGTCTTTTTTATTTCTTCAAAAATTTCATCTGCATCAAACCCATCTGAAATGGCCAGGGTGCCCAGGTACTGCAGCAGTACGTCATAACATAAAAGCATGGGCGGTCTCGACTCAACGATATTTTCTGCCATGGCTTCTTTAAGTGCCGCAGCTTCCAGCAGTTCAAGAGAGTGGGTGGGTAAAAACCAGATCTTACTCACGGCATCATGCTGATGACCGCTACGGCCGGCTCTCTGTAAAAAGCGGGCTACACCTTTGGGCGATCCCACTTGTATAACGGCTTCAACGGGGCGAAAGTCAACACCAAGATCCAGGCTGCTTGTGCATACGACTGCATTTAAAATACCAGTGTGCAAAGCATCTTCTACCCAAAGCCTTAATTCCATTTCTATGCTGCCATGATGCAGGGCAAGGGCGCCGGCGAGCTCGGGAGCGATNNCCTAAATGTCCGGCCCAGGGATATTTTTCAATTTCATCTGGAATGACGGATTCAATAAGTACTTTCTTTTTTTGTTTTGCCCGGATGATTTTACCGAAACTCGCATCTTCATTGACGAGCGGCGAAAGCAAAACTTCTTTGGCTTCTTCCAGGTTACCGATGGTAGCCGAGATGCCCCAGATAGACANNGGAAATGGCCAGTTCTACCTGCACGCCTCTTTTGCTTCCGAGGATCTCGTGCCATTCATCTACCGCCAAAATGCGCAAGGTTTTAAATACTTCCGGGTAATGCTTTTGGCCTAGCAGCAGGTGCAGGCTTTCCGGCGTAATGATGAAGGCTTCTGGTGTGTGGCGCTTCTGCCTTGCCCGTTCGGCTACCGGCGTATCTCCATTGCGAATGCCCACCTGCCAATGCATGCCCAGTTCTGTGATTACTTCATCCATAGCCCGGGCAATATCTTTGGCAAGTGCCCTTAGCGGAGTAATCCAGAGTAATTGCAGGCCGCTGTTCTTTTTTGTTTTATAGTCTGTGGGATGGTCGTTAATAAACTGAATGAGCGCCCCAATAAAAACGGAGTAGGTTTTACCAAAGCCGGTAGGCGCATTTACCAGCCCGGAGTTTCCCTGTTGAATTTCATCCCAGGTTTGTTGTTGAAACAGGAAAGGGCTGCGGCCTTTAGCGGCCAGCCATGCCGCAATGATTTTGTATCCCGGGGTTTTATGAAGATGCGTTGCTTTCATTGTTTTTCCTGCGTTCTGCGTAAGCCGGCCACAAGGTTACTTGTAAATGTAAGTCCTGCAGCTGTTTAAAAAGTTTCGTTATTCACTTCGCATTTCCATACATAGCGAGCATCGCTTTTAAATCATCCAAAGTGTTAATGTCTTCTGCATTCTTGTCATGTCGCCATCGGCTCATGCGGGGAAAACGCACGGCCACACCGCTCTTATGCCGCTTGCTTTCCGCAATGCCTTCAAAAGCAATCTCAAAAACAAGTTCTGGTTTTACGGTGCGCACCGGCCCGAATTTTTCTAAACTGTTTCGTTTTATAAAATGGTCAACCTTTGCAAATTCTTTATCCGTAAGGCCACCATAGGCTTTTGCAAAAGGCACTAATTTATCGCCCTCTTTTACGGCAAAAGTATAATCAGTGTAAAGATTACTTCTTCGGCCAGATCCTTTTTGCGCATAAATTAATACGGCATCAATCGTAAGCGGATCAATTTTCCATTTCCACCAGTCGCCCCGCTTGCGGCCCACCTGGTAGCTGGAGTTTTTTCTTTTGAGCATGATGCCTTCGCTGCCCCTGTCTCTTGCGCTTTCTCTAAGGGTTCGTAAGGCATCCCAGCTTTCCACTTTCACCACCGGGGAAAGTTGTACCATCGGAAGGTTTACGGCTGTAACTACTTCTGCCAATAATTGCCGCCGCTGCTCAAGTGGAATTTCTCTTAAGTCTTTGCCGTCCAGTTCCAGTAAGTCATAAGCAATAAAACCAACCGGTGCTTCACTAAGGTTCTTCTTGCTGATGGTTTTCCGGCCAATTCTCGTTTGCAAAACTGCAAAAGGCAAAGGTTCGAAACTTCCATTTTTCGGTTCAGGATTGAGGCTGATAATTTCTCCATCAATGGCTATCCCATTGGGCAATAGCGCATGCAGGCTTGCAAATTCCGGGAACTTTGCGGTGAGCAATTCTTCTCCCCGGCTCCACACAAAAAAAGCATCATCCCGTTTGATCACCTGGCCGCGGATGCCGTCCCATTTCCATTCTGCCTGCCATTCCTTTACTTCGCCAAGTGCCTCCACTTCGCCTTCTACGGGATAAGCAAGGAAAAAGGGGTAGGGCTTGCTCAGGTCGGCAGTCATGTTTTCTGCACTGAGCAATTCTTCGAAGGAAATTTTTAAGGGATCCCAGGTACCGATGAGGCGATGCGCAATTTCAGAGGATGATCTGCCTGTATTTTTGCCCAGGGCATTCACGATCATTTTTTGAGAAACACCAATTCTAAAGCCGCCCGTGATGAGTTTGTTAAAAACAAAAATTTGCTTTGCATCCATTTCGTTCCATGCATCCAGCACAAAACTTTTCTTGAGTTCGTCTGGCGCTTTTACTAATTGCTGCAGGCTTTCCATATAATAAGCCAATGGTTTACTGAGGCCGGCCCGGTTTTCATTTTTGGGTAGGATGAGCGCAATGGTTTCCGCAAGATCTCCTACGGTATGATAGCATTCTTCAAAAAGCCAGGGAGGAAGGCTACTCTGTTCCATAGCCCATTGGCGCATGAGGCTGCTGTTGATGGAGCCTTTTGGCCGCCGGCCCGTAAAGAGCGCAATCACCCATACTTTATCCCGATCATTTGCTCCATCAAAGTAGTCGTTGAGGGCCTGCAATTTTGCATTCGTCTTGCTGCCACCCGCCAGGGTTTGTATGAGTTCTGCAAATTGTTTCATACGGGTTGGTTGTTTTCATCATTGGCTACAGATTCTTCTTCTTCGTTTCCATACGCTGTTGTTACTTCCTGTGAAGCAATGCCATTTTCATTTAGAAACCGGCTAAAGGCGCTTTGAAAACCATGGGTTGTAAATACTTTTTCTGCACCCGTTGCCTTTACGGCGCTGATGAGTCCCGGCCAGTCTGCATGATCACTCAGCACGAAAGTGGCACCTGCATTTTTACGGCGCACATTACCCCGCACTTGCATCCATCCGCTACAAATACCGGTGGATGCCGGAGAAAACCTTTTCATCCATGAGCTGCCCTCCGCACCCGGGGGTGCAATCACAATGTTGCCTGCCAGCCGCTCTTTTGGCGTATCTGCCCACACCCGTTCAATATCAGGAAGAGGCCAGCCGGCTTGCCTTAGTGTTTCATGCACATTGTACACAGCGCCATGGGCAAATATGGGTAAACCAGTTTCTACCAGGGGTTTTAAAATGCGTTGCGCCTTGCCCAGGCTATAAGCTATCAATACACTGATGCGGCCGGCTTCATTGTTTTGCAGAATCCAGTCTTTCATTTGTGTAAAGATTTCCTGCTGCGGTTTCCATTTGTAGATGGGCAGACCAAAGGTACTTTCCGTAATAAAGTTGTGGCATTTTACAGGTTCAAAAGGAGTACTGATGCCATCATTCTCGGTTTTGAAATCACCGGTAAATACCCATACTTCGCCACCGTATTCAAGCCTTATTTGTGCAGAGCCAATGATATGCCCTGCAGGATGAAAAGAGATCTTTACATTATTGATGGTTACCGTTTCGTTCCATCCTGCTGTTTGAAAATCGTTCTCTCCCAGCCTGAGTTTTAGAATGGGTAAAGATTGCTCCTGGCAGAGGTAGTGCTTGCTGCCCCAGCGGGCATGATCGCTATGCGCATGGGTAATAAGGGCCCGGTTTACCGGTTTCCAGGGATCAAGGTAAAAATCTCCCTGCGGGCAGTAGAGTCCTTTGTCTGTAAATTGAATAAGTGCCATACATGGTCATTATATCGTTTCATTTAGAGTTGATTACAAGAAGAATATAAGAAAATAAAGGGCCAATCATTTCTTAACGGGGGTAAACCGTTAAAATTATTATAATAAGGCAACCACGTTTTATGCAACGTTTGCCCTATTTTGCGATTTCAAAACTTACACACATGAAGAAAATTGTACTATTTACAGTATTGTGTGCATTATTTACTACAATGGGTTTTTCGCAAACCGAGAGCGTATGGACGCCTCACAGCGGTGCCCGTACATCCATCGTAGCAGATAAAGCCGTAGCAAGACTGGCTTATCCAAAGGAGTTCAAATTATTTGATTTGAATATCGAACCATTAAGAGAAAAACTATTCTCTGTGGTAAATCGCACCGGCAGGCAGTCTGCTATTATTTCGCTACCTAATGCGGATGGTGAAATAGAAAACTTTGAAGTTGTTGAAGCTTCTAATTTTGAACCTGCACTACAGCAGCGTTTTCCCGAAATTCGTGCATTTTCTGGCAAGGGTATAACTGATCGGGCTGCCCGACTTAAGATCAGTATCTCGCCACAGGGCATCCAAACGATGCTGTTTCGTACAGATAGGGCGAATGAATTCATTGAAGCATATTCTGCAGATCACAGCATTTATGCGGTGTACAAATCTCAGCGTCAGCCGGGCCAACTCCCATGGACTTGTTCTACACAGGATCATCAAATGTTTGATGGCATCAAAAAGAACGGTTTAGATGTTTCTAACTCTACAACCAGTTCTGCAGGCGAGTTAAAAACCATGCGGCTTGCACAATCCTGCAACGGCGAGTATTCTAACTATTTTGGAGCATTCAATGCCAGCCAGGTTGGCCTTGTGCTTGCAGCATTTAACGCAACACTTACCAGGTGTAATGGTGTATATGAAAATGATCTTGGGCTGCACCTCAACCTCATTCCAAATACAGTTGATGTCATTTTTTATGATGCAAACACTGATCCCTATACCAATCTGAATTCCTGGAATGGCCAGTTACAGACTACCCTCACCAATATCATTGGAAATGCCGGGTATGATATCGGCCATATGTTTGGCGCCTCCGGCGGTGGTGGTAATGCAGGTTGTATCGGCTGCGTGTGTGTAGATGGCGTGAAAGGCAGGGGCATTACCTCTCCTGCAGATGGTATACCGCAAGGAGATAATTTTGATATTGATTTCGTAGTTCATGAAGTTGGACACCAACTTGGTGGTAATCACACTTTCTCTATGAGTAATGAAGGTTATGGTGTAAACGTAGAAGTAGGCTCCGGAATAACCATTATGGGTTATGCTGGTATCACCAGCCAGGATGTAGCTCCTCATTCCATTGACATCTATCATGCCGCTACCATTCAGCAGATTCAAACTAATCTTGCCGGCAAAACCTGCCCTGTTACTACAAATATTTCAGCTACCAATGCTACTCCAATTGTAGCGCCGGTTGGAAACTTTACGATCCCTATCAGTACACCTTTTGCGCTTACCGGCGTAGCCACAGATGCCAATGCAGGTGATGTGCTCACTTATTGCTGGGAGCAAATGGATGATGGTGCCGGATTTACTGGCAATAGCAGTAATGCCAGTGTTACCAAACTGGGCGGACCGAACTGGCTCACTTTTCCAGCTACGACTTCACCCACCCGTATTTTTCCTAAGTTGGCTACTATTCTTGCTGGTGGATACACTACCAATGCACTCCCTGGCGGAGCAGCTTTCATGAGGAGTGAAGCACTTAGCTCTGTTGGACGTACACTTAATTTCCGACTAACGGTAAGGGATAACTCTGTGTACAGTTCTACTCCACCTTTAAAAGTTGGTCAAACTGCTTTTGTAAACGCCCAGGTAGTAGTAAGCAGCACCTCAGGTCCATTTGCAGTAACCATACCAAATACGAATGTAACCTGGTACAGTGGCTCTATGCAAACGGTAACCTGGGACGTAAATAATACTACCGCTGCACCTGTAAGTTGCGCAAATGTGCGCATCCTTCTTTCTACAGATGGCGGTCAAACATTCCCTTATGTACTGAGCAATAGCACCGCTAATGACGGTAGCGAATCTGTGCCCTTGCCCGGAGTATTGAGTACAACGGCAAGAATTAAAGTGGAAGCTGTTGGCAATATTTTCTTTGATATCAGCAATACCAATTTTACCATCGTAGTGCCACCTGTGGGTTACTCTTTTAATAGTACCACGCCTGCTACAGTAGCATGTGCTGGTCCGGCCACTGCTTCCGTATCCTTGGGTACAACTGCTACCGGTGGTTTTTCTACACCAATTATACTTACCGCTACTGCTGGTGTACCTGCAGGTACTACAGTATCTTTTGCACCTACTCCGCTTACGCCGGGTAATGCTACAACGGTTACTTTAAATAATGCGCAAACACTTGCAGCCGGCACTTATAATATTACTGTAACCGGTACTGCCGGTACAATGGTGCAAACAGCAACGGTAACCTTTACGGTAAGTGCAGGAACAGCTCCTACAGTGGCAGCTACAGCTAGTGTTGCAGCATGTGTAGGTAATGATGCCTTGTTTACTTCATCTGTAAGTGGCCCTGCTGCTACGGGTTACCAATGGCAGGTAAGCACAAATGGCGGCACCAGTTTTACCAATATTCCCGGTGCTACGAATGCTACTTATACAGCAGCTGGCGTAACTACTACTTTAAATGGAAATCTGTATCGTGTAATTGTAACAGGTCAATGTGCAAATGCAACATCAACTGCTGGTACACTTACAGTGCAATCTTCTCCTAGCCTTACTACCGCCCCAGCCAATGCTGTGGAATGTGTGGGCAATAACGCCGTGTTTACTGTAGTGGCTACAGGCACAGGACTTAACTATCAATGGCAGGTAAGTACCAATGGCGGTTCAACTTTCACGGATATTCCTGGTGCACTGTCGGCAACTTATACCGCCACTGCTGTTACACTAGGCATGAATAATAACCAATATCGTGTGGTAATCAGTGGCACATGCCCACTGCCTATCACGTCTCCGGCCGCAACCCTTAGCGTAGGTAATGCCGCTTCAATTACAACTCCACCTGCAAGTACTACGGTATGTGTAGGCGCAACTGCTAATTTTAATGTGGTAGCAACTGGTTCTTCTCTTACATATCAATGGCAATTGAGCACCGATGGCGGAACTACATGGAGTGATGTAACCGGCGCAACATCAGCGGCACTTAGTTTGCCCTCTGTAGTGGCCACTCAAAACGGTCATCAATATCGTGTGAATGTGTTTAGCTGTACCCCAACACCAATTACTTCAAGTGCGGTTACACTTACTGTAAACACACTCGTAGCCGTAAATACACAGCCTGCCGCTGTGGTGCTTTGCGAAGGAAGCAACGCCTCCTTTAGTGTAGCAGCCGTAGGCACAGGTGCTGCATACCAATGGCAGGTGAGTACTACCGGATGTGCGGGTACATTTACCAATATTAGTGGTGCTACCAGCAATACACTCACCGTGAGCAATACTACCGCTTCGCAAAACGGTTATGCTTACCGTGTGGTAATTACCGGTGCTTGTAATACTGTTACTTCAGGTTGCGCCGCTCTTACGGTTAATTCACCCATTGTTGTTACAACACAACCAGCCAGCACATCAGCTTGTTTGCCTACGCAAACTTCTGCTTCCTTTAGTGTAGCCGTTACAGGTACTGCACCTACCTATCAGTGGCAGGTAAGTACCAATGCTGGTACAACCTGGACTAATGTAACTGGTGCTACCAGCGCTTCATTAACCGTAACGGGCCTTACTGCCGCAATGACGGGCAATCAATACCGTGCAGTGCTTAATGGTACCTGTACCAGTAACCTGAATTCTGCCGCGGCTACATTAACCGTAAACACACTGGTAAACATTACGGGTCAACCAACTGCCAAAGCGATTTGTGCAGGAGCATCTACAGTGTTTACCGTGGCTGCTACCGGCAGTACCATTACTTACCAATGGCAGTTGAGTATCAATGGCAATCCATTTGTAAATATTACCAATGGTGGAAATTATGCTGGTGCTACCACGGCCGCACTCAGCGTAAATAATGCCTCTGTTACCATGAACGGCTATGTGTACAGGGTGATTGTTTCTGGTGTGCCTTGCGGATCCGTAACTTCTACTTCTGCTACACTTACTGTAAATGCACTGCCAAGCGCCGTGCTTGTAGCTGCAGAAAATGATATGCTCACACCGTATCTCAATAGTGGGCTCTATGTAACGGTGAGTCCTGTAGCTACTTATACTTACCAGTATTTTAAAAATGGATTCCCTGTTTCTGGTGCAAGCAGCGCTTCCTTACCTGTAAACGTGGATGGCTTTGGCGAATACACAGCTATTGCTACCAACACGGTAACCGGTTGTTCTTCTGTTACGAACAAAGTGAGCGTTTCAGAAAAGGCCAGTGATATGGTGTTTGTTTATCCAAACCCGAATAAAGGCCAGTTCCAGGTGCGCTATTACGCCAGTGCGACTACAGCTTACAGCGTAGTAGTATTTGATAGCAAGGGCACCCTGGTTTTCAAAAAGCAATACACTATCAATACGCCTTACAGTCGTATGGATGTTAACCTTAAAAATGCTTCTTCCGGTGTATATATGCTGGAAGTAAGAGACTCTAAAGGCAAGCGCCTGGCCAGTTCCAGCGTTGTGGTTACGAAATAATTGCTACTGTATTATACTATTAAGGCCGTTCGGAAGAGCGGCCTTTTTTTATAGCTGTATTTTTTTATTCAGGCGTAAAAAGATTAAATTATACGGGTTATGCTTTCTTTTTCTCTTTGAAAATGATTTGCAAAACCAGGATATTAATGTTGATTATTACAGACACGGCATTGGATATAATGATGATCCAATCATCTTTTTTAAACCCATACCATATCCAAAGACCAAGCCCGGCGATGAGAATGGCAAGCATAACGTAAGAGATTTCTCCAGCTTGTTTTTCTTTGTACGTTTTTATCAGTTGAGGCAGCATAGAGATGCCGGTACATATACTTGCAGCCAATCCGATCCAGGTTTCTAATTGCATACCTCAGCTAATTAAATATTGTGCCAGTTTAGAGACCTGTGCAACAGCAAACCCATCGCTATTTTTTTGTTTACCAGCCTTAGTACTTATCCTTGCTTTTGTTGCGTCGCACTCTTGTACTGCAATGCATATATGTACCTGCAAAATAATTTCATTAGAAATGTATCATATGGAAGTTTTAATAGCAAAGGAGCAGGTGCAGATAGGCTTTAAGCCTGCATGGCTTTGCAGAGCAAGGCCTACCTTTACCGCCAACAAAAATCCCGGGATATGAAAATCACTTTTTTTTCTGCAAAGCCTTATGATAAAGAATTTTTCAACCGGGCAAATGAAGCTTTCGGTTTTGAAATTGAATATTACGAAACGCATCTCGGGCCGCATATCGTAAACGTGGTGGATGATTCAGCCGCCGTATGCGTATTTGTAAATGATAAACTGAGTGCTGAAGTAATTAGTGTTTTAGCCGCTCGTGGGGTAAAGGTTATTGCACTGCGCTGCGCCGGTTTTAATAATGTAGATCTTGATGCAGCAAAGGAGCACGGCCTGCAAGTATGCAGGGTACCGGCCTATTCTCCTGAAGCCGTGGCAGAACATGCCGTAGCTATGCTACTTACTATTAATCGTAAAACTCATAAAGCGTACAACCGGGTACGGGAGCAAAATTTTTCGCTTAACGGCTTGCTTGGTTTTAACCTGCATGGCAAAACGGTGGGTGTAATTGGTACGGGTAAAATAGGTAAAGTGTTTTGTAAGATTATGCTGGGCTTTGGCTGCAAGGTGCTGGCTTATGATAAATTTCCTGACGCCACACTTGGTCAGACAGGCGTGCAGTATGTGAGCCAGGAATTGCTCTTACAACAGTCTGATGTAATATCATTACATTGTCCGCTTACGGAAGAGAATCATTACCTCATAAATAAGAACAGTATTGGGATGATGAAACCTGGTGTTACACTGATCAATACCAGCAGGGGAGCGCTCATTAATACTGCAGATATTATTGCAGCCTTAAAGAGCCAAAAGGTGGGAAACCTATGCATAGATGTGTATGAGCAGGAAGAAAAATTATTTTTCCGTGACCTGTCTGATACAATTATTGTAGATGACAATATTCAGCGGCTCATGAGTTTTCCTAATGTGCTTATTACGGCGCACCAGGCTTTTTTTACAGAGGAAGCTTTAACGGAAATTGCAGAAGTTACGCTGCACAGCCTGGCGGTGCTGGGTAAGGGAGAACGACCCTCCAATCCTTCCGTGATGCTTACTTAAATGAGGCGAATGCGTTGTTGAAATATGCGATGCCGATGAACGGATTGCGACGCAACGATGATGCTATGAAATACAAAGGCTGGTATCAAGAAAATAATCCGCTAAGCCTGGAACTCACCAGGCCCGGGTTATGCTTCCGTTCATGATGCGCATAAGATAGAGGTTCTTATTTTCAAAATAATCCGGCAGGCCTTTTCGGTTATTTAAGAATACAGGTCTGAACCTGAAGTCGCTGAAAATACGGTAAGGATAATCATTGAGGTGTGAAGTCATGTCATTGGGATAGCGAGCCAAAACCTTAATGCCCTGCAGTGTGATTTCGTAGCCCTTGTAAGTAAGGTCAGAAGGCACACCTTTATATTTACTCAGGTAGATATCTCTGATTTTTTTGCTGTGCTCATCTGTTTTTGCATTGTAAAAAGGCGATGTATAGTAAACCGGGAAATCAGCGAGGGTCTTATTTTTTTGCATATTGCTAAAGCCATCCCAATTGGGCATTCCTATGAGCATAACCTTCTTATACGTTTTACTTACAGCCTGTAAATAAGTAGCCAGGTCATTGGCAAAACTCTCGGTAAGGCTGCCACCAATGATCACATTATTTTTGGTGCTGTCCATTTTTGCAGCGAGGGCAGAAAAGTCGGAACTGGGAAAATTAAGTTGTGTGATTTTGAGCAGCGGTTTTCCATCGGGTGTGTTGATGTCTTTAAAATTTTGCTGCACTACATTTTCCTGGCTACCGGGCCGGCTTGCGAGGATAATATTATCTGCACTGTGGTTGGATAATATGTAAGAATAGATGGCTTCGCAATGTGCCTTAAGCGTGGGGTTAATGATTACGAGAAAAGGGTTTTGTGTAACGCCGCCATCATTGGGCAATACGGCGGAGATAAAGGGAATATTTTTTGCGCTGGCAAATGAGGCAAGCTGGCCATATTCCTGGTCCTTTACCGCACCTATGATCAGGTCTACTTTGTCTAATGCTTTTGACGCAATGAGCTCAGGTACTCCCTGTGTATAAGATTTAGAATCGTACACCTGTGTGTAAATCGTACTGTTAGGGATGGGAATACTATCCAAAGCTATCTGCGCACCTTGCACAAAATCCAAACCCTGCAGGGCAAATTTTGGAAAAGTTCTGCCGTATTTGTAACTGCCATCGGCAAAAACAGAATCAAGGTACAAGGGTGCAAAAATAGCCACCCGATATGCGGATGGTTTACTGCCATCCAGTTGTGCTTCTGCCTTAGGCAGGAAGCAAGCGATACATAAAGTGAAGAAAAAAAATGAAAACAATTTTTGCATACCAGGACTTTTTTGCTGTTGATTTATTCCCATTCTATTGTGGCTGGGGGCTTACTGCTAATATCGTAAACCACCCTGTTAATTCCTTTTACATTATTAATGATGGCATTGCTCACTTCGGCCAGGAACGCATAGGGTAAGTGCGCCCAGTCTGCCGTCATTCCATCTACGGACGTCACTGCCCGCAGTGCTACAGTAAATTCATAAGTTCTTTCATCGCCCATTACGCCTACACTTTTTACCGGTAACAAGATGGCACCTGCCTGCCACACTTCTTTATACAATTGGTGCTTCTTGAGCAGGTCTGTATAAATCTTGTCAGCATCTTGCAATAACTGTACCTTATCTTCTGTTACTTCTCCTAAAATGCGAATGGCCAAACCGGGGCCGGGAAAAGGATGCCTGCTCAGCATTTCTGCGGGTATGCCTAATTCAGCACCTATTTTACGCACTTCATCTTTGAATAAAGAGCGCAAAGGTTCTACCAGTTTCATTTTCATCTTTTCTGGCAAGCCGCCTACATTGTGATGGCTTTTGATCATAACGGAAGGGCCATGCACAGAAACTGATTCTATTACATCAGGATAGATCGTACCCTGGCCTAAATATTCAATACCGGAAATCTGTTGCGCTTCTTCATCAAATACATCAATAAAACATTGCCCAATCGCCTTACGCTTTTCTTCTGGTAACACTTTGCCGGCAAGCTTTGTATAAAAATGCTCCCGTGCATTTACGCCTTTTACATTTAGCCCCAGTTCTTTATAGATGTCTAACACTTCCTCAAACTCCTGTTTACGCAGCACGCCGTTATCTACAAAGATGCCATACAGGTTTTTACCAATGGCTTTATGAATAAGTGTAGCGGCCACCGTACTATCTACGCCTCCGCTAAGGCCCATTACCACTTTGCTATTTCCAAGTTGTTTTTTTAATGCTGCTACGGTATCTGTAATGAAATGTGCCGGCGTCCAGTCTTGCGTGCAGTGGCAAATATTTACCAGGAAATTTTCAATGATTTTTTTGCCTTCGGTAGAATGATATACTTCCGGGTGAAACTGCAGGCCATATATGGGATGGGTTGAACTATGCGGCGCTTTAAAAGCGGCAACCGGTATATCTTCTGTGGTACCCAATAACTCAAAGCTTGCAGGTAATTTTTTAATCGTATCGCTGTGACTCATCCATACCTGCGTAGGAGAGGAAAGACCCGCCAGCAGCAAATCATCAGATTTACGAATGAAACTTGCCCGGCCATATTCCCGCTTGTCACTTTTTTCTACCAGGCCGCCAAAAATTTTTGCGGTAAGCTGGGCACCGTAGCAAACACCTAAAACGGGTACCTGGTCGGCCAGGCCTTTCACATCTACCAGCGGGGCATTTGCATCGTTTACAGAAAATGGGGAGCCGGACAAAATGATACCCCTGAGCCCGGGCTCATACTGCACCGGTTTATTAAAAGGTTGAATCTCGCAAAATACATTGGCTTCTCTTACCACACGGGCAATTAACTGTGTGTATTGAGATCCAAAATCCAGGATCAGTATTTTTTCCGTCATAAGGCTGCGAAGATAACTATTCAGCACATGATTTTTTTGAAGGACGGCCTGCAAATACCGTTTATGTTTTTACAATTGCAGATTATCGGAATTAATTTAAATATTTGTATCCAAAATCAAAGAGCCATGAAATTTATCTTAGTCTTCATCACAACCATTCTTAGTTTAGCTGCCTGCACTTTTCGGAGTGGAAGTGGAAACATCGTAACCGAGCAACGGCAGACAGCGGCATTTACAGGCGTAAAAGCCAGCGGAGACTTTGAAGTGGAAATTGTACCTGCAGACAATTTAAAACTTACAGTAGAGGCAGATGATAATGTAATAGGCGATATCATCACCAAAACGGAAGATAATATGCTGCAGATTAAGTTGCGCAGTGGTTTAAACTGGAATAATTTTCACGCAAAAATTTATATATCTGCACCCGGCATCCGGTTAATAGAAACGACTGCAGGCGCAGAAGCAACGGTGAATGGTACTTTAAAGACCGATGAAAATGTAAGCCTGCAAGCTTCCAGTGGTTCCAGTATTAAAGCTAATATTGATGCACCTCTGGCTGCGGCGGGGGTGAGCAGCGGAGGAGAAATAGAAGTAAGTGGGCGTACAAAAGCGTTTGAAGCAAATGCCAGCAGTGGAAGCGAGTTACATGCGGAACAACTACTTACGGAAAGCACCGTTGCACAGGCCAGTAGTGGAGGAAGTGTATCCGTTCATGCAAGTGTAAAACTTGATGCCCAGGCCAGCAGCGGGGGATCAGTTCATTACCGGGGTAATCCACAAGTTACAAAGCAGGAAAGTAGTGGGGGAAGCGTGAGTAAGACAGATTAAAACTTCATGTGCAAAGGCCTTTAATTGCTAAAGTAAAACAGTTTGAAATGCAAACTGCCTTAGCCGGCAGGATAAAGGCACATCAAG
>DGQO01000043.1:27905-51890 GCA_002400445.1 Chitinophagaceae bacterium UBA4412
CTGTCTGCCAGTACAATTGTTCTTTGAGCAGCCTGAATCATTTTGCGATTGAGTTGCGCCTCCATCACATGCGTGGCACTAAGGCCAAATTCCATGTCGATGGCATCTACGCCCAGGAAGCATTTGCTGCAACTAAAATCGTTGAGCATTTGTTCTGCATAGATCCCGGTGCCAGAAGCAGAGCTTTTTCGCAGCAAGCCACCCAGTACCATAACTTCTACATCAGGATGCCGGTTTAGTTCTGTAGCCACATTTAGCGCTGCAGTGAGTACCGTAATCTTTCCCGCATGCTTGATTTCAGTAGCCAGGGCCAGCACCGTGGTGCCAGACCCAATGATAATACAGTCTTTAGGCTCCAGCAAAGCAGCAGCCGCCTTGGCAATAGCTGCTTTTTCTTCCGTGTTTATTTTTTCTTTTTCACTCACATGCCGGTCTGGCGTGTAAGGATTAATGAGCGAGGCTCCCCCATGGGTTCTAAAGAGCAGGTCTTTTAACTCCAGCACCTTTAAATCCTTGCGGATCGTTACGGACGATACGCTCAAATCATCGCAAAGTTCGGGCACAGTTACCTGTCCTTCTTTTTTAAGTTTATCTAAAATATGGCGATGTCTTTCGGCAAGATTTACAACGGCTTGATGGGAGTGAGGCATAGATGGGACTGCGTTTAAATTACCAAATTGGGCAGCATGTTCATGATTACATTACGAAGGCTCAGCTGCTCATCTCCCACTTACAAAAAAGGGAGTGCTGCAAAACTATTGTTTCTGCGCATCATCCTATGCAATGCTTTATTCTTTTATGTTGAATTTTCCGCTTACTTGGCCTTTTCTTTCCACAGAAACCAGCTACTTTTACGGCCGAATATTCCTGGGGTAAGGCGATTATTTCTGTTTCCAACCCTGGATTTGCAACTGCGCCTTAATCTCCGATTGACTGTACGACAAAACGCTTTTTATGATGAACAGACGGAAATTTATACAACAATTTACCTGGCTTACCGGAGGTTTTATTTTGGCCGGAGATCTTTTATCTACCACGCAGGGCAGGGGCATCAAAAAAGTAAGGGGCAGCGTTTCTTCAAATGGTCGTGGTATTGCCAATGTGGTAATCAGTGATGGATATTCCGTTGTTGTCACAAACGCCAAGGGTAAATTTGAATTTCCTGCACATCCGGCAGCCGTAAGTGTTTTCATCAGCACACCAGCAGGCTATGCGTTTCTGCAAGAAAAAAAAATTGCCCGTCATTACATGCTTTTTGATGGGTCGGCTACTAAGATGGATTTTGATTTTAAACTTACGCCTCTTGCCACAAATGATGAAGAGCATGACTTTTTCGTATGGGCAGATCCGCAGGTACAAAATGAACAGGATGTGCAGCGCATGATGAACGAGTCTGTGCCCAGCGTACAAAGTTTGGTAAAAACCTATCCTGCCGATGCGCTGCTGCATGGCATTTGCGTAGGTGATATCGTATGGGACAAGCCGGAACTTTTTGTAGAATATGATAAGGCCGTAGCCGCCATGAACATCCCATTTTTCCAGTGCCTGGGTAATCATGATATGGATTACAACAAAGGGGGAGACGAAACTTCAGACGATACTTTTCAACAGAATTATGGACCCACTTATTATTCTTTTAATCGGGGAAAAGCACATTATGTGGTAATGGATAATGTTAGGTACCTGGGTAAAGACAAGGACTATGATGGTTTTATCCAGCAACACCAGTTAGACTGGCTTCAAAAGGATCTTGCCTTTGTACCAAAGGATCACTTGCTTATTCTTTGCGTGCACATCCCCGTGCATAAAGGCACTAAGAATAACGAGGCGTTGTATCGTTTGTTAGAAGACCGGCAGGTGCACATTATGAGTGGGCACACCCATTATATGCAAAATGTAATAAAAGGTAATATTTATGAGCACAACCATGCTGCGGTTTGTGGGGCCTGGTGGAGCGGCGATATTTGTGACGATGGCTCTCCAAACGGCTATGCTGTTTATAAGGTGAAAGGAAACCAGCTCCAGTGGCGCTACCAGGGAACCGGCAATCCCGTTTCTCATCAATTAAGGGCTTATTTTAAAGCCACCGAAACCGGGGATCACTTGATGGAGGTTAATATCTGGAATAGCGATGCCCATTGGAAAACAGAGTTTTGGGTAGATGGTGTTGCAAGGGGGAGTCTCACACGTTTTGAAGGGCTCGATGCACTTGCCTTCAAAACAATGCAGGGACCCACACTGCCCGCCATACGGTCCTGGGCAGAACCAAAAATTACAGGGCATTTATTCAAAGCACATATTTCTTCAGAGGCTAAAGAAGTACGTATCCTGGCCACCGATCCATTTGGCCAGCAATATAGTATCACGGAAAAGGTAGCTTTTGGCTGATATAAAGTGCTGTCATACAAAACGAAGAAGATCTAAAATTGCATTTTTTTGCTTTACATTTTATTCTAATTTTTCAAATTCGTGGAAAAGTTTTCGCAGTTTCATGCGTAAACCCCCGGAATCTCATTGTTGTTTAGTTTGGCCTGATTATATCAAGGTTCTCATAAAACAAATCAACATGAAAGAACAAATCATTTATTTCGCACGCCGAACATGGCTCCTGGTTGTACTGGCAGTAATGAACTTAAATCTCCTGGCTCAGGAAGCTGAAACGGGTGGATCAAGCACAACGTCTACAACCACCAACACAAGCACGACAACCAATAGCTTTGTAATGCAGCCCTGGATGTGGGTAGTAGGAGGTATAGTGGTTTTAATTATTATTATTGCGCTCCTTCGTGGCAATTCCTCCACTACGGAGTCTCGTACTACTATTATTAAAGACAAGGTTTAAAGTCTCTCCCTGCCGATAGAATGTTTCTTCAAGGTGAGAATAAATGCCGGGTGCTACTGTACCTGATGGTAAACGTAAGAAAGGCTTCAGCCGTTCACTAAATCCAGCAGGGCATAATGCACCCGGTTTCTTTAGTTTAACAGCACCTGAGTTGTTTCAGCATTGTTGCCGGCAATAAAGAATTTGGTTTGTGTCCATCCTCTTTTATTTTGCCAAAGGCAGATCAAATAGTTTGAACCTAGTAAATATTCGTGGGGCAACCCAATTTGGATGCCTTGTTTTTATTGGAGCTTGCTTTATTTCCAAAGTTGTAAGAAATTCTGAATGCCGGAAAATAGTACCAATCCTTTTGTTTGGGGTTGCCTCTTATCTTACCTTCTGCCGGATATCCGGGTGCACCCACGTTTTCATCTGCCCGATAGGCATAATAGGTGGCGAGGGGACCCCGGGCATTCGCCAACACAGTAGAATCTGCATATGTTCCGCTTACATCATCTAAATAATCTGTAAATAATTTTCGCAGGCCAAATTCAACACCCAACTCTAGTTGGGGAGACAATGCTAGCTTAAAACCCGCACCAAAGGGTATGGCAAACTGATTATTGCTGTATAATTTTTTCTCAGGGTATTGTGGCAGTCCCTGGCCTTCTGTGGTTAATGTTCTCAGGTAAACCCTCGCATTAGTGCTGTCTTTAACATAGGGGTTAAAATGAAATGCTGCTACACCGCCAAATACATAAGGGGTAAATCCACGTTCTTCCAAATCAAGAAAATTGTATTCCGCAGCAAGTTGAGCTTCCCAAACATTGGTTATAAATGAAAGGTTGCGGCTATATGTGTTTTTACTTTTATCAAGTTGCTGATCCTCTGCTTTAAGCTTGAGATAAGTGGCGGCAGCTCTTATATTTACATGTGGCGATAGCTTATAAGTAAGCCCCAGACCAACAGCAGGGTTGAGGTTGGTAAAGCGTTTATAGATTAAATCTCCCTGGTAGTCTGCAATACCACCGTAAAAATTTGCCTGTAATGGCTGGGAGAATGCAGCGGAACTGGCGATACAAAGAGCAGCCACAAAGCTTAATTTGGTCATGAATAAAATTTGTGAGAAGTATTCAAAAACCATTCCTAAGGCTGCAAACATGCATAATCTTGTGTTTTTCAAAAAAAAACTTCTCCTAAACCTTTGAAGTTTAATTGTGCAGCGTTACCTTTGCACTCCAAATTCAAAAAACGGAATTCAAAAGTTCTTTAAATATGTCACAACGAATCAGAATCAAGTTGCAGTCTTACGACCACAATTTAGTAGACAAATCTGCGGAGAAGATTGTAAAGACTGTACGAAGTACAGGGGCAGTAGTAACGGGGCCAATTCCATTACCTACGCACAAGAAAATTTTTACGGTGTTGCGTTCGCCGCACGTAAATAAAAAGGCTCGTGAGCAATTTCAGTTGTGCACACACAAACGTTTATTAGATATCTACACCAGCAGCAGCCGTACGGTTGACGCTCTAAGTAAATTAGACCTGCCTAGTGGTGTTGATGTTGAGATCAAAGCTTGATGAACCCCCCGGATTAATCGGGGAGGCACCAGGTAAGCTCTTAAAAAGAAATTAAAACACCTAACTCTTGCATACTGATGCAGTACAAGAGCGCTGGGTACAAATAAGATACAATGAAAAGTATTATTGGTAAGAAGATCGGGATGACCAGCATCTTTGATACAAACGGCAAGCAAACGGCTGTTACCATCATTGAAGCCGGCCCATGTGTAGTTACACAAAAGAAAACCGTAGAAACTGACGGTTATAATGCCCTCCAGATAGCTTTTGGCGATAAGAAAGAAAAGCACTCCATCAAAGCCGAAACCGGCCACTTTGCAAAAGCCAACACAGCTCCTAAAAAATTCGTAAAAGAAATCCGCGATAGCGAATCAGATAAAAATGTAGGTGAATCTATCACTGTTGACATTTTTGCCGAAGGCGACAACGTAGAAGTTGTTGGTACTACTAAAGGCAAGGGTTTCCAGGGTGTGGTAAAGCGTCATGGTTTCCATGGTGTAGGTGAGCAGTCTCACGGTCAGCACGATCGTCAGCGTGCACCGGGTTCTATTGGTAACTCATCTGATGCCAGCCGGGTATTTAAGGGTATGCGCATGGCAGGTCGTATGGGTGGAGATCAAGTGAAAATGAAAGGACTTAAAGTGGTTAAAATATTCGCTGAGAAGAATTATATCCTCGTGAGTGGTTCTGTACCAGGCCACAACGGTTCTATTCTTTTAATCAGTAAATAAAAAGCTTAAACGGGGCCAGCATGCTCCTTTAAAATAAAGTACAATGCAACTGGATATATTAAATACAAAAGGCGAAAAGACAGGAAGAACCGTCGACCTGCCGGAAGAAATTTTTGGAATCGAACCCAACGACCATGTGATTTATCTTGCTGTGAAGCAATACCAGGGTGCACAGCGCCAGGGAACGCACAAGGTAAAGACCCGTATGGAAGTGAAAGGTTCATCTAAGAAACTTCACAAGCAAAAGGGTACTGGCGGAGCTCGTAAGGGTAACCTGCGTAACCCTTTGTACAAAGGTGGTGGTTCCATCTTTGGCCCCAAGCCGCATAAGTATGACATCAAGCTTAACCGTAAAGTAAAAGACCTGGCAAAGATGAGCGCTCTTGCTTATAAGGCTAAGGAAAATGCTATCATGGTGCTGGAAGATGTAGTGATGGATGCGCCAAAAACCAAAACTTTCACTGGCATTTTAAACAGCCTGAACATCGGCCGTAAAAAAGCACTGGTTGTTATCCCTGAATATGATGACAACTTATACCTGAGCCTTCGCAATGTGCAGGGTGTATGTGGTACAGTGATCAGCGATATGAATACTTACGACATCTTAAACGCTGGTGTACTGGTGCTTACAGAAAGTGCAGCTAAACTGTTCTCTGTAGAAGATGTAGAAGCAGATGCATAATATCGGAATCGCCCGCCTGCGGGTAATCTAAAACAACGATCAAAAAGAAACGACATGAAACTGTCTGATGTATTAATAAAGCCTGTTTTGTCTGAGAAAGCTAATCAGCAAGCAGAAAAATCTAACCGCTACACTTTTGTAGTAGCCCGTAAAGCCAATAAGCTGGAGATTAAGAAAGCTGTAGAGGAGTTTTATGGCGTGCAGGTAGAGGATGTGAACACTTCTGTTGTTCCTTCTAAATTGAAATCAAAGTACACGAAAGCAGGTTTTATCATTGGCCGCAAGCCCGCCAAGAAGAAAGCTGTGATTACTGTAGCCAAAGGCGATACCATTGATATATATGGTGCAGCCGTATAAGATAATTAATGAATGGTGGTCAGCACCGCAAAGTTTTGACAAATAAAAAATAATTGAGCAATGGCACTTAGAAAATATAAACCTACTACCGCAGGTACCCGCTGGAGGATTGGTAATGCATACGCAGAAATAACCACCAACGTACCTGAAAAATCTCTGCTGGAAGCCCAGAAAAATACTGCCGGCAGAAACTCACAAGGTAGAAGGAGTATGCGCTACATGGGCGGTGGAAACAAGATCATGTATCGTATTATTGATTTTAAGCGGAACAAGAAGAATATTCCTGCTACCGTAAAAACAATTGAGTACGATCCTAACCGTACAGCATTTATTGCTTTACTGGCTTATGCTGATGGTGAAAAGCGTTACATCCTTGCACCACAAGGTTTGCAGGTAGGACAAACGATCCTTAGCGGAGATGAGGTTGCACCAGAATTAGGAAACGCCCTCATGCTTAAAAATATGCCGTTGGGTACTAACGTTCACAACATTGAAATGCAACCCGGCCAGGGTGGTATCCTGGTAAGAAGTGCCGGAACTTCTGCCCAGTTGAGCAACAAAGAAGGCAAGTATGCAGTACTTAAAATGCCAAGTGGCGAATTGAGAAGAATACTGGTTAATTGCTATGCTACTGTAGGTGTTACCAGTAACAGCGATCATAGCCTTGAAAGCATGGGTAAAGCTGGTAGAAACCGTTGGAAAGGTATTCGTCCACGCACAAGAGCGGTAGCTATGAACCCGGTAGATCACCCAATGGGTGGTGGTGAAGGAAGAGCAAGTGGTGGTCATCCACGCAGTCGTAAGGGCAAGTATGCTAAAGGACAAATTACCCGTACAAGAGGAAAAGGTTCAGACAAGATGATCCTTACCCGCAGGAACGGTAAGAAGCTGCCAAACAAATAGAATTTGATGATCAATAGATCAGTTCAATAGTTAAAATGGTTCCGGCTTAAAAGCAGGAGCAAATAAACAAACCAGGTTCCAGGTTCCGAGAAATCAAAATCTGAAATCGCAAATCAAAAATTACAAATGGCTCGTTCATTAAAAAAAGGTCCTTACATCGAAGTAAAGTTGGAAAACAAAATACTGGCGATGGCAGAGGGAAAATTGAAAAAGGGTGTGATTAAAACCTGGAGTAGAAGAAGCACAATCTCTCCTGATTTTGTAGGACAAACTTTTGCTGTGCACAATGGCAACAAATTTATCCCGGTTTACGTAACTGAATTCATGGTAGGGCATAAGCTTGGTGAATTTGCACCAACCAGGAACTTCAGAGGTCACTCAAGCAAAAAAATGTAATAATCCGTTACTGGTTATTCGTCCAGAAACAAGAAACTTAATAAAATGGAAGCAGTAGCAAAATTGAATAATTATCCCACTTCTCCACGGAAGATGCGCTTATTGGTAGATCTCATTCGTGGTATGCAAGTGGAAAAAGCCCTGGCTGTACTGGAGCACAATCCTAAGCATCCTGCTGTGCCTTTGCGCAAACTGGTTATTTCTGCCATCAGCAACTGGAAAGCAAAAAATGAAGGTGCTGATGAGAACAGTCTTATTGTGAAAACGATTATGGTAGACAATGGCCGGGTAATCAAGCGTATGCGTCCTGCTCCACAGGGCCGTGGTTACAGAGTGCGCAAGCGTAGCAACCATGTAACTATAGTTGTAGATCAGGCTGTAGCTAAAGCTGCTAAATAAAAGTAGAAACGAAACTCAAATAAACTTTCTTACTTCAAAAAAAGAAAACGAAAGAATAAATAAATACTATGGGTCAGAAAACAAATCCAATAGGTGCCAGGTTAGGAATCATTCGTGGATGGGACAGCAACTGGTATGCGCACAAAAAAGATTATGCAAACAAACTGATTGAAGACGATCGCATCAGGAACTACCTGAATGCCCGTATCAACAAAGGTGGTATTGCAAAAATCGTGATTGAGCGTACACTTAATAAGCTGATCGTAACTATTCACACTTCTAAGCCAGGTATCATCATTGGTAAAGGTGGTGGAGAAGTTGACCGCATTAAAGAAGAGTTGAAAAAGCTTTGTGGTAAAGAAGATGTGCAAATCAACATCCTTGAAATTCGCAGGCCGGAGCTTGATGCTACCATTGTAGCAGATACGATTGCCCGCCAGCTTGAAAACAGGATCAATTATAAGAGAGCTATTAAAATGTCTATCGCTTCTGCATTGCGTATGGGCGCAGAAGGTATCAAAGTAAAAGTAGGTGGCCGCCTTGGTGGTGCTGAAATTGCCCGTAGCGAAGAGATTAAACAAGGTCGTACCCCGCTGCATACCCTGAGGATGGATATCGATTATGCAAACGTTTTTGCCTTAACCGTTTATGGTAAAATAGGTATCAAAGTTTGGATTTGTAAAGGTGAGGTTTTAGGTAAAAGGGACTTGAATCCTAACGTGATTGCCGGTGGCAAGAACGAAGGTGCAGACAGGCAGCCAGGCGGATTTGACCGCAGAGATGATCGTCGTGGTGGTGGTGGAGACCGTAGAGGTGGAGATCGTGGCGGAGATAGGAGAGGCGGTGGTGATAACCGTGGCGGTGGCGGAAGAAGATAAAAATTGTGTTCGATTTCGGATGATGTAAAAGCTGATCCCGGAGTTAGTTTAAAAATTAAATTGTAAAGCTGTTTGTTTGTGAGTTTTGTTCATCAAAATTTATAAATCTAACATCAAAAATTGAAATAAGATGTTATCACCAAAAAGAAGCAAGCATAGGAAAACGCAGAAAGGAAGAATGAAAGGAGACACTAAACGTGGTGCAATCCTTTCCTTTGGAACCTTTGGTTTAAAAGCTTTAGATAGTGTTTGGTTAACAAGTCGGCAGATAGAAAGTGCCCGGCAGGCAATGACCCGTCACATGAAGCGTGAAGGAAATGTATGGATCCGTGTTTTTCCAGACAAACCCATTACCGCAAAGCCAGCCGAAGTAAGGATGGGTAAAGGTAAAGGTAACCCGGAAGGATGGGCCGCCATTGTGCAGCCTGGTCGTATCCTGTTTGAAGCTGATGGAGTACCACTACAGGTGGCTAAAGAAGCTTTTGAACTGGCAGCACAAAAACTGCCGATTCTCACAAAGTTTGTAGTAAGCAGGGATTTCACTGTGTAATCTTCGCCGGTAACAACATTTGAAATAATCAGCACTTGCCTGGTTAGCAAATCGAAAAAAACTAAATTAAAATGTCTAAGAAAGCAGATTTTGTACAAAGCCTGAACGGGATGAGCGAAGCGGACCTGGTTGCAAAGATTAAGGAAGATGAGCTAAGATTGAAAAAACTCAGTTTTGCACATGCCATTGCACCTTTGGAGAACCCGCAAAGCATCCGTATCCTCAGAAGGGACATTGCACGGTTGAAAACTCAATTAAGAAAAAATCAAATTGGAGCTTAATTCCAATTAAATAAATACAAGATGGCAGCAACAGAAACTACAACAGAAGTTGTAAGAAATTTAAGGAAAACCAGGACAGGCCTGGTTACCAGCAACAAGATGGATAAAACCATCACCGTACAGGTAGAGCGGAAGATTAAGCATCCACTGTATGGTAAGTTCCTTAAGAAAACAAGCAGTTTTCATGCGCATGATGAGAAGAACGAGTGCAACATCGGCGATACTGTAAAGATTATGGAGAGTCGCCCGCTGAGCAAAACTAAGCGGTGGAGACTTGTAGAGGTTCTTGAAAAAGTGAAATAAAAGTATTGAGTAATTAGTACTTGGTATTAAGTTAAGAACAAAAAAAATTAGAACTGGTCTAAGTACTACATACTAAGTACTAGATACTAAAATATCAAAAATGATTCAGCAAGAAAGCAGACTAAACGTAGCGGACAATAGCGGGGCAAAAGAAGTGCTTTGCATCCGGGTATTAGGCAATAGCGGACAAGATTATGCTAAGATCGGCGACAAGATCGTAGTTACCGTTAAAGATGCTATGCCTGCCGGCGGTATCAAAAAAGGTACTGTGTCTAAAGCCGTTATTGTGCGCACTGTAAACAAATTGCGCCGTAAAGACGGTTCTTATATTCGGTTTGACGATAACGCCGTGGTATTGCTAAACAATTCCGACGAGCCGAGGGGCACTCGTATTTTTGGCCCCGTAGCCCGGGAGCTTAGGGATAAAGGATACATGAAGATCATTTCCCTGGCGCCAGAAGTGCTTTAAGCACCGCTAAAAGCTAATGGCTTGCTATTGGCTGCACAAAAAAGACAATTAAAGAAAACGCTAAAAGCTACATGCTGATAGCCAAAAGCAAAATAAAATGAGTACAAGATTTAAACCCAAGTTCAACATCAAAAAAGGCGACCAGGTAGTGGTGATTTCTGGTGAGGATAAGGATCTGAAGAAGCCCCGCAAAGTGTTAGAAGTGATTGTGGAAAAAGAGCGTGTCCTGGTAGAAGGTGTGAACATCGTAACCAAGCACACTAAGCCTACTGCGCAGAATACCAAAGGTGGTATCGTAAAAGTAGAAGCGCCTGTTGCCATCAGCAATGTAATGCTTTGGGATGCTAAAACAGGCGGACCAAGTAAGATCAAACGCACTCGTGAAAATGGTAAACTAGTTCGTGTAGCTAAAAAATCAGGGGAGGTAATCAAATAATGAGCACAACAATCAATACTGCAAGATTAGCAGACAAGTACAAAAAGGAAGTTGTTCCTGCTTTAATGAAAAAGTTCAGTTACAAAACTGTGATGCAGGCGCCACGCCTCACCAAGATTTGCCTGAACCGTGGTGTAAATGGTGCGGTAAACGATAAAAAACTTATCGATATCGCCGTGGATGAGCTTACAAACATCACCGGGCAAAAAGCAGTGGCCACTTTATCTAAGAAAGACATTTCAAACTTTAAGCTGCGTAAGCATATGCCCATCGGTGCACGTGTAACGCTGCGTGGTGTAAAGATGTACGAATTTTTAGACAGGTTGGTATCTGTATCCTTACCTCGTGTTCGTGATTTCAAAGGCATTAACGATAAAGCTTTTGATGGCCGCGGTAACTACACCCTTGGTGTAACGGAGCAAATCATTTTCCCGGAAATAGATATTGACAAGGTGAATAAAATTACTGGCCTGGATATCACATTTGTGACTACTGCCGGTACCAATGAAGAAGCATATGAATTGCTTAAAGAATTGGGTATGCCTTTCAAAAATGTAAAAAAATAATATTGCAAATGCTGTAAATCTGCTTGCAGGATGCAGCCATTCAACACCAGAATTTAAATACAACTATGGCAAAAAAATCAGTTGAAGCCAGGCAAAGAAAAAGAGCTAAAATGGTGGAAAAATATGCAGAAAGACGTGCAGCCCTTAAAGCAGCAGGTGATTATGCAGGTTTAGACCTTCTACCAAAAAATGCTTCACCGGTTCGCTTAAAGAACCGCTGCCAGCTCACGGGCCGTCCAAGAGGTTACATGCGTCACTTTGGTGTGAGTCGTGTAATGTTTAGAGACATGGCACTTCAAGGCAAGATTCCCGGCGTAACTAAAGCCAGTTGGTAATCTTGATCCTGAGTACAGTACCAGGTACTGAGACTTGGATATCGCATTGTAAAACAAATTATTAAATCAATTAACTACAAATAACAATGGTTACTGATCCAATTGCAGACTATCTCACCAGAATTCGAAACGCTCAAATGGCTAACCACCGCATCGTGGAAATTCCTGCCAGCAATTTGAAGAAGCGCATCACAGAGATCCTCTACGAAAAAGGCTACATCCTTAAATATAAATTTGAAGATGATAGCAAACAAGGCATTATTAAAATTGCCTTGAAATATGATGCAACTACCAAGCAGCCTGTTATCCAAAGTTTGGAAAGGGTGAGCCGTCCGGGATTGCGTACTTACGCCAAGCCCGGAGAATTTAAGCGTGTGAAGAATGGTTTGGGTGTGGCTATCATTTCTACCTCTAAAGGTGTGATGACAGATAAAGAGGCCAGGGCTCAGAACGTGGGAGGAGAAGTGCTGTGCAATATTTTCTAATTAACAATATAAGCTGCAAATACATTAAGCTGAAACTATACTAAGCTGACCGGTTTGCTGCAATCATCTTTATAAAATACATATCATGAGTCGTATAGGAAAAAAGCCTGTTCAATTCCCTGCTGGTGTAAGTATCACGGTGAATAAGGATAACGTGGTAACCGTAAAAGGGCCAAATGGCGAATTGTCTGAGAAATTAGACAGGGATATTACAGTAGAAATTAAAGACAATCAGATAGAATTTGTTCGTCCTACTGATCAGATTCGCCATCGGGCAATGCACGGTTTATATCGTTCGCTCGTGAGCAATATGGTACAGGGTGTAACAGAAGGTTTCAAAAAGCAACTTGAACTCGTTGGTGTGGGTTATAAAGCTTCTCACCAGGGAAACTTGCTTGACCTTGCATTGGGTTATTCGCATAACATCGTATTTGAAATTCCAAAGGAGTTGAAAGTGGCTACTGCCCAGGAGAAAGGTAAAAATCCGATCATTACCCTGGAGAGTAACGACAAGCAATTGCTCGGTGCAGTTTGCGCTAAGATTCGCAGCCTCCGCAAGCCAGAGCCATACAAAGGAAAGGGTGTGAAATTCGTAGGCGAAGTGCTGAGGAGAAAAGCAGGTAAGTCTGCAGGTAAATAAATAGTAGTGTAAAACCAGATTTCCGGCAGTATCGGAGATTGTAAATACAAAACAGAATGAACAATAAATCAACTGCAAGACAAAAGATAAGGTATCGCATTCGCAAGCGTGTGTCTGGTACA
Organism: Chitinophagaceae bacterium UBA4412; assembly: GCA_002400445.1. Taxonomy (GTDB): domain Bacteria; phylum Bacteroidota; class Bacteroidia; order Chitinophagales; family Chitinophagaceae; genus Ferruginibacter. Next base: position 40,841 of record DGQO01000043.1, read on the forward strand.
CCCAGTGCACCACGTCTGAGCGTTTTTCGCAGCAATACCGATATCTATGCACAGCTTATTGATGACAGTAACGGTGTAACGATTGCTTCTGCATCATCAAAACAAAAAGATATCAACGCTCAAAAAGCCCCTAAGATAGAAAAGAGCAAAATGGTGGGCGAAGCTATTGCCAAAAAAGCTATAGAACTTGGTGTAACCAAAGTGATTTTCGATCGTAGCGGTTACTTGTATCACGGTCGTATCAAGGCAGTGGCAGATGGAGCAAGAGAAGGCGGTTTAGACTTTTAATTTGAATAATTATTTAATAACAACAGTACATGTCTAATCAAATTGTAAATAAAATAAAGGCCGGCGACCTGGAGTTGAAAGAGAAAGTGGTTTCTATTAACCGGGTAGTTAAAACAACCAAAGGTGGTCGTGCATTCAGCTTCTCTGCCCTGGTGGTTGTAGGTAACGAAGCCGGTATCGTAGGTCATGGCCTGGGTAAAGCTAAAGAGGTGCAGGAAGCTATTACCAAGGGTATTGAAGATGCAAAGAAGAACTTAATTAAGGTGCCCATTATGCACGGCACTATACCACATGAGCAATTGAGCAAAGAAGGTGCAGCAAAAGTATTGGTAAAGCCTGCAGCACAGGGTACTGGTGTGATTGCTGGTGGTAGCATGCGTGCTGTTCTGGAAAGCGCAGGTATTACAGACGTACTGGCAAAAAGTCTCGGATCTGCTAATCCGCATAACGTGGTTAAAGCTACTTTCAAAGCACTGGCTACTTTACGTGAGCCCATTGCAGTTGCTAAAACCCGCAACGTTTCACTTAAAAAAGTTTTTAACGGATAAGCAAACAGCCGTGAGCAATGCCTTCGGTATGTGTTGAAAACAAAGACAAAGATTACAATTATGAAAAAGATAAAAGTAACCCAGGTAAAAAGTGTTATTGATCGTTCTGAGCGTCAGAAAAGAACCATGATCGCCCTGGGCCTTCGTAAAATAAATGCTTCTGTAGAAGTAGAAGCAACCCCGCAAATATTAGGTATGGTGAACAAAGTGTTCCACCTGGTAAAAGTGGAAGAAATGGCTTAAGCCTTCGGGCCCACCCAGTTATTTTTCAAAAATTTATTTATCATTTATAAGCGAGCCCCGATGCTTTCGGGGCGTAAGTTTAAAATAAAAGCAAGATGAAATTACACACCCTCAGGCCTGCACAAGGCTCAACACACAAAGAAAAAAGAATTGGCCGTGGTGAAGCAAGCGGTAAAGGCGGAACTTCTACCAAAGGTAATAAAGGTGGTCAGAGCCGTGCCGGTTACAAAAGCAAAAAAGGTTTTGAAGGTGGTCAGATGCCCATTCAGCGCCGCTTACCAAAGCGTGGTTTTACCAATGCAAACCGTGTAGAGTACAAAGTATTCAATATTGGCAGCATGGATCATTATGCCGAGAAATATGGCATTACAGAATTTAGCCCGGAAAATTTATATATCAATGGACTGGTGGGTCAGAATGACCTGATCAAATTGCTCGGAAATGGAGAACTCAAAGGCAAGTTTACTTTTAAAGTAAACGCAGTGAGCGCAAAAGCAAAAGCTGCTATTGAAGCAGCTGGAGGCACGGTCGATATAGTAAAATAATTTGCCGATATTTGCCGACGCATAAATCCTCACGGGTTATGCGTTTTTTACGTTCAGAGCCTATAACATTTAAACTGAATTAATTCTGTGAAGAAGTTCATAACAACACTTAAGAATATCTGGAGCATCGAGGAACTGAGAAATAAAATTGTTTTCACTCTCCTGTTGCTTTTCATATATCGCCTCGGTTCTTTTATTGTATTGCCAGGTATCGACCCAAATAAACTAGGTAATTTACAGGCCAATACCCAGGGAGGTATGCTTGGTTTGCTCAACGCATTTGTAGGTGGCGCTTTCTCTAAGGCCTCCATTTTTGCCTTAGGAATCATGCCTTACATTTCTGCTTCAATCTTTATGCAGTTGATGACCATACTGGTTCCCCAGATGGCTAAGATTCAAAAAGAAGGTGAGAGCGGCAGAAAGAAAATCAATCAATGGACACGTTATCTTACTGTAATTGTAACAGCCTTCCAGGCTGCAGCTTACATTGGATACTTGAATAGCCCGGGTATTGCAGAAGCTTTGATTCCTGCATATGGCCGGTTCTTCTGGGTTTCTACTGTGGTAATCCTTACTGTGGGCACATTATTCGTAATGTGGCTGGGTGAAAAGATCACAGATAAAGGTCTCGGAAACGGTACTTCTATCATCATCATGATTGGTATCCTTGCCCGCTTGCCACATTCCTTTATGGAAGAGTGGAGCTCAAGAACCACAGGTAATGGTGCAGGTGGATTGCTGCTCGTACTTATCGAAGTATTCTTCCTCATTGCCGTAATCATGGGATTGATTATGCTGGTGCAAGGCACCAGAAAAGTTCCTGTGCAATATGCCAAGCAGATTGTGGGCAACCGTCAGTTAGGTGGTGCACGTAATTTTCTTCCCTTGAAAGTGAATGCTGCTGGTGTAATGCCCATCATCTTTGCGCAAGCTATCCTGTTCTTGCCTACCATCTTTACAGGATTTACAGGAGAGGGCTGGGCCAGGTATTTTACGGATCATACGAATGTGATCTACATGATTGTATATTCCATTTGTGTAATTGCATTTACCTTCCTCTACACAGCGCTTATCTTCAATCCTAAGCAAATGGCAGATGAACTTAAACGAAACAACGGTTTTATACCCGGTGTAAAGCCAGGCCAGCCTACAGCAGATTATATTGGAACTATCATGGATCGCATCACTTTTCCCGGCGCCATTTTGCTGGCAGTAGTGGGTATCCTGCCTGGTATCTTCCAGTTGATTTTTGGTATGCAGCCAAACTTTGCTACTTTCTATGGTGGTACTTCATTGCTCATTATGGTAGGTGTTATTTTGGATACCTTACAGCAAATAGAAACCCAGTTGCTTATGCGTCAGTACGATGGATTGATGAGTACTGGTAGAATCCAGGGGCGGCAGCAATCTGTTTCTCAGGGCATCATCTGATTTCGAAAACTATTTATTAAAATTTTTGCAAACCCTGACGATGACCTCGTTGGGGTTTGTTTTAAATACAACAAATGATACACTATAAAACAAAGGAAGAAGTTGAAATTATGCGGCATAGTTGCCTGCTTGTTGGTACTACACATGCTATGGTGGCGGCATTACTTAAGCCCGGAATGACAACCATGCACATCAATAATATCACCGAGTCTTTCATTCGGGATAATGGAGGTATTCCTTCTTTTAAGAATTATGGTGGTAGTTATCCTTTTGCTACTTGTATTTCTCTTAACGACACGGTAGTGCACGGTTTCCCGTCTGCGTACGAATTAAAAGACGGCGATATTATTTCCCTGGATATCGGCGTGTACAAAAACGGCTTTCACGGAGACAGCGCTTATACGTATGCCATCGGAGAAATTTCACCAGAAATAAAGCAACTTCTAAAAGTGACTAAGGAGTCTTTATACAAAGGCATTGAAAAAGCCCGGGCAGGCAATAGGGTGGGTGATATTGCTTTTGCAATACAAGAGCACACCGAACGCAAACATGGTTATGGTGTGGTGAGAGACCTGGTGGGGCATGGCCTTGGGCGAAGTCTCCATGAGGAACCCCAGGTACCGAATTATGGGAAGCGGGGTACTTTGGCTAAACTGAAACCCGGGATGGTACTAGCCATTGAACCGATGATAAATCTCGGTGTAAAAGAAGTGTACCAGGAAGACGACGGCTGGACGATTCGTACAAAAGATCATGAGCCGAGTGCACATTTTGAGCATGACGTACTCATTACGAACGGACCTGCAGATATCCTTTCTTCTTTTGAAGAAATTGAAGCCGCTGAAAAAGCCAATCCTAACTTAAGTTGGAGCTACTAAAGCCNNTTGAAAAATCCTCAAAGGTTTTGAGTAAGGTTAAAGTGAGCGGTGGTGGTAGGTGCAATGTTACACATGCTTGCGAAAGTGTAGCCCAGCTCATTAAAAATTATCCCCGTGGTGCATCATTTCTAAAGAAAGCATTTCATCATTTTACNNGAAAAATACAATGTAGAATTGAAGTTGAATACAGCGGCAACAATGATAAAAATTGTGCCGGGCAGAGAGGAGACTTTTGAATTGCAACTGAGTTCCGGCGAATACCTGCGCAGCAATTTCCTCTGTGTTGCCACGGGCGGAATCACTAAGAATGCTACTGCAGAATGGCTCGTATCCCTTGGTCACGAACTTGTACCACCTGCCCCGTCTTTATTTACGTTCAATATACCGGGTAATGCCATCACATCTCTGATGGGTATAACCTGCAGCGATGCCATGATTAGGATTGCGGGCGACAAATTAAGTCACCGCGGTTCCGTATTAATAACCCATTGGGGATTAAGCGGGCCTGCTGTACTAAAGGCATCCGCCTGGGCAGCAAGACTCCTGCAAGAAAAAAAATACGAATGCTCCATCATGATAAATTGGTTGCCTGCGTTTAATGAAAATACTTTGCGGGAAAAATTGCAGAAGACAAGGTTCGAGTTAGCGGCGCAGAAAATAGCTAATCGAAATCCATTTGGTCTTCCTGCCCGGCTTTGGGAATTTTTACTTTCTTTAAGTGGCATACCAGTTGAAATGCGCTGGGCTGACCTACCTGCGACTTTGCAAAATCAACTGGCCAAAACAATTTGCAGTCATGTGCTTGCTGTAAAAGGCAAGACCACTTTTAAAGAAGAATTTGTAACAGCGGGAGGTATCTCGCTTAGCCAGGTGGATGTAAATACCATGCAAAGCAAATTAATCAACGGTTTATTTTTTGCTGGAGAGGTTTTAGATATTGACGGTATTACAGGTGGTTTCAATTTTCAAAATGCATGGACCACCGGTTGGATTGCAGCCGCGGCTTTAAATAGTTGAGAAAAAGGAATCGAACTGTGCTAAAAACCGGAGCCCGTTGTTTGTAGCTTTACAGGTAATACTAAAACCATGAGGATAGACGCACATCAGCACTTTTGGAAATTTGATCCCATAAGAGACCATTGGATTGATGATACCATGCGGGATATCCAACAAGATTTTTTACCACATCATTTAGCACCCATTTTAAGGCAGCATCATTTTGATGGATGCATTGCAGTACAGGCCGATCAATCAGAGGAAGAGAATAGATTTCTATTAAAATTAGCGGCAGAAAATAATTTTATCAAAGCTATAGTAGGGTGGGTTGATCTGCAGGCCATTCAAGTAGAGGAACGCCTGGCTTATTATGCAGAGCATCCGGTAATAAAAGGTTTTCGCCACGTTTTGCAGGGCGAACCTGAGCGGGACTTGATGCTTTCTCCTGCTTTTAAAAACGGCATTCGCCAATTAGCGCACTACCATTTTACGTACGACATCCTCATTTTTCCAGATCAGATTGGTTATGCAGAAACTTTAGTAAAAGCATTTCCAAATCAAAAATTCATCATTGACCACCTGGCAAAACCATCCATAAAAAGCCAGGACATTTTAGCGTGGAAGAGAGACATAGCATCCATCGCAAAATGTGAAAACCTGAGCTGTAAAGTATCTGGCCTGGTTACAGAAGCACACTGGAAAAATTGGAAGCAGCAAGATTTTACCGCATGCCTCAACGTTGTCTTTGAGGCTTTTGGTTCAAAACGATTACTGTATGGATCAGACTGGCCAATGTGCAACCTGGCCGGGGGGTATGGAAAGGCAATGTCTATCCTGGAAAATTATACAGATAAATTGACAGTAACTGAACGGCAAGATCTATTTGGTGGAAACGCCTTGCGCTTTTATAATCTTTAGTCAATATGGAACTATTAGGATGAACAGGTCCCGATATTTAAACATCGAAACTTTCAAAACTAAAGTGGAAAACATTTTCCATAACATTACAATAAAACTTTGTCAGTCATCATATGACTCATGAGTATTCTTAGGAAAGCTAACTTGCTTTATGAAATTCCCAGCTTCCAGCCTGGAATTTGGAATAATTTATCAAATCTACAGAAGGCATCAACTCATTATCCAGTAACTTTCCGGCCCAGATGAAGAAAATAGATCTATACATTCTTAAGAAATTTCTCAGCACTTTTTTCTTCTGCCTGCTATTGCTCACCGTTATCGTGGTGGTGGTTGATATCAGCGAAAAAACAGACGACTTTGTGAGGTCTAACCTCAGCACAAAACAAATCATTGTTGATTATTACTTTGGGTTTATACCGAGGATAGATGCCATGCTCTTTCCTTTATTTGTTTTTATAGCTGTTATTTTTTTTACCAGCAAGATGGCGGGTCGCTCAGAGATCATTGCCATACTGAGTAGTGGTACAAGTTACAGGCGTTTTATACTCCCTTACGTTGTGGGCAGTGTATTCCTGGCGGCTATTTTATGGGGAGGCTACCAATATGCGGTACCAAGGGCCAACCGGGTTTGGGGGGATTTTGAAAAAAAATATATTGATGTAAATAAAGGCGCTGCTAACACCAACAGCAGCTATAAAGAGAATATCTACTTTAGACTAGATTCAAACTCTTATGTTGGCATTAAAAATTATGATACTATTTCGAAAACGGGTTATGGATTCTTTGTAGACAGGTTTAAGAAAAATCAACTCATTTATAATTTGCGTAGCACAAATTTCAGTTGGGATACCGCTGCCAAAAAGTGGAATTTGACAAATGTAACCGAACGCATTTTCCAGGAAAAAACGGAAACGGTGAAGCGGCATGATACCCTTAAAGTGGCTTATAATTTCAAACCAATTGACCTGCGAAAAGATGAATACCTCAAAGACCAAATGCCCACACCGGAACTGAACCGATTCATTTCACTGGAGCGAATGCGGCAATCTGAGTCTCTCAATACCCTGCTGGTAGAGCGTTATAACCGGGACGCCATACCTTTCTCTGTGCTTATACTCACCATTATTGGAGTTTCGCTTGCGTCTCGTAAAGTGCGTGGCGGTAGTGGAATGCACCTTGCCATCGGCATCATACTCTGTGTGTTGTATATCCTGTTTAGCCGTATTAGTGTAGTCTTTGCAACAAAGAGTAACTTTTCTCCCTGGCTGGCAGCCTGGATACCAAATATCCTCTACAGCTTCATCGCTTTCTACTTGTACAAACGGGCTCCAAAATAAGCGAGCCGTCATTGCTTATTATTTTCCAGGCGGCATAATGGATAACCCATACTGAATGGCAGTTTAAAAACCCGGTTGCAAACTTTCCTTTAATTGTTTTGTTTAACAAAAGCAGGCATCGTAAATTTAACCGGTGCTGAAAAACGTAGTGAAATGCGATATCGGCCCTTTAAAGATGCCTCTAAAATGTCAGCACTGCCGTGGGTTTGCTCTGTGTTCGTTTCTTTGATTTCTGTGTCCTGTTGCGCTGCTATCATATACCAATTTGCCAATAATCAATATATAATCTATAAGTTATGGACACAATAAAACAAAAGTTTAGGGCAAAAGCAGATGAAGTAAATGTTGAAATTAAAGACATCTTAAAAGAGCACGGAAATAAACCTATTGGCGAAGTTACACTATCGCAGGTGTACCAGGGTATGAGGGGTATTACGGGATTGGTAACAGAAACATCCCTTTTAGATGCGCAGGATGGTATTCGTTTCAGAGGTCACTCTATACCGGAACTCAGGGAGAAACTACCGAAAGCGCCCGGTGGGGAAGAACCACTACCCGAAGGATTATTTCACCTGATGCTGCTGGATGCGATGCCTACAGATTCAGAAGTACAACATCTTACCAGCGTTTGGCAGCGGCGTAGTCACGTGCCGAACCATGTGTTTGCATCTATAGAAGCACTACCAGTAAATTCACATCCCATGACGCAATTTGTAGTGGCTATTATGGCCCTGCAAACGGAAAGTGAATTTGCAAGAGACTACAATTCCCTCGCAAAAAAAGATCATTGGAGTGCAGTTTTTGACGATTGTATGGATCTGATTGCACGGCTCCCCCGTATTGCTGCATATATCTATCGCCGGAAATATAAGGGTGGCCAGCATATACAACCAAATGGTTTGCTGGATTGGGCCGGTAATTTTGCGCACATGATGGGCTACGATGATGAAGGATTTAAAGAATTAATGCGCCTTTACATGACCATCCATGCCGATCATGAAGGAGGTAATGTAAGTGCACATACCACCCACCTCGTAGGTTCGGCATTAAGCGATCCTTACCTCAGTTTTGCCGCCGGAATGAACGGACTTGCAGGTCCGCTGCATGGGCTTGCTAACCAGGAAGTGATTCGCTGGATTTTTGAACTGCGGGAAAAAATCGGTTCTGAATCACCCACTAAAGAACAGATTGCTGAGTATGTGAAAGCCACACTTGCAGAAGGGAAAGTGGTACCTGGCTATGGCCACGCAGTGCTAAGACAAACCGATCCACGGTTTATTGCTCAAATGCGCTTTGGCAAAAAACACATGCCAGACGATCCATTGGTAAATACAGTGTGGAGTGTGTATGAAGTGGTGCCCGAAATTCTCGGAAGCATTGCAAAGATTAAAAATCCATGGCCCAATATAGATGCACATAGTGGCGCTTTGCTCGTGCATTATGGTATGGTGGAGTATGAATTTTACACCGTGCTGTTCGGGGTGTCTCGTGCGCTGGGTGTGCTGGCCAGCCTTTGCTGGGATAGGGCACTTGGTTTACCATTGGAGCGTCCAAAATCAATCACTACAAACCAGGTTAAATTGTGGATTGAAGGTAAAGACAATATTTGGGGAGACTAAAGTTCCCGTATATAAGAAACGTTTGTTGAGCCCCGGTATAACCGGGGTTTTTTAATGGGCAAAAAAAAGGGACCAAGATAGAAATCTAGTCCCGCTTCAAAATCCAATATCCTTTGAAAAACCATTAACTTATTTACGAAAAGCAGGCCATCTTAGTTTTTCACTAAGCACGAAAGAAAGTTGATATTAAATTTTCCCATAGCAAAAATACCTACCATGCGTTCGGGAAAAAGAAGGGAAATAAATACACAAGGAACAGTCAACGTAATCACACTATATCCATCAAGCCCAGGAAATATCCCGCGGGTTTAGCGAAGCAATAAAGTCATCCGATGCCCTTTGCCCTGTGGCAAGCATTTTTTTCATTTCAACCGGATCGAAAGTGAGACCACCTGGCCCACCACCGAGCGGTGCTGAAGGCCGGAACGTGTACAACTTTAGCGGAACCTTGTCTTCATACGGGTTTCCCCGGCCTCTCACTTTAAAATAATCTGCAATCTGCGCATCGGAAACACCAGCCTTTTTCATTTTGTCTTTAACAGCCGCAATGTATTCCAGCGCCTCATTATATTGACCGGGAATGATCAAATCATTTTTTCCAACGTCTTCGGTAAAAATATCAATGGTTTGCTGCAGTATGGGAAAGATGGTTTTAAACTCCGTATCGTACACCACTTTATCTCCGGAAGAAAGCAGGATGGTGAAAATCTCTGTGGCTCCATTATCAATAGCCATTTGAATTCCTGCATATTCTCTTACACCACCATCTACATACTGGTACTGCGGGTGTGGTTCCCCCGGCACTTTTAAATTTACTTTAATGGGTGGCATAAACACCGGCTGGCAGGCAGATGCCATTACTGCCTTCCTGAAGTGATCCGCACTATCGAGCGTTTTTACTTCATAATTTTTTGAAATAAAGGGATTGGTTTCATTGGTAAACACAACCAATTCGCTTGTCTGCAGGCAGGTAGTGGTTAAAAATATTTTTTTGCCGGATGCTTGTAAAATATCATAATTGTGATCGTTGTAATACTGCTCAATCAAGCTCCATAAAGGGCTGGCGTCAAAAATAGAATGCTGATTCAGCCGGTCGCCCAGGTTGCTTTTACGCACAATGTTTTCTGTTTTCTGGGTAGTGTACAATTCCTGCAGCAAATCATAAGCTTCCATTGCAGCTAAGGGCGCAATAAGAGATCCTGTACTAGTGCCAACGTAGATATCAAATTTAAGTAGCGGATATTCCTTTAATAAACGTTGTATTACGCCTACGGCAAATGCGCCCTTGGAACCTCCGCCGCTGATGACTAATGCTCTCCTCATAAAAAATTCTTTATTGGTTGAAAATCTCTATGGTTTTTTTAGTGCGGCTGATGCGGATAGCAATGGCAGATTGCAGCCACCAGGTTTTGTATTCGTAATCCCGGTGTGCGGTAAGGCCTACTACAAGCCGATTGAGAAGATCGGCATGAATGCCTCCTCCAATTAATTTTTGTTTTCCCGTAGTCCAGAGATGGCTTGCGCTTAAATGAATGTTAGCGGCGCTACCCATGGGGCCTGCATTAAAGGTTTTGAGTTTCACCGAAATGTTGGGGCCAAACTCCGCTTCGATATTTTTTGCCGCATAAAATGCGCCCGCTACAATACCTGCCCGCATCTTGCCTGGTATAACAGTGTATTGTGGAATAACCTGCAATCCTCCTACATATAATTCAGGGCTATTGCTGAAACTGGAAATGAAGCCGGAGTGCAGGCTTGCATGCATAACAAATCCAGGTGCAAACTCGGTGGGCTGTGCCTGGCCGCGGATGTACAAAACACAATAGATCATCAGAGGAACAAAAAACCGGAGGTAATATTTCATACAACTTTATTTGAGGATTGTAAAAGTAGTTGCTCGGATAGCAGGAGACAATACCCTATTACGGGCATTTATTATGCTATTAAAAAAATCCTTTGAGGCGAAAGGTCTAAGTTCTATATTTGCACTCCTTCCACGAAATTGGGGGGTTAGCTCAGCTGGCTAGAGCGCTTGCATGGCATGCAAGAGGTCGTCGGTTCGACTCCGACCTCCCACAAAGGTTCGCAGAAGTGCGAGCCTTTTTTCATTATGCTTTACACTGTTTATATCATTTACTCAGCACGACTTGACAAGTATTATGTTGGATATACAACCGATCTTCCAGGTCGTATAATGGAACACAATGCTGGTATATCCACTTTTACTTCAAAAGCAAAAGACTGGGA
>DGQO01000002.1 GCA_002400445.1 Chitinophagaceae bacterium UBA4412
AGCATGTGCTGATACGCAGCTTTTAATTTTTCATTTTTTACCTGGAGGTTATTTTGCATCGCACTATCTATGGCTGTTTGCAGGCTAATGGTTGTTTGGCCATTTGCAGCAGCTATTGTTGAGATGAGTGCGATACCCACCAATAGGGCATGCGTTGTTAACTTCATTTTTTTTCTTTTTTGAGGAATGCCTTTTTCAAAAACGATATATAGAATTGGTAAAACAAAAAGCGTGAGTAGGGTAGCGATCAGCAGGCCTCCGATGACCACGGTAGCAAGGGGGCGTTGTACTTCGGCACCTGCACCATTGCTTAACGCCATTGGTAGAAATCCGAGTGAGGCTACAAAAGCCGTCATGAGTACGGGCCGCAATCTAAGGCGGCTACCCCTTAGCACTATTTGCTTCAGGTTTGCCTCTCCGGCAATTTTTAAACGATTAAATTCTGCAATAAGTACAATGCCATTGAGTACGGCTACGCCAAAAAGAGCGATGAAACCTACGCCTGCGCTAATGCTGAAAGGCATACCCCTGATGGCCAGGAAAAAAATGCCTCCAATAGCGGAAAGTGGAATGGCAGAATAAATGAGCAGGCCATGTTTTACAGATTTGAAAGCAAAAAATAGGAGTAAAAAAATGAGGAGTAACGAAACCGGTACAGCAATGAGGAGCCTTGCCTTTGCAGCGTTCAGGTTTTCAAATGCGCCACCATAACTTACGTAGTATCCTGCCGGTAATTTTAGCTGGCGATCCACTTTTTTCTGCAGCTCATTTACAATGCTCTGCACATCCCGGCTACCCACATTAAAACCTACCACAATGCGTCTTTTGGCATCCTCCCGTTGAATCTGGTTAGGACCATCTTTTATTTCTACATCTGCCAAAAGAGAAAGGGGAATCTGTGTGCCCTGAGGTGTAGGAATTAGCAATTGCTGAATATCTTTCACATCTTTCTTTTGTGCAGCATCAAGGCGCACCACAAGGTCAAATCTTTTCTCACCTTCAAATACCATCCCACTGCTTTGCCCTGCCAGTGCAGTATTCAGGGTGCGGTTCACATCAGCAATATTTAAATTGTATTGTGCAATGGTAGCCCTGTTGTAATGAATTATTATTTGCGGAAGGCCAGACACTGCCTCTACATACAGATTTTTCGTGCCTTCTACTGTATTTACGATATGTCCTAATTTGCTTGCATAAAGGGCCAGCGTATCAAGGTCTTCTCCAAAAATTTTACACACCACATCCTGCCTTGCGCCCGTCATCAATTCATTAAAGCGCATCTGCACAGGGTATTGAAATCCGGCCGTTATACCGGGTACATCCTGCAGCGCCCGTCCCATTTTTTCTGATAGTTCGTTGAATGTTTTAGCAGATGTCCATTCTTTCTTATCCTTTAAAATAACCATCATGTCGCTTGCATCCATTGGCATTGGATCTGTGGGAACTTCTCCACTTCCAATTTTGGTCACAATTTTTTCTACTTCCGGAAATCGTGTTTTTAAAATGTGTGCAGCTTTTTGGGTATGCTCAATAGTGGTATTGAGGTTACTGCCGGCCAGCACCCTTGTATCTACAGCGAAATCTCCTTCTTCCAGGGTTGGAATAAACTCACCACCCATCAGGCTAAGGATTATCATCGCCGTTGCAAAAAGAGATGCCACGATGGCCAGTATGGTTTTCGGAAAGTCAAGCGCTTTTCTCAGGGAGTCCTGGTAGCCTTTTTCTAACCAGGCCATTACCTTATCTGACGTGTTGGGGCTATGCTTTGTTTTTTTACTGAGTACCAGCGCACTCATCATGGGAATGTAAGTGAGCGATAAGAGAAAAGCACCGAGTAATGCAAATGCCACCGTTTGCGCCATGGGTTTAAACATCTTGCCTTCTATACCCTGCAGCGTAAGAATTGGCAGGTACACCACGAGGATAATGATTTGTCCAAATACTGCACTGTTCATCATTTTACTGGCAGACTGCTTCACACTAGCGTCCATCTCATGCTGACTAAGCTTTGCATGGGTTTTATACTTTTCATTATGAGCCAGCAAGTGCATCACTGCCTCGACGATAATAACTGCGCCATCTACGATCAAACCGAAATCGAGTGCGCCAAGGCTCATCAGATTGCCGCTCACCCCAAAGAGGTTCATCATGATTACCGCAAACAGCATGGAAAGTGGTATTACAGAAGCCACCAGCAGCCCGGCTCTCAGGTTGCCAAGAAAAATGACGAGTACAAATATTACAATCAGCGCACCTTCCAGCAAATTCTGGGAAACAGTATGAATAGCATTGTTCACCATCTTTGTGCGGTCAAGGAATGGCTCTATTTCCACACCCTCGGGTAAGGTTTTTTGTATTTGTGTAATCCGTTCTTTTACATTTTTTATTACATCGCTGCTGTTTGCATTCTTGAGCATCATTACCACAGCACCGGCCACTTCTCCTTCATCGTTGTAGCACATAGCACCATACCTCGTTGCGCTTCCAATTTTTACTTCTGCCACATCTCTTATCAATAGGGGCGTTCCGGAATTTAATGTTTTTACCGGTATTTGCTGGATGTGTTCAATACTCCCCACCAGGCCCTCGCTGCGGATATACAGAACCGTGGGCCCTTTTTCAATATAAGCTCCGCCGGTGTTCTCATTGTTTTTTGCCAGGGCATCAAAAACATCATTGATGGTAATATTGTAGGATAGTAACTTATTGGCATCTACTTCAATAGAATATTGTTTCAGTTTTCCACCAAAGCTGCTTACCTCTGCCACGCCCTTTACACCCAATAACTGCCTGCGTACAATCCAGTCCTGTATTGTACGCAGTTCCGTTTCGTCGTACTTATTTTCAAACCCTTTTTTTGGTTTTACTACGTACTGGTAAATTTCTCCCAGGCCCGTGGTTATGGGCCCCAACTCGGGGTTTCCAATACCTGCCGGAATTTCAGATTTCACTTTTTGCAATCGCTCTGCTACTTGCTGCCTTGCCCAGTACACATCTGTGGCGTCATCAAATACAATGGTAACCAGCGATAATCCAAAACGGGAAAAGCTTCTTATTTCTTTGAGCCCGGCAATGTTGTTATTCACTTGCTCTATCGGGAATGTAACCAGTCGTTCAATATCAGTAGCACCAAAGGATGGAGCAATGGTGATGATTTGCACCTGGTTATCGGTAATGTCTGGTACGGCATCAATGGGCAACCTTGTAAACTGGTAGCTACCGTAACCCAGCAGGAAAATAGTGAAAAGTGCTACTACCAATTTATTGGTAATGGCAAATCCAATGATCTTATTCAGCATAAGTACACATTGTNNAGATCAGGAAATTCTGGGCGGTTGCCAGATGGAGGATAGATACGAAGAACTGAGGCTCTCGTTCCGGAAGAGAAAATTTACTTTTTTTACGTCCTTCAGCGGGTACTTATTCGTTAAACTAAAGCAGGGAGGCGGAATGATTAATACAAGTATTCCGGTTTGAAGGTTATGCGTTTTAAACGGAAGCTGCGCATCCTCGGTATCATGTGCTGTCTTTATATTCTCCCCGGCATAATGCATTTGAAAAAACTGCCACAATGTGAGGCCCTCTACTTGTGCTTTGTGGTCTATAAAATGGGAGATCAACAGCGGAAGCTTTACCACTTCTTTCAAGCTGGTAGATGAGAGCAGGTAAATGGACAATAATAGTATCGCAGCTATGTTTTTCAAGGTTGTAAAGATACTTATCCAGCACCGCTTTTACAAACCGCCCCTGAACTTAACTCCAGGCATGTGAAAAAAAAGACCCGCTTACGCAGGCCTTTTTAAATTTTTTTGTAGAAAAGTTTTTAAAACTTCCAGCCTATAGTAGCCTGCACATTTCCCATAGCTTGTTTGGTAGAAGCGTATGTGTTTGCACGGTCTTCCAGGCGATAAGGGAAATTAGCGTCTTTGATGAGCTGATGCGCATAAGTAAGGTCGGCAAAAACGCCTTTGTGCCGATAGCCCAAGCCACCGCTTAGTACCATCTGGTTTGCTTTATAGCCTGCATTTTTGTATGGATTGCTATAATAGCCAAAGCCCAGGCGACCCATTATGGTATTGAACTTCACCTCGCCACCTACCTTAAAATTGAAAGCGCCTTTGTAAATATTCTTTACTACGTTATTTAAAGATTTGTAATAAGCTTTCTCATTATCCGTAGGCACTTCAGCATTGCTGCTAAAGCGGCTTCCATTGTGTTTTACATATTCAACATCTGCAGTAATAAATCCTTTTTGTTTTGTTACATCCTCTGTCTCCCGGAATACATACGAACCACTGAGGATTGCCCGCCATGCATTGCTTTGGAAATATTTGCTCAGGCCAGGATTACCATTGGTAAACATATTAGAAGATGCAGAAAAGTTCTCCGCATTTCCGGAAGGCGTTTCTAATGCCGTATTGAGCGTTGCGCTATGCTTGTCTGTAAGTACCATCAGGGAAGGCGAGTGAAGAGCAATACCTAAACGGAGGTATTCCTGCGGCTTAAAAATAGCACCGAATTTAAGGTTTACACCTACACCATTTGTACGAAAGTCATCCGTGTAAGTAAACGATTTAAAACCATTCTTCGTATTGGCCGAAGTGTCGTTTTCAGAATAGGTTGTATAGCTTTTGTAATTTAAAATGGGAATACCCAGGGTTCCGCCAAACAACCATTTGTCGCCATCATTAAACCCCATGCCCACAGCAAGTTCATACAAGCCGCCAGATGTTTCCCGGTTCATTTCCTGGCTGATGGCTTGCCCTGCATCCAGAATATTTTCTGTAACACCACGCACCTGTACTGCATTACCAACCCTTACGGTGTCTATCAGGTATGTTTGCAAGCCCAGGGCAGATGTATAGGGCAATGGAGAAACGGTGTTTAGCACCTGGTCAATATTATAACCGCTCTTGGCAAACTCTTCAGCAAACTGCTCGCTAAATGAGCTGAAATTATTCAGAGCTTTGTAACGGATTGTATTATTAAAATTGGCTTGCTGCGTGATGGCTATGGCCACGGCGCTGCTATGCTTCTTATTGTAAGCATTCGTGCTTCCAAAAATGAAGCCGCTCGTGCCCAGGCGAAAACCTGTTTCTTTTGTAGTTGTTTTACTATCCCTGAAATCGGCTTTTAAACTATTCATGGAGAAGCCCGGAGATAAAACGAATTCCCTTGTGCGGTACATACCCAGCCCCGCTGGATTTACGAAGGTTGCGGAGATGTCTCCCCCGAGTGAACCCATAGCGCCACCAATGGCCAGCGTTCTTGCTGTTCCGTTTTGGGTGTACCAGCTATACCTGATGGCGTCTTCTGGCACCTGTGCTTCCGCAGCAATGGCCGGACATAACATCAGGATCAGTAAATATTTTTTCATGAGGACCTTATTTTAAAAATTGCAGGCAAATGTTTTAAAAAAAATGCCGGAGCAAAATAACTCCGGCACGAATTCTTTTTATTCCCCACGTCCCGGCCTGCTCACAGACGTGCCGGAACTGGAGCTACCAGAAGAACTGCTTCCTGAAGATGAGGAAGGCGTGGAGGGACTATAGGTACGGGTATTATTACTCTCCGTATTTGTACTCCTCGTATTTGTAGAAGATTCTCTTCTCGTATTCGTATTGTTATATTCTGGCCTGATAACTCTGCGGCTGCTGCCACTGTTCGAGTTATTATATGCAGGGCGGGTTTGAATCCACTGCGTTTGCCCTCCTTTACCATTACCCACAGTAGTATTATTATTGGTATAACCGCCAAGATTGGTTGTACGTGGGGTAGTGTTGATATAGCTGCTGAGGTTATAATTCCGTGGCGGATAATATTTGGGATTTACCACATTATAACCACCAATGTACACCGGGTAATTGTAATAGTAAGGGTTGTAATAATATCCGTAGTTATAACCATAAGCATACGGGTTATACTGGTAATTGTAGTCATACATGTCATCGAGATAACGCCAGCGATAATCTCTTACACCCATATG
>DGQO01000289.1 GCA_002400445.1 Chitinophagaceae bacterium UBA4412
TCATTTGAAGGCAATAACAATTTTGTTTATATGCTATACGTAGTGCTAGCCACAGTGCTTTACGGCATTAATGTAAATATGGTACATCGATACCTGGCAGAGGTAGGTTCGCTGCGCATTGCTGCAGTGGCGCTGGGGCTCAATGCCATTCCAGCCGCTATTGTGCTGGTAGCTACGGGTTATTTTGAGCGGGATTTTTCAGATGGAGGTTTCCAGGCATCTACCGCATTCTCTGCCCTGCTTGGCGTAATGGGCACTGCAGTGGCCTCGGTATTATTTTATGTGTTGATCAAGAGAGCGGGTGCCGTATTTTCCAGCATGGTCACTTACGGAATACCGGCTGTAGCTATTGCCTGGGGCGTGCTGTATGGCGAGCATGTAAGTATGGCAGAATTTTTTGCCGTAACAGTCATTCTTTTTGGTGTGTGGATAGCTAATAAAAAAACTGCGGTAGTAAAACCTGAAGTGGCTACTTAAAAAAGATGATCTGGTTTTTTCCGCTGGCAACCAGGGCCTTACTGCCCAGGAAATGCGGCCCCTTTTTATCATAAAAATGGAGAATCATAGTATCCCCTTTAAGACTGTATTTGCCAGGATAGCGAGTGTTCTTCACACTATCAAATAACATTTTATAAAACTCGAAGAAGTTGTTTTCCCTGATGTCGAAATAAGAATCATTCATATCTGCTACAGAAATAAAGCTGCGGGTAATGGCGCTGGCATTAAATGCAGCTTCATCCCGGGAAAAACGTCCTGTGCCGGAACATGACCAGATAAAACCAATAAGAAGCAATGCAGCTAGAAATTTCATATAAATTATTTAAGTACCGTTGCGGGCAAAAGTAGGGCTTTGCGATTGAAATCAACTGACCAGCAAAGATTTGCTGCTGAACGGAGCGTCGCCACCATAGCTGCCCCAATGGCCTATTGCCGGTTAAAAAAACTTTCTGGCCTTCATCTAATTAAAGCCTCCAAACCTTACCTTTGCGCCCTGAAAACAAACCTTTTATTCTTAAATAATTTTTATGGCCAATACCGGTAAAATTAAATCTATCATCGGCGCCGTGGTAGACGTGCAGTTTGATACCGATGCAAAGCTTCCAGAAATCTTTAATGCACTTGAGCTTTTTCGTGAAAACGGAGATAAACTTGTGCTTGAAGTGCAGCAGCACCTGGGTGAAGACAGCGTGAGGACGATTGCCATGGATGGTACCGAGGGCCTTGTGCGGGGTACAAAAGTAACCGATACCGGCAAAGCGATTGCCATGCCTGTGGGAGATGATATCAAAGGCCGCCTTTTTAATGTAACGGGAGATGCTATTGATGGCTTGCCACAAGTGAGCAAGGAAAACGGCCGGCCTATTCATGCTAAACCACCCATTTTTGAAGAATTGAGTACCGCCAGCGAAGTGCTTTTTACGGGTATTAAAGTAATTGATCTGATTGAGCCTTATGCTAAAGGTGGTAAAATTGGTTTGTTTGGTGGTGCGGGTGTAGGTAAAACAGTTTTGATCCAGGAATTGATTAACAATATTGCGAAAGCATATAATGGTGTGTCTGTATTTGCAGGTGTGGGAGAAAGAACCCGTGAAGGAAATGACCTGATGCGGGAAATGATTGAAGCCGGTATCATGAACTATGGCGAGAAGTTTAAGCATAGTATGGAAGAAGGTGGATGGGATCTGGCTTCTGTAGATATGGAAGGCCTCAAAGAGTCTAAAGCTACTTTCGTATTTGGCCAGATGAATGAACCACCGGGTGCAAGGGCACGTGTGGCACTCAGTGGTCTTACCATTGCAGAATATTTCCGGGATGGTGATGGTGAAGGCCAGGGAAAAGACATCCTGTTTTTCGTAGATAATATCTTCCGGTTTACGCAGGCCGGTTCTGAAGTATCTGCCTTGCTTGGTCGTATGCCAAGTGCGGTGGGTTACCAGCCTACATTGGCTACAGAAATGGGCCTGATGCAGGAAAGAATTACTTCTACTAAAAATGGTTCTATTACTTCTGTACAGGCGGTGTATGTGCCTGCAGATGATCTTACCGATCCTGCTCCGGCAACAACTTTTGCCCACTTGGATGCCACTACGGTACTGAGCAGGAAAATTGCGGATCTGGGTATTTATCCTGCAGTAGATCCATTGGATTCTACCTCAAGAATTCTTACGCCGCAGATTGTGGGAGATGAGCATTATACTTGTGCCAACAAGGTGAAACTCATTTTGCAGCGCTATAAAGAATTGCAGGATATCATCGCCATACTTGGTTTGGATGAATTAAGTGATGAAGATAAATTGGTGGTTTCCCGTGCCCGTAAAGTACAGCGTTTCCTTTCTCAGCCTTTCCATGTGGCAGAAGCCTTTACTGGTTTAAAAGGTGTACTCGTTCCTATTGAAGAAACTATCCGTGGTTTTAATATGATAATGGATGGAGAAGTGGACGAATACCCTGAAGCCGCCTTTAACCTGGTAGGTAGTATAGATGACGCTATTGAAAAAGGCAAGAAGTTAATGGCAGCGGCGCAAGCGTAGGAGGAGTAGCGGGTAGAAAGTAGCAGGTAACAAGTGGAAAGTAGCAGGTAGTAAGAGGTATTCTTGTCTTGACACTTTACTCAACTTTAGATCATGAAGATTCATAATTTTAAGGAGTTGCAGGTTTGGCAGAAGGCAATGGATCTTTCGGTATTTGTTTATCAACTTACAGGTTATTTTCCAAAAGAAGAGAAATTTGGTTTAATCTCACAGATACGAAGATGTGTAGTTTCAATCCCCTCAAATATTGCAGAAGGAAGTGGAAGAGTTTCTGATAAAGAGTTTCAACGCTTTATCAGTATTGCAATGGGTTCATCTTTTGAGTTGGAAACCCAGGTTATACTGGCATTTAGGTTTAAGATACATTAATGAAGAGCAAATGACTGCTTTTGAGGAAATGGTAAGGCTCGTTCAAAAAATGTCATTTGGTTTATATAATAGTTTAGAAAATAAAAGTGGGTAACATCCGGCTACCTGCTACTAAAATCCTGATACATGATTCTCGAAATCTTAACCCCCGAGCGAAAAATTTTTAGCGGCGATGTGTATGGCGTGCAGTTGCCGGGCATCAGCGGTTTATTTGAGATTTTGGATAAACACGCACCCATGGTAAGTGCGCTTAAAGCAGGAAAGCTGAAAATATTGCGGGATAAAACCAACAGCAGTATCTATAAAATACAAAGTGGTTTTGTAGAAATTTTAAATAATAAAATGGTGGTATTGGTTGAAGGCGCAGAAGCTTTATAAGCACTAAAAAAAGTACTCTTTATATAAGCCCCGGCATATCGTCCGGGCTTTTTTATGTATGCCTGTATACCAATGTAGCCCGGGCCAATAAGGGCAGTACAATGAAAAGAAGCCCCCACCAGGGTACACTAAAAAGAGCAAAAAAGAGTGCGATAAGCAAAAGATAAACGGGATAGAGCAGAAATAAAACCGCCACCTGTATAGAATCATAATGGCCGTTTCTTCCACCAAAATGCAAAGCTATTTTTTTAGACAGGAAATACACCGGCGCATGAGCTACCCAGCCACAGGCCGCAGGCAGGGCAAGTATGATCTTTTGTAATGTGGATGGCTGCTGTTTAAATGTGGTTGCAAGTTTTGCTGCATCTGCTGCTGGGATTTCGTAAACCAATGGCTGTAATTTTTCCCGTAATACCGCATTAAAATTTCCAAGAGATTTTCCAAAACCCTGGCTGATATCTACATCAGCTTTACCAAAACTGGGCGTAAATAAAAGATGCACTTCTTTCCCATATTTTTTAAAACTGCTGTAATTAATGCCAGTGGGCAATATGCGTAATGGAATACCTGATTCCCAACTGCTCAGGGCAAGCCTTGCAGTACCTTTCATTAAAGGCCGCAGGTGCCATTCATTAACACAAAGCCCTTCGCTAAAAATAAGAACGATGCCCCCTTGCCTGAAAATTTCCTGGCAGGCGGAGAAAGTGCTATAGTTATGTTCCATATTTTCTACGCCTTCACTCGTGCGATATACTGGCAGCATATTCAACTGCTTTAATAATGCTGCCGCCCATTTTCTTTTAAAAACATCGCCACGGGCCAGGGAGTAAATTGGCTTTTTAAAAAGAGCGGCAAGTATGATAGCATCTAAGAAAGAATTAGGATGATTGCAGGCAATGAGCAATGGGCCGCTTTCTTCCAGGGCCTTTGGGCGCTCTATATAAAGTGCCCGACAAAATAAATGCAGGCAAAACCAGGCGGGAATTTTAAGCAGTTTAAATAACAAACAGTAGCTGGGTTAAAGCAGTTAAAAGAGAATAGATGTTAATTCAATTGCGGATCGGTTGGAAAATGAATCATGAGTTCATATTTTCCGCCAAGTTGCACCAGGCTTGCTTTCCAAACCTCTTCCGCTTGCAGGTCAAAAATAATATTTGGTTTTGCAGCTACCGTTAGCCAGCTTCTCTCTTCCATTTCGCTTTCTAACTGACCAGTTTCCCAGCCGCTGTAACCCAGGAAAAACCTGATCTTTTCTTTTGCAATAGATCCCTCCCGCAGCAACAACTTCAGGGTTTCAAAGTCGCCACCCCAATAGATATCGTCCGTTATTTTCTGGCTTTCCGGGAGCAGGTGAGGATATTGATGAATATAATGAAGCGTGTCTAATTGCACCGGGCCTCCACGGTACACCGGAAAGTCTATGCCCATGAGGCTGGGCAAAATTTCGCCGAGGGTTTGTGGCAGTCGGCTGTTTAAAACAAAACCGAAACTGCCTGCTTCATCTTCATGCCTGCACAGTAAGATAACGGTGCGCATAAAATTTGGATCTTTTAGAAACGGCTCAGCGATGAGTAAGACACCTGTAGCTGGGGATATCATATTTCTAATGTAAGCTTTTCCCTGAAAAGC
>DGQO01000261.1:0-3440 GCA_002400445.1 Chitinophagaceae bacterium UBA4412
GGCCGGCCCAGTTCTGCTTCAAGCATTTTGCCTGTGGTTCCAGTAGCAATGATATCATGCGCACTCAGGTATGTTTTGTTATATACAGCCCATTCAATAAGCTCTGCCTTTTTATTATCATGCGCTACCATGGCAATCGTTTTATGCTCCGGTATCAATCGCTGTCTTTCGTTCATATTGCTCGCTTTAATGCATTTTATTTTCGAAAATTACAAAGACTTCATGGCCCATCCTTGGTGGTACAGAATTGTAGCAAGGCTCCATTAACCTGATATGGAAAAAAGGCTCAAACAAAAATTTATATTCTGCGGCAGTTCCACCAAATGGCGGGCCTCCTTCAAAATCACGGTTAAACAACAGGCCTGCAAATCTTCCACCGGGCACCAGGATGCTATGCATATGCTGCACGTATGCAGGCCGCAAAGAAGGATCAATCGCACAGAAAAAGGTTTGTTCCAGTACGAGATCAAATGTACTATGTACGTCAAAAAAATTCTCACAAATCAAATGGAGTGAAGTGCCCGCAACGGGCAACAGTTTTTTTCGGACTGCTTCAAGGGCGGCCGGCGCAAAATCAATTAAAGTCACATTTGCAAATCCTGCTGATAAAAGATAAGCGGCTTCATGTGCATTACCACACCCGGGCACAAGGATGCGAATATTTTTATCAGCGAGCTGATCAATGTATGCTTTCAATGGTGGAGATACATGCTGCATATCCCAGCCTGTGCGGCCGGAGAGGTAACGTTCATTCCAGTATTCTGCATCAAGTTTCTGCTGCGTCATTNNCCTTCCCCAAAGTCTTCCTGGAGCAAACTACTCAGGTACTCCACTTCCGCATGCGCTTCCAGTACATTAAAATACCAGGGCACGGTGAGGTGACAATCAAAATGAAGGGTGGCGCCATATTTTATAATGCGGAAATTATGAAGGTCAACCCAGTTAGCCCGACGATGGGCATTTAATTTCTCTACGATGGTCTTTATCAGTTTTTCATCGGCCTCATCCATAATTCCCGCCAGGGAACTACGAATAATTTTATAACCTGTAACCATAATAAAAACGGCAAACAGGATCGCCACAGTGCTATCTATCCACCAAATATTAGTATAGTAAAGCAGGCCCAACCCTGCGATAATGCCAATCGTGCTATAGGTATCCGTTTTTAAATGCCTTCCACTGGCTACCAACGCCAGGGAATTATTTCTTCTTCCAATCCGCACAACAAAATATCCCATTGCAAAATTGAGAACGGCAGTAATCGCCACCAGCAAAATACCATAATCAAGCTGCTGCACAGGTTGCGGATAGATGAGGTGCATTACAGCCTCATATACAATAAACAGCGAAGCAACGGAAATAAGCGTGCCCTCCACAGCAGCAGATACAAATTCTGCTTTACCGTGTCCGTATGGATGATCCGAATCCCGGGGCTTGGCGGCGATGTACAGGCTATACAATCCGATAAAACCTGCCACTACATTTACAATACTTTCTAAAGCATCTGTGAGAATGGAAACGGACTGCGTGAGATACCAGGCAACCATTTTTACAAAGAAAAGTAGCAATGCAAGCACTGCTACAAGCTTTTGAACCTTTAAATTCTGTTTGGCTGCACCCATTGCCGTCAAAGATATGTACAAATGTTTCGATGAATTTTCAGCTATTCCATGCCAGGGTTGAATGATTTATAAATTCCACTGCAGGCTCAAAAAATTGACCGACTTTCGGGGGAAGCCGAACTGCCAAACCTTAATTTTGCCATAATTAAAATTGCTATATGAATTTTGAATTAACTGAAGAACAATTAATGATTCAACAGGCGGCAAGAGACTTTGCCCAGGCTGAATGTCTGCCCGGTGTTATTGAGCGGGACGAATTACAACAGTTTCCCAAAGCACAAATTGAAAAACTAGCAGACCTTGGCTTTATGGGTATGATGGTAAAAGAAGAATACGGCGGTGCCGGTCTTGATACCATTAGTTATGTGCTTGCTATGGAAGAAATAAGTAAAGTAGATGCCAGCGTAAGTGTATGCATGAGTGTAAACAATAGCCTGGTATGCTATGGCCTGCAGGAATTTGGTACAGAAGCACAGAAAAAAAATTACCTCACCCCACTGGCACAGGGCAAGAAAGATGGCCAGCTTTATATTGGTGCATTCCTGCTGAGCGAGCCGGAAGCCGGCAGCGACGCCACTTCGCAACAAACCACTGCTGAAGAAAAAGAAGATCATTACCTGCTCAATGGTACCAAAAACTGGATTACCAATGGTGGTACTGCCAGTGTGTATCTCGTAATTGCACAAACCAATCCTGAAAAAGGCAGCCGCGGTATCAATGCATTTATTGTAGAAAAAAGCTGGCCCGGTGTAGTGGTGGGTGCCAAAGAAAATAAATTAGGTATCCGGGCAAGCGACACACATACGATTCTATTTAATGATGTAAAAGTGCCCAAAGAAAACCGCATTGGAGAAGATGGCTTCGGCTTCAAGTTTGCTATGAAAACACTTGCCGGCGGGCGTATTGGCATTGCATCGCAGGCGCTGGGTATAGCAAGCGGCGCCTTTGAGCGTGCCCTCGCCTACAGTAAAGTGCGTAAGGCATTTGGCACCGAAATTATGAATCACCAGATCATCCAGTTTAAACTGGCAGATATGGCCACAAAAATTGAAGCCAGCCGCCTGCTCTGCCTTAAAGCAGCATGGGAAAAAGATAACGAACTCGATTACACCCTAAGCAGTTCTATGGCAAAAGTATTTGCCAGCGAAACAGCTATGTGGACCACTACCGAGGCCGTGCAAATTCACGGTGGTTATGGTTTCGTAAAAGAATACCATGTAGAACGCATGATGCGGGATGCTAAGATCACCCAGATTTATGAAGGTACGAGTGAAGTGCAGCGTATTGTAATAAGCAGGAGCATTCTAAAATAAAACGATCATTGAAATACAATATTGAAACTAAAAAGTGCAAATCATTTTTTGCACTTTTTAGTTTGCTGCAAGTCGTAAATAATATAAAACAGCAATCTGGCCGCATGGCTATCATGATACTGCAGTTTGCTGCAATTGCCCTAATTGTAGGTTTGCACTACCTTGCCCTTAAAATCAACTGGCTTGTAGCGGGCCTTATTATACCANNCGCAGCAGTACAATTTTATCTCATCAAAAAAATAGCTTCCTATCGTTGGAAAGACATGAGGATTTAATATGAGTATACACAGGCAGAATTATAAAAAAATAATGGACGTATGCCTTCAGCATAATGTTACGCTGGTAGCCGTAAGCAAAACAAAACCCATTGCAGATATCCTGGAAATGTATGATAAAGGTCAGCGTGACTTTGGTGAAAATTATGTGCAGGAACTGGTGGAAAAACAAGCGCAGTTACCAGCCGATATCCGTTGGCATTATATCGGTCATTTGCAAAGCAATAAAG
>DGQO01000261.1:3540-3782 GCA_002400445.1 Chitinophagaceae bacterium UBA4412
ATGGGTATGGCTTCCTTTAGTGATGATGAAACGCTGGTGCGCTCCGAATTAAAAAGCCTTGCTGCTACATTTCATTTGGCACAGCAAACCTCCCCGCAATTTTCCATCCTTAGCATGGGTATGAGCGCAGATTATATGCTGGCCATAGAAGAAGGCAGCACCATGATCCGCATTGGCAGTATGCTCTTTGGAGAGAGAAACCAGGAACCGGATGTTAAAAAATAGCTGCATTTGTGTAAAAC
>DGQO01000262.1 GCA_002400445.1 Chitinophagaceae bacterium UBA4412
AACTCCAGGAGCAACTTTCCTGGGCGCTTGCCCATCGGGAGGAAGCCCGCCATATGGCAAAACTGCTGCACGATGGCCTTATCCAGGAATATGCAAGAGAACAGTTTTGGGCCACGATGTACATGGAGTATGCTGCCATTCTGGAAATTGCATAGCTTTACTTCAACAGTCTTTCAAGTTCAATTTTTCAAGTATGGTGCTTATCGGATACTCTGGTCATGGTTATGTAGCTGCCGCTATCTTGCAAGCCTGCGGGATAAAACTTACCGGGTATTGCGATCTTGAAGAGAAATCCATCAATCCTTTTAGTCTCCCCTTCCTTGGTAAAGAAACGGCAGAAGCTGCCCTGCGGCAAATGGAGCAACACGGTTATTTTATTGCCATTGGTGATAATGTGTTGCGACGTAAAATTTACACAGCGCTCCAGGCCAAAGGTCTTTTACCTGCTGCAAGCGCTATACATCCTTCTGCAATCCTGCACAGTTCGGTAATCATTTCTGATGCAGCGATGATAGGAGCCGGGGCCATTCTTCAGCCCCTTGCACAAATTGGTGCAGGTGTCATCTGCAATTCGGGCTGTATCATTGAGCATGAATGTCACATTGGAGATTTTGCGCATATCGGCCCTGGAACCGTGCTCTGTGGGAATGTGCAGGTGGGGGCAAACAGTTTTATTGGTGCCAATAGCGTAGTAAGGGAGGGAATCAAAATTGGCAGCAATGTCATCATCGGCGCAGGATCTGTGGTGGTAAAGCCTGTTCCAGACCATGCGAAACTCGCAGGAAACCCCGCAAGGGGCATTTGAGCCACCCTCAATTTGCCCCGATCATTTTATTTGCATTTGCTTTAAGCTATCTTTGCGCCACATTTTTAAATAGTACATTATGAGAGTTTTAGTTACCGGCGGAGCCGGGTATATTGGCTCGGTGCTGGTAAGGCAATTGTTGGACAAAAATTACCAGGTTCGTGCATTTGATAGTTTAAAATTTGGTGGCGAGGCTCTATACGATGTTATGTTGCATCCCAACTTTGAATTTATAAAAGGGGATGTGCGGAATGCAGCAGAAGTGGCAGAAGCATTAAAGGATGTAGATGCCATAGCTCATTTGGCAGCCATTGTAGGCGATCCTGCCTGTAAGAAATTTAGCGATGAGGCCAGGGAAACAAACTGGGACGGCAGCGTAGCACTTTTTGATGCTGCCGAAAAGGCTGGGGTAAAAAAATTCGTTTTTGCCAGCACCTGCAGTAATTATGGCAAGATGCCCGACCCGGATTCTTTCGTAGTAGAAACATCGGAACTCAATCCCGTTTCTTTATATGCTGAACTGAAAGTAAAGTTTGAAGATTACATCCTGCAGCAAAGAAAAGACGCCAATATCTGCGCAACCGCATTGCGTTTTAGTACGGTGTATGGCTTTTCTCCACGCATCAGGTTTGATCTTACTGTAAACGAGTTTACTCGTAACGCCACCATTAATGGCAAACAGGAGATTTGGGGTGCACAGTTCTGGCGGCCATATTGCCATGTAGAAGACCTTGCCCGTGCCGTTGTACTGGTACTGGAATCTCCGGAAGAAAAAGTGAAAGCAAATGTGTTTAATGTAGGCAGCACAGAAGAAAATTACAATAAAGGAATGCTGATAGAAGCTGTGTGCGCAATTGTTCCAAACACGGAAGTAAATTATGTGGAAATGAACGAAGATCCCCGTGATTACAGGGTCAATTTTGATAAGATCAAAAACGAACTGGGTTATACTATCACTAAAACAGTACCCGATGGCATTAAAGAAATTTACAAATTGCTGAAAACAGGGGTGGTTACAGATCCTTTTGAAAAGCGCTTCAGCAATATTTAGACCTTATGATTTTAATCGAAGTGCTCCGGTTTCTATAGCCGGAGCATTCCTATTTTTCATAGGTTTGCACCGCTTTATAAAAGCGAATAAAATTTAATTGTTATGCTCCTACTTTCAGGGCCCAATATGGGTGGTAATGAACTCAAATACGTATCTGAATGCATCAGCACAGGATGGGTGAGTAGTGTGGGCGCCTATGTAGATCAATTTGAAAAAGTAACTGCAGAGTTTGCTGGAACAAAATACGCTGTGGCTACCAGCAGTGGCACTACAGCTTTACACACCTGCCTTGTAATGCTTGGCGTGCAGCCCGATGATTATGTTATTTGCCCCAATATTACCTTCATTGCTACTTGCAATGCCATTAAATATACGGGCGCCAGCCCCATTTTTATTGATGCAGATGAGCAGAACTGGCAAATGGATCTTTCCTTACTGGAGAATTTTTTACGGAATGAAACGGTCGTAAAGGATGGCGTGTGCACCTATAAAAAAGATGGAAGAAGAATACCGGTAATTATGCCCGTACACGTGCTGGGAAACATAGGGGATATGGATAAGCTGCTCGCCCTGGCAAATCAATATGGCCTTACCGTAATTGAAGACAGTACCGAAGCATTGGGTTCATATTATAAAAATAAGCATGCTGGTAGCTTTGGGCTGCTCGGCACATTTAGTTATAATGGCAATAAAATTATTACCACAGGTGGTGGTGGCATGATTGTAACCAATGATGAAACCCTGGCTAAAAGGGCAAAGCACCTTACAACCCAGGCCAAGAGTGATCCCTTTGAATATTTTCACGATGCTATTGGCTATAACTACCGTCTCGTGAATGTAGCGGCTGCAATGGGCGTGGCCCAAATGGAACAACTTCCAGGCTTCCTGCAACGCAAAAGAGAAATCATTGCATTTTACAAGCAAGCACTCCTGGGCGTAGGTGATATTAGTTTTCAAGAAGTGAGTGAAGATGTACAACCAAACTGGTGGATGCCCACTATTTTCACCAGCAAGCAGCGGGAAGTTCTTAAAGTACTTAACGAAAAGAAAATGCAAAGCCGGCCTTTCTGGGTGCCAATGAATCAATTGCCCATGTTTACAAACGATCTATTTATACAAACCAATGATCGTTCTGACTATATTTACAAGCATTGCCTGAGTATTCCATGTAGCACAAATATTACTGATGCTGAACTGGCAGCAGTGGCCGAAACAATAAAAGCCTGTTTTTAATGATGACAGGCCATCCAGCAAAATGAAAGTTTACCCGTTTTTTAAAAGAGTATTAGATCTGCTGATAGCGGTAATGGCATTGATCATCCTTTTGCCTGTTTTTGTTCCTGTGATCTTTATCCTGGCTTTTTCCGGTGAGCGGGAGATTTTCTATTTCCAGGAACGTATTGGTTTTAGAAATAAACCCTTCAATATTTATAAGTTTGCCACCATGGTAAAAGACAGTCCAAATATTGGAACGGGTATTATTACGCTGCGCAATGATCCAAGGGTAACCCCCGTAGGTAGAATTCTTCGCCTCACAAAAATTAATGAACTCCCACAAATTTTTAATGTGCTGTTTGGTGATATGAGTATTGTAGGCCCGCGGCCACTCATGCGCAAGAGTTTTGAGATTTATGCGCCTGAAGTGCAACAAACAATTTACAGTGTGCTCCCTGGCATTACTGGCATTGGCTCTCTTATTTTTAGAGACGAAGAAAATATGGTTTCCTCCTCGCCCGATCCGCAGCATGTATATCAAGAAGTGATCTATCCTTACAAAGGGCAGTTAGAAATGTGGTACCAGCAGCATGCATCGCTTTGGGTAGATATCAAAATCATTTTCCTTACGGCCTGGTCTATTTTATTTCCCAAAAATAACCTTGCTCATCAGTGGTTTAAAAATTTGCCCAAACGGAGCTTTTGAACAATTTTGCAGGCTAGTTGTAATATTGTCTATTATTATAAGGAATGAACGCATTTACCATAAAAGACCTGGCAAACCTCTCTGGCATCAAAGCCCATACACTCAGAATCTGGGAGCAACGTTACAATTTTCTAAAGCCAAGCAGAACGTTTACTAATATTCGCTATTACAGTAACGAGGAGTTGAAGACGGTACTCAATATTGCCTTGCTCACCAGGCATGGGTTTAGGGTGTCGCATATTGATCGAATGAGTCATGCAGAAATGCAGGAGCGCATTCTCAGCCTCAATTCTGCCGAAGCCCAGCAGGAAAGAATCGTGAATGAGCTCATCAAATCTATGGTGGATGCAGACATGGAGACCTTTGAAAGAATGATAGATAATTATATTTCGCAGCGTACCGTAGAGAAAACGATGCTGCAAATTCTCTTTCCGTTTCTGCATAAGATTGGTATTCTGTGGCAATCAAACCACGTAAACCCTGCGCAGGAGCATCTTGTAAGTAACATAGTACGGCAAAAAGTTATCCGGGGTATCGACGATTTGAAGCTAGCCGGTAATAATTCACTAAGTTTCTTATTGTTTCTTCCAGAAGGTGAACATCATGAATTGGGCTTGCTCTTCGTTCATTACCTGCTTCGCCGGAAAGGTGTGCGGGTATGGTATGTTGGGGCAAATATTCCACTAAAAGACCTGGAATTCCTCGTTAATTTAAAAAAACCGGATTATCTGTACACACATCTCACTACGGGCGGCCATAATTTTAACATGGAGCGTTTTCTAAATTTTGCCCAATTAAAATTCCCCAATATTCCCTTTATTCTTTCCGGAAGTCTCTCACAATCACACGATAAAAAGGTGAAAGCTCCTATCGCTATCAAGCGTAGCCTCGCTGAAGTGATGACTTTCATTGAGGAGCTTTAAGATATTTTCTCAAAAAAAATTTTTTTGGCCGTTTTTTTGTTTAACTTTGAACATCTAAACATTAAACAAAATGAGCGCTGCAGAATTTGAAACATTATTGGTTACTAACGCCGATTCCCTGAAGCCCTTTGCTTTTACCCTTACCCGGGATAATGAATCTGCAAGAGATCTTATGCAGGATACCTTGTACCGTGCATTTGCAAACCGGGATAAATACAGTGTTGGAACGAATATCAAGGCTTGGCTCTACACCATCATGCGTAATATTTTTATCAACGACTACCGTCGAAAAAGCCGGCAGCCCGTAGTGTATGATAATACGCCCGAGCAATTTCTCATTAATCATGGCCATGCCACAGTGCACAATGGTGCCGAGGCAGAAATGGGCCTCAAAGAAGTGCAGGCCTCTATTCATCACCTGCCGGAAATCTTTAGAAACCCATTTGTGTTATATTACGAAGGATACAAGTACAACGAAATAGCAGCGCTGCTGCAAGAGCCGCTCGGTACTATTAAGAGCAGGATTCACTTTGCACGCAAGCTATTAAAAGAACAATTGAGCAGGTTCTAATAACACATTATTTCAGAACATTGAAAAAAGCATTGGTTATCGGAAGTGGTTTTGCAGGCTTATCTGCAGCAAGCAATCTTGCAAAGGCAGGCTGGCAGGTTACTGT
>DGQO01000232.1 GCA_002400445.1 Chitinophagaceae bacterium UBA4412
TCACGTTTCTGCGTATGCGCTTACGGTAGAACCGAAGACTGCCCTCGGATATCAAATTGCGCAAAAGAAATTACCCCCAATGGATGACGAAAAACAAGCCCGCCATTTTGAAATAATTGTGCAGCAGCTTACCGACGCAGGCTTTGAACAATACGAAATCAGCAATTTTGCAAAGCCTGGTTACCGGAGCAGGCATAACAGCAGCTACTGGCAAGGCAAACCTTATTTTGGTTTTGGTCCGGGCGCACATTCATTTGATGGCAAAAATACCCGGCGCTGGAATGTAGCTAACAATGCGCTCTACATTAAATCCCTGGAACAAAATATTATTCCGTTTGAAGAGGAAGTGCTTACTTTATTTCAGCAAATGAATGAAAGTATCATGATCAGCCTCCGAACGGTAGAAGGTATTAACCTGGCAAAATTCGCAGACCATTTTGGAAAAGATAACAGTGACGTACTGCTGAAAGCCAGTTCCCGCTTTGAACTGCAGGGATTGATATGCATTTGCAGCAAGAGTATTACATTAACAAGCAAGGGAAAATTCTTAGCAGATGGTATCGCAGCAGAGCTATTTTTTTAAACCATTTCCAACTTTNNCTTTGCGGCAGCCCGAAATCAAGCACTACTTCTAGAAGTTACACAAGAAATCTACTGTAATTCATCTTCTACCTGCTTAAATCCTTCTGTAGCATTCAGGCCATTCCACAAAATTTCGTAAACAGTTTTTGCGATGGGCATGCATGCCTGAACAGTGTCGTTAATATGGTGCATACATTTACTGGCATAATATCCTTCTGCCACCATGCTCATTTCCAGTTGTGCTGATCTTACCGAATATCCTTTGCCAATCATGTTCCCAAAAGTTCTGTTTCGGCTATGCAAAGAATAGCAGGTTACCAGTAAATCGCCCAGGTAAACGGAGGCGGCATAATTATCATGTCGCTTTTCTTTTGCCGATTTGTTGTTGTGTTCTATATAGCCTACTTCTGCATCTATTACTCCCGCTTTTCTTAAAAAGCCGGCCATCTCATCAGCGCTGTTGGCAATAAGTACGCTCAGAAAATTATCTCCATAATCCAGGCCATGGGCAATGCCTGCACCTACGGCATAAATGTTCTTAAGCACGGCAGCATATTGTACGCCGTATATATCAGGATTGGTAATGCTGTTAATATAACCGGTTTTAAACTCAGCAGCAATTTCGCCGGCCATTTTTTCATCTGTTCCACTAAAAGTGAGGTAAGATAATTTTTCCTGTGCTACTTCTTCAGCATGGCAGGGTCCCATTACGGCAAAATAATCCTCCAGGTTTACGTTGAACTCTTTTTTGAGATAATCATTGAGCAACATATTGTTCTCCGGCATGATTCCTTTAATGGCAGAGAGGATTTTTTTTCCTGCAAATACATCACGGGGAAGCGCATCAAACACTTCGGTTGCATACGCAGATGGAATGGCGGCAAGAACTACCTCAGCATGTTGTATCACCTCCGTTGCATTTACGGTAAGGTTAAGCTGGCTCATATCAAAGCGGGCCGAGGGCAGGTAATGCGGGTTATGCGATCTTTTTTTAAACTGATCAATGGCTTCCTGCTGCCGGTTCCACCAATAAATATGGTGACCATTATCCGTTAAAATTTTTGCTAATGCAGTGCCCCAGCTTCCGCTGCCAAGTATTCCAAATTTCATTACCGGGTTTTAAGGGTTCATCAATTACCAGTATTGTTGTTTCACTTTGTGTTACAACCCAAGCTTTACCACGGCCAATTGAGCGGCTATCTGGCTGGCATCTTTTTTATTATATCCTTTTGCCTGTGATACCAATTGACCATCTACTGTAGCGCCAATGGTAAAAAGTCTTCGGCCATTTTCCATCTTTTCATCCAGGGTTTCAAATTCAAGTGCTTTCCCATTCTTATTAGCCCAGCCATACAACTTGTTCTTGATATTGATTTCAAGGCCTTCAAGATCGTCCATGAAAAGGTAAGGAAGAATAATATACTTCTCCACCCATGTTTGTGTTTTTTTATAGCCCCTGTCTAAAAATACAGCACCAATGAGGGCTTCAAGGGTGTTGCCAAAGATTTGGGAAATTTTGAGGGCATTGTCAAACTTGTTGTAAAAAGTGATTTTTTTTAATCCCATCTTCAGTGCAATCTCATTCAGCTTCTGGCGGTTTACCATTTTGCTGCGCATTTCTGTAAGAAAGCCTTCGCCTTTGTAAGGATACCTTCTAAAAAGATAATGGGCAATGATGGAGCTGAGTACGGCATCACCTAAAAATTCAAGCCGCTCATTATTTTCATCTGCACCTTCCCGGATAGACCGGTGGCTAAGGGCAGTTTTATATAAGCCCACATTGCCCGGTGTAAAACCGAGCACATTGTTAAGCTGCTTTTTAAATGCCTTTTTCTGCGGCTCCTTATCAAAAAATGATTTAAAGAATTCCAAAACGGGTGAATGATTTAGCCGAAATTAAAATAATTGGCCCATATGCTATTCAATCAATTTATTACACTGCAGAAATGCTGTACATTTTCTTTAAAAGAAAATGAATAAAGCATGATGGGTAAAAGTAAATTACCGGGAAGTATATATTATCAGGGCTGATACTTTTTGATGATTACGGAGGCATTGTGGCCGCCAAAACCAAAAGTATTACTCAATGCAGCATTCACTTTTTTGTGCTGCGCCTTATTAAAAGTAAAGTTGAGTTTAGGATCAAGTTCCGGATCGTCCGTAAAATGATTAATGGTAGGAGGTATTACATCTTTAGTAACTGCCAGGATGCAAGCAAGCGCTTCAAGTGCTCCGGCTGCGCCGAGGCAATGGCCGGTCATACTTTTTGTAGAACTGATATTGAGATCATATGCATGCGAGCCAAATACACTTAGAATGGCTTTGGTTTCCGCAATATCTCCCAGCGGTGTAGATGTACCGTGTACATTAATATAGTCGATATCTTCTGGCTTCATGTGGGCATCAGCCAAGGCAACCGTCATTACGTTTTTAGCACCAAGTCCATCAGGATGCGGTGCTGTAATATGGTGTGCATCCGCACTGGCACCGCCACCTGCTATTTCACAATAGATTTTTGCACCACGGGCGAGCGCATGTTCAAGGCTTTCTAAAACCAGTACACCGGCTCCTTCTCCCATTACAAAACCATCCCGATCTTTATCAAAAGGACGGCTGGCGGTAGCAGGATCGTCGTTTCTTTCGCTCAGGGCCTTCATAGCATTAAAGCCTCCCACACCTGCAGCGCTTATTACGGCCTCACTTCCACCGGTTATAATAACATCGGCCTTATTAAGGCGTATATTATCAAAGGCATCAATGATGGCATTGGTACTGCTGGCGCAAGCGCTCACTACAGCGTAGTTAGGCCCACGAAAACCATGACGCATCGATATTTGCCCTGCGGCAATATCAAGGATCATTTTGGGAATAAAGAATGGATTGAAACGGGGTGTACCATCTCCGGAAGCAAAATTGATCACTTCTTCCTGGAAGGTAATGAGACCTCCAATGCCGCTGGCAAAGATTACGCCTACCCTATCCGGATTAGCATTTTCCGGTGTGAGCCCTGCATCTTTTACGGCCTCATCGCTGGCGATAAGGGCAAACTGGCAGTAGCGATCCATTTTACGGGCTTCCTTCCTGTCCAGGTATTGCGTGGCGTCAAAGTTTTTAACTTCACAGGCAAATTGGGTTTTAAATTTAGATACGTCGAACTGCTGAATTTTTTCGCAACCACTCACTCCGTTCTCTAAAGCCTGCCAATATTCATCGACAGATTTACCCAGAGGAGTAAGAGCGCCCAATCCAGTAACAACTACTCTTTTTAAAGCCATACAATTTGCCTGTGATAATTAAATAGTTGATGAAAATTACTTGGCGTTTTCTTCCAGGTAAGATACTGCCTGACCCACCGTAGTGATGGTTTCGGCTTGTTCATCAGGAATAGAAATATTAAATTCTTTTTCAAATTCCATAATAAGTTCAACGGTGTCTAAGCTATCGGCACCTAAATCATTTGTAAATGAAGCCTCTGTGGTTACTTCTGCTTCATCAACTCCTAATTTGTCAACAATGATCTTTTTAACTCTTGTTGCAACGTCTGACATGGTAGTAAAATTTGGTTTATACAGGTGCAAAAATATACTTTTTGATCCAAATACAAAGAAATACTAAAGCCTGGCATTTTTTTCTGTTATACCCTTGAAAACAGTTTGATGAAGATGAAAACAGATTTATATATGATCATTTCATCAAGTAGAATGTGCTCATAAAATCATCCTGGTACCGGGCCTGCTCACAGAAAAAAATTACTATCTTGCTTGTGCAGCACAGAAAGCTGTATGCCTTTGCCAAAAAATGTATTATGGGATTAAAACAAATAGATCACGGAAGTAAGGACTATGAAAAAGTGATTCAGCTACGCCATAATATCATGCGTGCTCCTCTTGGTCTCGAATTCAGCTCAACAGAACTGGAGAATGAGAAAGACTACATTCATATCGGTTCTTTTGAAGATGATGAACTACTGGGCTGTTGTATGCTCGTTCCCATTAAGAACAAAGGGCTTCAACTCCGGCAAATGGCCGTTAAAAACAACCAGCAACTTAAAGGTGTTGGCGCATCTATTCTCACTTTTGCAGAGAACCTGGCCCGGGATAAAGGTTATAAAAAAATTATGATGCACGCCCGGGATACGGCCGTTGGCTTCTATGAAAAATTTGGATACCAGGTAACGGGGGAACCTTTCCTGGAAATCAATTTGCCGCATCATATTATGGAAAAGAACCTGTAGTTACTTTTTTATCCTGGCTGCTATGATCTTGCGGGCTTCATGCACACTATCTCCTTCAAATGCACTTTTAGGTATTAAGAAGAATGATCTTGGGTTAAAATACAAGTGAAAAAATAAGGGTGTTTCTATCCAGGAACTAAAACTTTTCCATTCCCACTCCCGGCTGCCTCTTTCATTTTCTATCATAAAATACTTATCGCCAAGCACTGCACGAAAACGATCCTTAAAAGACGGTGTCTTCTTATAAATGGCCAGTGGTAGCAAGTACCAGAAAAGAATCATGAGAATAAACCACAACATGGAGCTGATCAAAAAAGGAAAAGGTTTCACCAGTTTCATAGCAAACAGCACCGCCGATAAAATGGCAAAAACATTTACGATCACCAGCAGAATTTTGATTTCTTTACGGTTAATAAAATGATAGCGCAGTGCCTGCACCGCTTTGCCTTTGTCGTAGGAAAAATAAGAAGATACCATGTGGCAAATATAGCCCTTCACGTTAGCCAGAAAAACTCATCTCAATTTTTCGTTTTGCTTATGGCGCTCTCCATCCCGTTTATTTTTCTTTTCAAAACTTTTTTGCAAAGCTTCTTCCAGGTTCACACCGGTTTGGTTTGCCAGGCATAATAGCACCCACATTACATCGGCCATTTCTTCTTTCAGCATTGCGGGGGCATCTTCAGGGCTTACTTTGTAACTCTGCTCTCCATAAATTCTTACCATATGCCTGCTCATCTCACCCAGCTCTTCCATAAGAATGCCCAGGTTAGTGAGCGGTGAAAAATATTTTACACCCACCGTTTTTATCCATTGGTCTACATCCTGCTGTGCCTGTGATATGGTCATGGTATTTTTTATTTTTATGTGCCGGTTTTATTCCTTCTGCTTGCTATCTATACAAATGGTGATGGGCCCGTCATTAAGCAATTCCACTTGCATATCTGCACCAAAAACTCCGGTATGAATAGCTTTGCCCAGCGCCTGCTCAAGCGATGCAATAAAATGCTGGTATAACGGAATGGCTACCTCGGGCTTACTTGCACGAAGATAGGATGGGCGATTCCCTTTTTTCGTGGCCGCATGCAGCGTAAACTGGCTGATGAGTAAAATATCCCCGCCCATAACTTTCACCGAAATATTAGGCACCTTTGCCGCATCGTCAAAGATGCGCAGGTTAACCGCTTTTGTACTCATCCATTGCACATCTTCACTGCTGTCTGCATCTTCAAAACCCGCAAAAATGAGCAGTCCGCCCTCAATACTTGCGTGGCAGACTCCATGGATGTGCACCGCTGCACGCTTTACTCTCTGAATAACAACTCTCATATCTCTGGCAAATAAAGTTAATTTCTCTTTATAAAGGGTCAAAAACCCCGGTGAGTAAGGATTACAAGCTTTTAAAAAGACAATATTTGTCAATTAGAGGGTCAGCCTCATTTACACCTAATTTAACTTGAAAAAAAAATTTTTTATTCGCCAATATGTCAATATCCCCGCAAATGCAACAGGGCTCTATGCTTAAAAATTGTCCCCCTTTTTTGTCCACAGGTTGTTGATATTTACGACCCCTAAAGTTGGCGTGTAAGAGATATTTTCGTTGTCCTACGGTTTTTTCAGATTCCCGTTTGCCTTTCAAAATATAAAACACACGTTTATGTCCACTAAAAAGCAGTCTTCCAGTAAGGCATTGCAGTTTACACGCCAATTCACAAAGGATGGAATAAGTCCTTTCGATATGTTTGAGTATGATTACCGTGAGTCTGTAATTAAGAACCCTTCAGGTGAGATTGTATTCCGCATGGATAATGTAGAGGTTCCAAAACAATGGAGCCAGATAGCCACTGATATTATTGCTCAAAAATATTTTCGCAAAGCTGGCGTACCACAGGAAGATGGAACTACAGGCCGGGAAAAAAGCAGCAAAGAAGTTGCCCATCGTATGGCGCATTGCTGGCGGGTATGGGGAGAACGTTACAATTACTTTGCTTCTGAAAAAGATGCTGAGATTTTTTATGACGAGTTGGTTTATTCTATCCTTAACCAGGCTTGCGTTCCTAATAGCCCACAATGGTTCAATACCGGTTTGCATGAAGTGTATGGTATCAGCGGAAAGCCGCAAGGCCACTACTATGTAGATCCAGTAGATGGTATGCTTAAAAAATCAACCAGTGCTTATGAGCGCCCGCAGCCACATGCATGTTTTATTTTAAGTGTAGATGACGACCTGGTAAATGAGGGCGGTATTATGGATTTGTGGGTGAGAGAAGCCCGCATATTTAAATATGGCAGCGGTGTAGGTACTAACTATAGCAATATTCGTGGCGAAGGTGAAAAACTAAGCGGCGGGGGCACTAGCAGTGGCCTCATGAGTTTCCTTAAAATTGGCGATCGTGCAGCAGGTGCTATCAAGAGTGGTGGTACTACCCGTAGGGCTGCCAAGATGGTGTGCCTTGACCTCGATCACCCGGAGATTGTGGAATTTGTAAACTGGAAAGTAGAAGAAGAGAAAAAAGTAGCTGCGCTTATTGCTGCCGGTTACGCCAGCGATTATGAGGGAGAAGCTTATCGTACAGTAAGTGGTCAAAATAGCAACAACTCCGTGCGCATACCCAATTCATTTTTTAAGGTATTGGATGATAATGGTGATTGGGAATTAAAAGGCCGTAGCGATGGCCGCACCATGAGAACAGTAAAGGCCGCAGAACTTTGGGAGAAAATAAACTATGCAGCCTGGCGCTGTGCCGATCCTGGTACACAATACGATACCACGATTAATGAATGGCACACCTGCCCGGAAGGCGGCCCCATCAGGGCCAGCAATCCTTGCAGTGAATATATGTTTCTGGACAATACCGCTTGTAACCTTGCCAGCGTAAACCTGCGCCGATTCTTTGACGAGTCTGACAATACATTTGATGTAAAAGGATTTGAACACACTTGCAGGCTGTGGACCGTAGTGCTGGAAATTTCTGTGTTGATGGCACAATTCCCCAGCCAGGAAGTAGCACAATTGAGTTACGATTATCGTACGCTTGGTTTAGGTTTTGCAAACTTAGGCTCTATGCTCATGGTGAGCGGTATTGCTTACGATAGTGAAGAAGCCCGCGGTATTGCTGGCGCTATTACCGCTATTATGACCGGCGTGAGTTATTCCACCTCTGCAGAAATGGCTTCCTTCCTTGGCACATTTGATAAATATGAACTGAACAAAGCACACATGATGCGGGTGATGCGTAATCATCGTGCAGCAGCTTATGATGCTATGGATGCGTATGAAGGTTTGGAAATAAAACCACAAGGCATCAATGCAAAGTATTGCCCGGATTACTTGCTCACCGCAGCTACAAAAGCATGGGACACTGCTGTGCAAATGGGTGAAAAATATGGTTACCGTAATGCGCAAACAACAGTTATTGCTCCTACCGGAACCATTGGTTTGGTAATGGACTGCGACACTACAGGTGTAGAACCAGACTTTGCCCTGGTGAAATTTAAAAAGCTCAGTGGTGGTGGTTATTTTAAGATTATTAACCAGAGCGTACCACAGGCCTTACGCAATTTAAAATACACCGAAGCACAAATTGAAACCATTGTAAATTATGCGAAAGGCAACGCTACTTTAAAAGGGGCGCCCCATATCAATGAAATCAGCCTGAGCGAAAAAGGCTTCTTACCGCATGAAATACAAAAGCTGAATAATGCGATGGCCACTGCATTTGAAATAGGCTTTGTATTCAACATTTACACCTTAGGTGAAGCTTGCCTGGAGCGTTTAGGTTTTGTGCCAGAGCAATACAATGATTTTGAATGGAGCCTTCTGGAAGCCCTTGGTTTTTCTGATGAGCAAATAGAAGCTGCCAATACTTATATCTGTGGTACCATGACTGTAGAAGGTGCACCATTCCTTAAAGATGAACACCTGCCTGTATTTGATTGTGCTAACAAGTGTGGCGCTACCGGAGAACGTTTTATACACGCACATGGCCACATTCGTATGATGGCAGCTGCACAACCGTTCCTTAGTGGTGCTATCAGTAAAACGATTAACCTGCCTAATGAAGCGCACATCGACGAAATCTCAGATGCTTATCGCTTAAGCTGGGAACTGGGCCTCAAGGCTTGTGCATTGTATAGGGATGGCAGCAAATTGAGCCAACCCTTGAGCAACAAATCTGATTCAAAGAAGAAAGAAGAAACGGAAGAGGAAGAGGTTTCTAATGTGGTTACCGATAAGCCGGAATCTGCTTTAGTAGATATGGCAAAACTCACCATTGAAGATTTACTTGAAGAGATGAATAAGCGGGTACAAAGCAGTGCTGATACTTCCCTGAAGCGCCAGCTTGCCATGATTGTAGAACGCCGCTCCCTGCCAGCCAAGCGTCGCGGTTTTACCCAGAAAGCAAAAATTAATGGCCAGACTCTTTTCCTGCGTACCGGCGAATACAGCGACGGAACTTTAGGAGAAATCTTCATTGATATGGCTAAAGAAGGAGCTACGATGCGGAGTATGCTCAACTGCTATGCTATTGCAATTTCCATTGGCTTGCAATATGGCGTGCCATTAGAAGAATACGTAGATAAGTTTGTATTCACCCGCTTCGAACCTTCGGGAATGGTAGAGCATCCAAACATTAAGACAACAACGTCTATCATTGACTTCATGTTCCGCTCACTGGCTTACGAATACCTGGGGCGCACAGATTTAGTACATGTGCTGGACAAGCCTGAAGTACAAAATACAGCCACTGAAGCCTGGGATATAAATACCCCTACCATTGGGGATCGTAAACCAGACCTAAGCGAAGTGCGGGTAATAGGCAACGTTACTCCAGTAGCTGAGCATCGCAGCACCAAACCAGCCCCGGCAAAAACTGCGGCTTCTATGGCGATGAGTGCGAGTAATGCCGCCGC
The DNA here is from genome assembly GCA_002400445.1 of Chitinophagaceae bacterium UBA4412. Classification (GTDB taxonomy): domain Bacteria; phylum Bacteroidota; class Bacteroidia; order Chitinophagales; family Chitinophagaceae; genus Ferruginibacter. The sequence goes on from DGQO01000232.1 coordinate 9,728, forward strand.
TAAAAATATGCAGAGTGATGCACCGCCTTGTAATGTATGTGGGCACATCACCGTGCGCAGTGGTACTTGTTACAAATGCCTGAACTGTGGTAACAGTTTGGGATGTAGTTAAAATTTTAAAACGTGAAATAAAAAGGGGCGTTTCTTCACAGAAACAGCCCCTTTTTTATTTTTCTTAAATCTTGTGTTTCCTACTAAAAGCGGTTGACGCAAACAAGTGT
>DGQO01000029.1 GCA_002400445.1 Chitinophagaceae bacterium UBA4412
GCTTTGGCAGAAGCACTTGATTATACAGAAGCACTTAAACAAACAGATGCAGCAAAAATGCAGGACTATCTTCCATGGGTGGAGAGAGGCCCTATTTATGATAGTATCGGACCCTCCAATGGAAACTATCGGGGTGGATTCGGGAATCCTGCAGGCACTTATACATCAGGCAGGATCAGGGCCGTATTGGTGGATCCTACAGATGCAACGGGTAATACAGTATGGGTAGGTGGTGTGGCAGGTGGTGTTTGGAAAACCTCCAACCTGCTTGACGCTGAACCCGCCTGGCAAAATATCAATGATAAGTTTGATAATATGGCCATTTCCTCTATTTGCATTGATCCGGCCAATACAAATATCATGTATTTTTCTACCGGAGAACCCACCGTAAACCAGGATGCCGTTCAAGGTTTGGGTATCTGGAAATCTACTGATCACGGCATTACCTGGAACAGGCTGCCATCTACAGCAAGTTTTACACTTACGTTTAAAATATTGTGCGACAATGCGGGAAATCTGTATGTCGCCCAGCGCAGTACGGGTATCCGTCGCTCTACAGATGGTGGATCAAGCTGGACGACGATATCTCCCACAAGCACCAGTTGCACGGACATTGAATTGAGCAGCACAGGTGCCATGCATATCGCCATGGGATATTACACAAGCGCAGGCACAGCCAAATACTATTTCTGTAGCAATCCAGCCACAGTAACAACCACCGGGTGGACGCAGGGAACAGGATTAATTGCATCGGCTAACCGGCTAGAGTTGGCAGTAGTTGCGGATACAGTTTGGGCAGTAAGCACAAGCACTGCTAACAACGTGAACTATGCCTTTAAGTCTATAGATGGCGGGGCGACATTTACACAGCAAAACAGCACTGCATATACCACTTCTTTAAGCAATACACAGGGCTGGTACAATATCAGTTTAGCCATCAGCCCGGATTCTGCCAGCGCTTTTATTGTAGGCGGCCTTGATGCGTATCGCTCACTCACAAACGGTGCAAGCGTTTCCAGGATGTCGTACTGGGTAAGCACTGCGCCTTACGTTCATGCAGATCATCATTTTGTGCAGTGGTGGAAAGTAGACGGAGAAACCAGGGTGCTCATGGCTTGTGATGGAGGTCTATTTTTATCCCGGAATAACGGGGTCACTTTTGCAGATAAAAACAAAGACCTGGCGATTAAGCAATTTTATTCCTGTGCCATTCATCCCACGTTGCCCAATTATTTTTTAGCCGGTGCGCAAGACAACGGATCGCATAAACTTAATAATCCTGGTCTTACTTACTCCATAGAAGTTACTGGTGGAGATGGTGCCTATGTAGACATTGACCAGGATCAACCGTCCATTCAATTTACCAGTTATGTATATAATCAATACAGGAGAAGCACGAATGGCGGGGTTAATTTCACCAGCTTTAACCACAGTAGCACCATCGGCCTTTTTATCAATCCATTTGATTATGATGACCTCTCCAAGAAACTTTATGCCAGTTATGGTTCCACACTTTTTCGCTGGAACGATGCAGCCACAGCCGTATCTGTAGCTACTTCCAGCACTACCATTCTCACCGTGCCTTCTTCAGTGGGCAATATTACTGCTTTAACGAATTCTCCTAATGTGCCTAAACGTCTTTACGTGGGCACTTCATCTTCAAGATTGATCAGGATTGATAATGCAGATACGGTGAGCAATCTGAGCATTGGAGATTTTAGTACAGACCTTACAGGGCCGGGCTTTGCAGGCACCATCAATTGTATTGCAGAAGGCAGTACAGATCAGCAGCTTCTCGCCATTTTTTCTAATTATGGTGTTACCAATGTATGGCATTCCACAAATGGTGGCAGCAATTGGACGGGTATAGATGGAAACCTACCAAATATGCCGGTGCGCTGGGCAGTTTTTGACCCTACAGACGATAAAAAAATTATCCTGGCAACGGAAGGAGGTGTTTATGTAACCACATCTGTAAATGGGGCTGCTACACAGTGGCTGCCTAGTGCAAATTTTCCAACGGTGCGCACAGATATGCTTAAAGTGAGAAAGAGTGATAATCTGATCCTCGCTGCCACACATGGCCGGGGACTGTGGAGCAGCCATGTGTATGAAGTAGTGCCTGTGCGCAATATTAATTTGCAGGCAAGGCTTGATGCCTCAGGCAATGCTGTACTGCAATGGGATGCGGCTGGAGCAACTCATCAAACGAAGTTCACCATTCAAATGAGCATTAATGGAATAAGCTTCACTAACCTGGAAACAGTAGCAGGCACTGTGCGAAATTATCGCCACTTGCTCACCCATGCTGTAGGCTACTATCGCATCGTGGGGGTAGAAAATAATAATAAAGCGGCGTACTCCAATATTGCATTTGTCAAATTTTCCAAAGAGCAACCATTGCAGTTGCGCATTGCACCTAACCCGGTGATCAACGATGCCACATTTGCTTTTACAAGTGCGGCAAAAGGCACTTACACCTGGGTAGTATCAGATGCATCAGGAAAAATAGTACAACGTGGCACAGGAAGTTTACCGGCGGGCGGCATGGTAAGTTTACCCCTTAAAACGGCAGCATTGGCCAGGGGCACTTATTACCTGCAGGTGATGCAGGAAGGGCAAAAAGTGAGTGGCACTTTTGTGAAACAATAAAATAGAACGACCGCTTTAAAAGACCTCGCAAGGTTCGTAAAATTTACTGCGAAATGATATCGCATCTCCTTGCAAGAACTGTCCTTTTAAAGCGGTCTTTTTTATGCTCCTCATTTAGCGCCAGGCGGGCAATGCGCTTTAAGAAACCGTGTATAGGTTTCACTCAGGTGAGTTTGGGTACCGGCACCTTCGCTGATATTATGGCTGCGGTTAGGATAGATCATCAGATCAAAATGTTTATTGTATTTGACGAGTTCATTGATCAATTGCTCTGCATTGCTATAATGCACATTATCGTCTCCCGTACCATGGATGTATAATAAATTCCCTTTCAGATTTTTTACATAAGTAATGGGAGATCCTTTAATAAAATCTTCCCGGTTTTCCTGCGGCAAGCCCATGTATCTTTCCTGGTAAATATTATCGTAATTAAGCTGATTGGTAACAGCGGCAATGGCAATACCCGTTTGAAATAACTCAGGGTACCTGCTCAATAAATGTAAGGTGGATGCTGCCCCACCGCTCCAGCCCCATACAGCAACACGGTTTTTATCCATGTAAGGAAGTTCCAGAATTTTTTTGGCTCCCATGGCCATATCCCTGATGTTGAGTTCCCCTATTTTCCGGTAGATGGATTTACGCCAGGCAGCGCCCTTCAATGTTGGTGTACCACGGTTGTCTACCCCCACCTGNNGGCTCTCCATAAACATAAAACACCACGGGATATTTTTTTGCCGGGTTAAAATTAGCCGGCTTGTGGATCCAGGCATCTAACTCCACTTTATCCTCTGTAATAATTTTTACATACTCCACATTCATGGTGGGATCTGCTTTAATATTCGCCGTTATACTTTTTGCTGCATTCAATGCTTTATGATCTGGCAATGATACCCACTCGGAAATATAGGGTGTTTGATAATTGCTGAAACGGTGGCGGGCAAGTTTGCCATTTGGCGAAATTTCGTAGGCATGCACGCCCTTGAGGGATGCGGGAGAAATGAGTTCGGGTTCCGGTCTAGGACTGGTAAGGCGCACTTTGTATAAATACCGCTGCGTAGGATTAGTGGGTGAAGCCATAAAGTACACCGCATTCCCAGGTTCATCTATGGCCACAACAGAAGCAATATCATAATTACCCGGTGTGATATCTGTTACCTGTTTTCCATCCCTGCTTATTTTATAAAGGTGGCGCCAGCCATCTTTCTCACTCACCCACAAAAATTCCTGGCCTTTATTAATCCAATTCCATCCTACAGGATTATCGGTGTTCATATCTACCCAGGCGTCATCATTTTCCGCCCAAAAAGTGATAGCTGTTCCATCACTGGTTTTACAATACATGAGTTTGCTTTCCTGCTGCTTGCGGTCTAGCTGCTGCACTACTAATTCCTGGGGGCCACTCCATTCCATCCTGGTAATATAATGCTGCTGTGGGTCCCCGGGTATATCCATCCACCTGATGATTCCTCCATTGATCGTAACCACGCCAATGCGTACCGGCGAAGGTGCTTCTCCTACTTTGGGATACTCAACCGGTATGATCCTGGAATAAACAGAATCTGTTGTGTTCAGCATGTAATAATCCCTGATCTTAGTGGCATCAACCTGCCAGAATGCGATGCTACGGCTATCCGGGCTCCACCTAAAACCATCCCGGCATCCAAATTCTTCTTCATACACCCAGTCAAATGTGCCATTGATTAGTTTGCGACTACCATCCTGCGTTAGTTTTCGCACCAGGCCGGTATTCACATCTTCACAAAAGATATTATGCTCGCTCACATACGCTACATTTTTCCCATCCGGAGAAAATTTAGCAAACATGAGCGATTGAGCCGGGAGGCCCTTACCCAGTTGCACCAGTTTTCCATTTGCGGGTGAAAAGAGCCAGTAATCTCCCCGGGTTTTGTACCGCCATACTTTCTCCGTATTTGCAAACAAAAGTACCTGGCTCCCATTGGGGCTGTATTGAAATGATTGCAATTGCAGCGGTGCCGAAGCCCCGGCTGGCGTAAGTTGTTCTTTGGAAACCAACACGGTTTGAGCGTCTGTACGTGGATCAATCCTGGCAATATTTCCACCCCTCATCTCATAGAAAGCATTGCCTTCAGGTGTGAAAACTAACTGGGCGGAAACGATTTGCGATTGCAGTAGGAAAATAACAAGGAAACTTTTGAAAAAAATACGCATCTGATAGAAATTTTTGCGCAGCTAAAATAATTCATTCGCAGGCAGCAGCGTGATGAAAGCTGTTAAATGGTGGGCAAAAAGATAAAATGAAACTAATTTTGCCGCATGCCTGCAGAGAAATTGAGAATTGATAAATACTTATGGAGCATTCGTTTGTTTAAAACCCGCAGCCTGGCTACAGAAGCCTGTGATAGTGGTAAAGTAAAATGGAACGGATTAAATGTAAAACCGGCAAAAGCGGTAAATCTATTGGAGGAATACGAGGTAAAAACGTCAGCAAAGAAATGGCGCATTAAAGTAACTGGCCTGCTAGCCAACCGCATTCAATATGCAGAGGCGATTAAATATTATGAAGACATTACCCCACCTGAAGAAATGGAGAGGGTAAAATTCCAGGCGGCTGCTTTTCATACCGGCAAGCGACTGAGCAAAGTGGGCAGGCCTACAAAAAAACAAAAGCGGGACATCGATGATTTTATGGACCCCGGCCAGCCCGCAGCAGAATAAATTAAATTGAATACATGACCATAGACATCATTACAGTTGTGCCAGCTTTGCTGGACTCTCCTTTCTCTCATTCTATCATGAAACGTGCGCAGGATAAAGGTTTGCTACAGGTACAAGTGATTAACTTAAGAGATTATACCCATTACACAAGAGCCCAGGTAGACGACTACCCCTTTGGTGGCGGCGCAGGAATGGTGATGATGGTGGAACCGCTGGTGAATGCAATTGAAAGCCTTCAGAAAATAAAAAGATATGATGAGATCATCTATCTGAGCCCTGACGGAGAAACGCTAAACCAGGGTATGGCAAATGCACTCTCCCTAAAAGAAAATCTGCTGATGATTTGCGGCCATTACAAAGGCATTGATCAGCGGGTGAGAGATCATTTTATAACCAAAGAAATTTCCATTGGTGATTACGTAATCAGTGGTGGTGAGCTGGCTGCGGCAGTGCTCACAGATAGTATTGGC
>DGQO01000206.1:0-6827 GCA_002400445.1 Chitinophagaceae bacterium UBA4412
GGGAGAAGGTTCTTTTTCAAAAACTGAAGGCGAAAGCTGCAAAAGCTTACCTGTATTGACTTGCAATTGGCTTTGCTGAGCAGAGGTCGTGTTTATAACAATAATCATGCAAAAAAATAAAAAAATCCGATTTTTCATAGTGTTTGATTTGGGTTCTTTGTACATTTACGGCATAAAGCTCCAAAAAGATGTCTATGTAAAGTTATCTTTTAGGAGAAAAGAAACCGAGTTTATAACTTTTTTTTGATCTGATATGGCACTTCACCAAAGTTTACAGCACAAGTTACTCCAGAAGCTTTCTCCACAGCAAATTCAATTGATGAAACTTTTGCAGGTACCAACGGCAATCCTGGATGAGCGCATCAAAGAAGAAATGGAAGAAAATCCGGCACTTGAGCAAGGCGAAGAAGGCATGGAAGATGAATTTGAAAAAGATGAATTTGAGGCCGATGCAACCGACGAAGAGTTTGAAAAAGACGGCAGTGAAGAGGACTATGATAATATTGATATTACCGAATATGTGCATGAGGGTGATGATGATGTGGGTGATTACAAACTAAAAGACGACAACTACCCTGAAGCAGACGATAACAGGGTAATACCTCATAAAGTAGAAGTAAGTTTTATTGAGTTGATGTTGCAGCAGCTTGGTATGCTCAAGCTAACAGCACATCAGCAAAAAGTAGCCGAACACCTCGTGGGAAGCCTGGACGATGATGGCTACCTGCGGCGTGATATTATTGCGATTATAGATGATCTGGCCTTTAGGCAAAACGTAGATACTACGGAAGAAGAAATCAGTGAGTTACTGGTAGAAATCCAGCAGTTTGACCCGGCTGGCGTAGGTGCCAGGAACTTGCAGGAATGCCTGCTGCTGCAGTTAGAGCGCAAGCTGGATCAGGGTCAACCTGTAGAACTTGCACTCAAAGTGATGGAGAAATACTTTGACGAGTTTACCAAAAAGCATTATGAAAAAATACAACGGGGACTCAATATTGATGACGATCAACTGAGAGAAGTAATACAGCAAATCATTAAACTCAACCCCAAGCCCGGGGGAATTGTAGGCGACGAAGGCCGGAATAATAATTATGTGATTCCAGATTTTTTTATCGTGAATAATAATGGTAAACTGGAACTTACGCTCAATAGCAAAAACGCACCTGACCTACGCATCAGCGAGGGCTACAGGGATATGCTGCGGGATTATGATAAAGGCAATAAGAAAGACAAGCGGCAGAAAGAAGCAGTGTTTTTCATTAAGCAAAAAATAGACTCAGCAAAGTGGTTTATCGATGCCATCAAGCAGCGGCAGAATACTTTGCTCAATACCATGGAAGCGATCATGAATTATCAGCGCCTGTTTTTCCTCAGTGGAGATGAGACAGACTTGCGCCCCATGATTCTTAAAGACATTGCCGAAGTAACTAACCTTGACATATCCACCGTGAGCCGTGTAGCAAACAGCAAATTTGTACAAACAGAATTTGGCACCTACCGCCTTAAATTCTTCTTTAGCGAGAGCCTTCAAACAGACAGCGGAGAAGAAGTAAGTACACGAGAAGTGAAGAAGATTCTCATGGATCTCATTAGCGAAGAGAGCAAAAAGCATCCATATAGCGATGAGAAATTAACAGATATGCTCCAGGAAAAAGGTTATAATATTGCACGCAGAACCGTGGCTAAATACCGGGAACAATTGAACATTCCGGTGGCCAGGCTCCGAAAAATATTGTAAGCTTATTATGCAAGAAGAGCTGATAGATGAGGTTGAATACCACGGCCATCCAACAAGTAACCCGTTGCTGAAGTGGCCTGCCAGCCTGATTTCCTATATCTTCCATCCCATTTTTGTGCCGCTGTATGTCAGCTTTTTTATTGTGTACCTGCATCCTTATTATTTCTCAGGATTTTCGGCACAGAATCGCATGCGTACTATGTTAATCGTGTTTCAGAACGCTGTGTTTTATCCCTTATTTGCTACAGCCTTGCTTAAATGGGTGGGCTTTATTCCCTCTTATTTTTTGCGCACGCAAAAAGAACGCATCATTCCTTATATCGCCAGTAGTATATTCTTCTTTTGGTTGTTTCTCATCTTTAAGCAACAGCCAGATTATCCCCGGATGATTGCGGCATTTTTTTTAGGCGTATTCCTGGCATCAAGTGCAGCACTTATTGCTAATATCTACTTTAAAATAAGTATGCACGGCATTGGTATGGGCGGTTGGCTTGGCGCCTTCCTTGTTATTGCCGGCACTTCTTCGGTACTCATGACTTGGCCACTGGCTATCGTTGTTCTTTTCACAGGTTTGGTAGCTACTGCAAGGCTACTTGTGAGTGATCATCGACCTGCAGATATTTATGCTGGTATAGCGCTTGGCCTGGCTTGCCAGTTTATTGCAGCTTATGCAATGCTTTGATCATTCATCAACAACATAAAATGAAGAAGCCCCGTCCAATACCGGGGCTCTTCGTTGTCCTGTAGTGCCTAACAAAAAGGAGTTTAGTGCCATATAAACTATGACGCTACATAATGCTGTTCATAAAATTTTTAATCAATAATAAATAGATTTTCTCTGTAAACCGGAAGAAGGTTGGAATGCATGCAGGGTAAGCAGAGCAGGCGCTCTTTGCATTTTCTTATTTCTTGAGGTTGAGCATTGCACTGTTCGTTTTTATATTTCGCAATGCATAGAGTATAAGCGTTTTAGGCGCAATTTTATTGTATTTGTGTACACAAAAAGTTCACATTTTTTTAATCAAAATATCTTTGCGTAAAAAGCAACTACCTGCCTCGTATATATGCTGTTGCAGCCATACATTATGCCCGTAATTGTTCTACGCATAAGTACTTGCGCTGCTTAAAACTCACTATGGGCGAATAGTAATGGTGCCATGCAGGCTGGTATCAAGCAGGCAGCGGTAGCTAAATAGGCCCGTAATAATATCATTTTTAAAAACAAAGAAGGAGTAAGGTGCAATGGTGGGTGTTACAATACTTATACTATCTGCACTCATAAAACGGTGCGGCTTTACATCATTGTTTACGAAACTGATAAAATCGCCGCTGGATATCGTGAGATCAGCCGGTACCAATTTACCATTCGGCTGTACAATGATGTGACTACCGGGCAAATTTCCACCGGCCGGAGTATAATCTTCTTTTTCTGTACAAGCAGCAAATAAGCTAAGCACAAGTAAGATCGTGACTAAAAAAAAGTTTCTCATCATTTTTGTTTGAATCGCAATGTATGATTTTTACCGGGCCGTCATAAGCACTAAAGCAGCATAAATTTTCCCACAGCACGGGCAGGCCGAAGCCCTGTTCGTACCTTTGCAGGATGCACAATTATTTACAGGACTTAAACGAGCCACAGCGGGAAGCCGTGCTACATAAGGATGGACCACTGATGATTATTGCTGGCGCAGGCAGTGGAAAAACGAAGGTGCTCACTACACGGATTACGCATTTAATGGCTGCCCACGCAGTGGATGCCTTTAATATACTTGCCCTCACTTTTACCAATAAAGCCGCCGCCGAAATGAAGGAGCGGATTGGCCGCATACTTGGCACTACAGAATCCAGGAACTTATATGTAGGCACTTTTCATAGTGTATTTGCCCGCATCTTAAGAGGAGACGCACCTAAAATTGGCTATCCTAATAACTTTACCATTTATGACACTGACGATGCCAAGAGTGTAGTGAAAACAGTAATTAAGGAACTGAACCTCGATGATAAACAGTACAAGCCAAACGTGGTGTACAACAGAATTTCATCAGCAAAGAATGCCTTGATAGGCGTAGCAGAATACCTGAACGATTATATGCTGCAGCAGGAAGATGCCCGGGCAAACCGGCCCATGATTGGCCAGATATACGATGCTTACAACAAACGCTGCTTCAAGAATGGTGCAATGGACTTTGACGACCTGTTGTTTAAAATGTACCTGCTACTCAAAAATCATCCGGATGCATTAAGCAAGTACCAGCATAAGTTTAAATACATTCTTATTGATGAGTACCAGGATACCAACCCGGCACAGTACGAAATCATCAAACTACTGGGCGCTATGCACGAGAACGTTTGCGTAGTGGGCGATGATGCACAAAGTATTTATAGTTTCAGAGGAGCTACCATTGCAAACATCCTGCAATTTCAAAAGGATTACGATGATGTGCATTTGGTGAAACTGGAGCAAAATTACCGCAGCACCAAGAGCATCTTAGAAGTTGCAAACCAGGTCATAGGCAATAATAAAGGGCAGATTGAAAAAAGACTATTTACCGATAATGCGCAGGGAGATAAGATAAGGCTGGTGCGCACCATGACGGATAATGATGAAGGAAAATATGTGTCTGATACCATTAAGGAATTAAAACTTCGGAATCACTTTTTCAATAAAGATTTTGCTATTCTCTATCGCACTAATGCACAGAGCCGCAGTTTTGAAGAATCGCTGCGCCGGCTGGGTATTGCCTATCGTATTTATGGCGGCATGAGTTTCTACCAGCGTAAGGAAGTGAAAGATATGGTGGCTTATCTGCGGGTGGTGGTAAATCCTAATGACGAAGAAGCCCTGAAGCGTATTATCAATTATCCCGTGCGAGGTATTGGAAAAACAACGGTAGATAAAGCGGTGCTGTATGCCAATGAAAACAACCTGAGCATGTGGCAGGTGCTTAACCAGGCATCCATGTTTGGTTTTAGAAGCGGTACGCTGGAAGTGATTGATCATTTCGTGACGATGGTGCGCATGTTTCAAAGCGAACTGACTAAAAAGAATGCTTACGACCTGGCGATTATCGTAGGCAAAAGCACGGGTATTGTAAAAGACCTGTTTAACGATAAAACCACCGAAGGCCTTGCCCGTTATGAAAACGTGCAGGAACTCCTCAATTCCATTAAAGAGTTTACGGAAACACCCATGAACGAAGAAGATGGAGAAGTGGGGGATAAAACGCTGGGCGCTTACCTGCAGCAGATTACTTTGCTCACAGACGCTGATGATGATGAAGGCAACACCGATGTTGTAAAACTGATGACGATTCATGCTGCAAAGGGTCTTGAGTTTCCCGTAGTGTTCGTGGGTGGGCTGGAAGAAACACTTTTCCCAAATGCCATGAGCATTAATACAAGAGAAGAACTGGAAGAAGAGCGGCGACTTTTTTATGTGGCTATCACAAGGGCAAAGCAAATGCTGGTGCTCACGTATGCTAATGCCCGTTATCGTTTTGGCCAGTTGCAGCAAAATGATCCGAGCCGCTTCATAGATGAAATGCCGGAAGATCAATTAGATCGTAGTTATGCAGGTGGCGCCATGCGCAATAATAATAGTAATAATGGCTGGGGAGCCGGTTCAGCTTTTGAAAGAATGAACAGGGGCTTTAATGCACAGGAAAGTGGGCGGGCGGAGCAGCAATACGGTGCTCCTCCAGGGAAAAAATCGCCACCGCCTTACCTGGCACCAAAACCTACAGCACCTAAAACTGTGGAACACAAGCCCACCGCTAATTTTGAAGCCAGCGATACCAGGGACCTGCAGGCAGGCCAAAAAGTAGAGCACCAAAAATTTGGATTTGGCGAAGTCGTTAAAATGGAAGGTGCAGCCCACAACCCGATTGCAACAATATTGTTTGAGCATAACGGTGAGAAAAAGATCATGCTTAACTATGCAAAACTGCGCATTTTAGATGCGGGAGTCTAAGTCGTTTTATTAAGAATAGCATATTGCGCACATGAGAATATTCCAGTATATGCGTATGTGAAACCAGGAATATCAACCCTAATGTTGCGCATTCCCAGCTTTTTCGAGATCAGAAATTAAAAGGGAAACAATCGCCAATTTTGGGTGAAACTATAGCCGGTTCGGGCATTTATGGCTAATTTTACAAGCGATTATTAAATTGAAATACCATGATTAAAACAGGCAATCCAGTTATAAGCATATATACAGAAATGACGCCGAACCCGGAGACGATGAAGTTTGTAGCTAACAAACTTTTATATCCCGGCAAGAGTGTCGATTTTCCGGATGAGTTGAGTGCAAAGCCTTCACCATTGGCACAGCAACTTTTTACTTTTCCTTTTATCAAATCTGTGTTTATTGCCAGCAATTTTGTAACCCTTACAAAAACGGAAGACACAGAAGATTGGCAGGATGTAATTCCTACCATCAAACTTTTTTTAAAAGATTACCTGGAAGAAGGAAAGCCTGTAGTAAACGAAGAAGAACTGGCGAATGTGAAAGCAGAAAGCAGTAATGAAGTGCATGCAGATGATGATGATGTGGTAAAACGTATTAAAGAATTATTAGAGAATTATGTGAAGCCGGCTGTGGAAATGGATGGCGGCGCTATACAGTTTAAGAGTTACGAAGATGGAAGGGTAAACCTGATGCTGCAGGGAAGCTGCAGTGGCTGCCCCTCATCTATGATTACGCTTAAGGCAGGCATAGAGGGAATGATGAAGCGGATGATTCCGGAGGTAAGAGAAGTAGTAGCAGAAGCAGAATAGTTTGTTGGATTATAATTTTTGAAAGCATCCTGGTTCCAGGATGCTTTTTTTATGTAGTGAAAATCTTATTCCCTCCTGCAGAGATATATTTCTATCGAACCTTATTTTACTTTGCTATTGAACCAGGCCCATAAGATAAGCAGGGGCTGAAACAGCAGAAGCCGCAGCCAAAGTATCCAGGCTGGTATTGGGCTACCCCGAAAAACAAAATCATCTTGCAGCATATAAATGTGCGTAGGCAGAAACGCAAGGAGCATTAAAATAATACCATAACAAGCCCATTTTCTTGTGCGTACAGGTATGAGCAGCA
>DGQO01000206.1:6882-7931 GCA_002400445.1 Chitinophagaceae bacterium UBA4412
AATGGTTTATTCACTTAATTTCACACCCAATGACAGCAGCGGATATTCTACAGCATTTTATTGAAGGCATGAAGGGCACCGGGCCGGTAGAATACATTGCAGTAATCTCGGGTATTGTAAGTGTGTGGTTTAGCCGCAAAGAAAATATACTGGTTTATCCCACGGGGTTAGTAAACACTATTTTCTATGTGTACCTCAGTTTCAGGGGCGGGCTTATAGGCGAAGCCAGTGTAAATTTTTATTACACAGTTATGAGTTTATATGGCTGGTACATGTGGGCTCGCAAAGACCAGCAGCATCGGCCAGTATTGCATATTACTAAGGCAAACCACCGGGAGTGGATGCAGCATTTATTTTTCTTCGGCATATTTTACGCTGCTATATTTTTCCTGCTCACTTATCTCAAAAAAGATTTTGCACCAGGAGCCATTCCCTGGGCAGATGCGCTGGCCAGCGCCAGTGCCTATACGGGAATGTGGCTCATGACAAAGAAAAAACTTGAAAGTTGGATTTGGTGGATCATCACCAATATTGCATCTGTGCCGCTGTACTTTGTAAAACATTATGTGTTTACCAGTGTATATTATATCATCCTGCTTGGCCTGGCAATTGCCGGCTACTTAGAATGGCGTCGCAGGTTAAAAGAACAGCATGCTTAAACGTATTGTAATCCTGGGCCCCGAGTCTACCGGCAAGAGCACGCTCTGCGGCCAACTTGCAGCCCACTATAACTGCCTTTGGGTACCTGAATTTGCCCGGGAATACCTGCTGACACATGGCCCGGGGTACACGACAACCGATCTTTTAACTATNNACAAAGAATTCCTCTTTATTGACACAGATATGTACGTAATGAAGGTGTGGAGCGAAATTGTATTTAACTGCTGCGACAACCGCATCCTGATGCAAATTGCAAAAAGAAGCTATGACCTGTACCTGCTGTGCTATCCTGATATCCCATGGGTTAAAGACGAACTTCGGGAGTATCCATCCCTGGAAAAGCGCACAGAAATATACCACTATTACAAAGATGCCCTCATCAATCAGCA
>DGQO01000206.1:8056-10026 GCA_002400445.1 Chitinophagaceae bacterium UBA4412
AAAATAAGTTTTAGCAGCAGCCTGCACACCAAAAATACCTTCTCCCATTTCTGCAACATTAAGATAAGTCTGTAAAATTCGCTTTTTGTTCCACATCGCTTCAATCATAAAAGTGAAATACACTTCGAGGCCTTTTCTAAAATAACCGCCGCCCTGCCATAGAAAAACATTCTTGGCTGTTTGCTGGCTAATAGTGCTGGCGCCACGCACTTTTGTGGGATGCTTCTCATTATATTTCTGTGCTTTCTTAATGGCTTTTACATCAAAGCCGTTATGGTCTGGAAACAACTGGTCTTCGGCAGCCATTACTGCCAGCTTAATATTTGGGCCCATCGCATCGGAAGATATATTATCTTTATGCAAACCATGACCACCCAATGCATTAGATAATTGTGTGATGGTAATGGGAGGATTGAGCCAGCGGCAGGCTATAATATATACAAACTGCAGCAGGAGCATCCAAAGAAAAAATCTTTTAATCCTGGCCAATGAAAACTTTTTTTAGTTTTAAGGTAGGCTGCAAAAATATTAAGAACCTTCACAGCTTGAAATTCTTTTTTATTGTGCAGCAAATAGCCTTTTTTTCTAATGAACCTCTTTTAAATAGAACGCTATGCACTTTATCAAAAATACTGTAGTCGTCTTCGTTTTAATAATGGGTAGTTATACAACATATAGCCAGGAGCTATTGCCCGATGCAACTTTGCGCAACAAACCGCAGGAGGCATCAGGTTTAAAAGTAGAGGCACAAAAAAAGCTGGATGAAAAACAACGGGCTGTTTTTGTAAATGCTGTACGTTCTACACAACCGCTTGAGTTGGAACTAAAATCTCCGGACAACAGAGAGCTCATGGTAATTAATGATCCTGCCATCATTCACCGGTATACAACAGATCCTGCCATCAAAGAAATTATCCTCATCGAGAGAAAGAATAACAAGCCTGCCGGGCAGATGCCGGAGTAAAGCTATGCTCAAGAAATAAACTAATCTGAATTGCTTAGCAGTGGGCAATCAATGTACGCCCTGCACCGGAATATATTCCAATGAATATTTCTTCCCAATGGTAACAGGTTTTGAAGCAAGCCGATTTACCACATAACCCAATGCACCAAGACCTATAGCAGCGCCCAGGAGTTCCGGGCTAAATTTATCTTTATCAACAAGGTAGGCAATCCCACTACCTACCGTAAGCAACAAACCTCCAGACATGAGTACCGAGCCCGCTCCTCCAAGGTCAAATCCTTTGTGGGGCATTCCAAAACTTGCTGCATCCATGTAATGATATTGGTAGCGAAAGCTTCCTGCAGTGTCTGTAACAATTGCCCCAAAAGTGGTGGGTATTCTTCGTACTAAAAATTCCTGCAGGTATATACTGTCATTTTTAATATCGGTGATGAGCGCATTTCGATAAGCGCCGGTCTTTGTTACAAATTCAATATGACTGCCCTTGTAAAAATATTGCAGTGGCTTACCTCTTTTCTTCAATATAAGAAAGTCTGAAGACTGGCCATACGCCGAGGCCACGCCAAATAAGCAGAGTAGAAGAAAAAAATGTTTGCGCATGTACAGCGGTTTAATGGGCGCTAAGCGGTATCAAAATAGCATATCGCATTCAGTTTCCTTACCGGGGGTTGTTAATGTTTCTATAGAAATAAACTTAATGCTTTTTTAGAAGCGAGATGATGATACCCGTAAGAATAATGCCGCCAAATGCAAGGTACAGTATTCCAGAAATTCGGTTGATGAGCAGGATATTCCTGTCGCTGAGTTTCTTTCCGATTACGCCGGCTCCAAAAACCTTTAAGGTATCTGCCAGGATATTAACGCACAGGCAAGTGGCAAAAACCACAATTTGATGATAAAAAGAATAGATAGCGGAGAGGGAGGCAGCCATGAGCACCCAAAAAGAAATTACTGCCGGATTAAGTGTGTTGATAAGAAAGCCTGAAGTAAATATGGCAAAGTAATT
>DGQO01000162.1 GCA_002400445.1 Chitinophagaceae bacterium UBA4412
TTAATGAGATCAAAAAGCCGATCGCCACTGCGCAATTCATATACATCAGGATAAGTAATCTCTCCCCGTATCTCCACTTTATTGCTGATGCCCGGCTTTACCAAATCGACTTTTACAATATCTCCATCCTGCAAAGGAAAATCCTGGTCCTGGAGCTGAAGAATAGCATTGGCATTTACATCTTTCTGCACCTGCTTTTCATTTACGGTGCGCAAAATTTTAAGGCCGGAAGCCAATGCATCGGGGTTAAGCCCACCTGCATATTTAATGAGCGCCTTTACACCTTCATCCTGCTTTAACTGGTAAAACATGGGGCGCTTAAACTGGCCAGTGGCCAATACTTTCTTTTCCTGGAAACCAACGATGATAAAGTCATTGTTCTGCAAATAAATATGCTTTCCAAAGTCGCCGGTTGTGAGGTACTTATATACATCCAGTTCATCAATAATGCGCCCGCCTCTTTTAATAATAATGCTGCGCAAATTGCCAAATTGATTCATACCTCCTGCCCGGCCAATTACATTAAACGCATTGCTAAAGGCAGATACGGTTTGAATACCCGGGCTTTTTACTTCGCCCACCACGTTCACATTAATAGTTCTGGGCTGCCCTAAAGACACCGAAATATTTGTAGCGGGCGGTACTACACTTTTGAACCGGGCATATACAATTGCCCGCATATTTTCAAATGTGAGCCCTTGTACACTAATCTTACCCAGGCTGGTAGGAAAAATGGCACCATCCCTTGCTACTACATAATCTTCCTGGAATTCTGCAGCGCCCCATAGGGATACAATGATATGGTCTCCTACACCAATGGGATAATCCAGGGGTGGAGTAGACAATTCTGAAAGACTGGTAACGGCTGCATTTGAAAAAACATCTGCACCAAAAGTTTGTTTGGGACTATAGAAATTTCTCCGCTTATCATCCGCTACTACACTGTCTTTTTCAATTTTATCGTTTTTATACAGGTCTGCATTTTTATCCATGCCCTGGTCTTTGTTCTGATCTTCCAGCAGGGCCCTCAATTGCGGCTGCGACAAATTNNTGGGGGCTGCGCAGTGGCATGCAAGAAGCCGGTAAACAAACAAAACAGCAAACCGATTCGCATATAAAAACGCCTCAGAGCATGATACATCGTTGGGGGATTAATTTTGAGATTTTGAATTGTAACAAATATAATTTTTTATTCGCTGCAAGCTTTTCTTAATCTTTGGAACTCCTGCCATATTTCCGCTACTACGGCTGCAGCAGGTTTAAGTTCATGAATAAGAGCGCTCACCTGCCCTATTTCCAGTTCGCCTTCTTCCATAGCCCCTTCAAACATTCCCTTTTTTGCCCGGCCTTTTCCCAGCAGGTTCTGCAATTGCATTTTATCTGCTCCGGCAGCTTCCGCTTCTATTACTTGCTCGTAAAATGCATTTTTGAGCAAGCGAACCGGGGTAAGCTTTTTCATAACGAGGGCGGTATCTCCTTCTGCACTTTGCAGAATGGCATTTTTAAAGTCCGGGTGACTTGATGCTTCTGGTGTAGCTATAAAGCGGCTGCCAACTTGCACGCCACATGCCCCAAGAACCATCGCTGCAAGCATTTGCCTGCCTGTAGCAATACCCCCGGCGGCAATTACGGGAATATGTACCCGCTCACAAACGGAAGGGAGCAGCACCAGGGTAGTCGTTTCTTCCCTACCGTTATGACCGCCCGCCTCAAACCCCTCCGCTACTACCGCATCGCAGCCGGCATCTTGTGCTTTTATAGCAAAACGACTACTGCTCACTACATGTACTACAATAATATTACGCTCTTTAAGACGACGGGTAAATGTATTCGGATTTCCGGCGCTGGTAAATACAATGGGCACCTGCTGTTTTATAATGACATCTATATGGGATTCAATTTGCGGATAAAGCAATGGCAGATTTACCCCAAAAGGCTTTTGCGTAGCGGCTTTGCATTTAATAATATGTTCTTCCAGTACATCCGGGTACATACTTCCGCTGCCGATGAGGCCAAGCCCGCCCGCATTACTCACAGCACTGGCAAGGCGCCAACCACTGGCCCAAATCATGCCCGCCTGTATAATGGGCTTATCTATTTGAAATAGCTGCGTAACCCGCTGCATGGCAGAAACAATCATGATGCATCCAAATTAAGCTAATTGAGAAATGAGGCGCATGGCGTTTATACACATATCCACCTTAGCGGGTGCCTCCACCAAGATCAACGGCGGTATTGTCGCCGATATTCAAACTGCGGCTCACGCCTTTCACTTCGGCATCGCTGCCAATNNTCTTTTACAATGGACCTGTTAATGATGGAATGCTCACCAATGGCCACATTGGGACCAATCACAGAATTTTGAATTACACAACCATCACCAATGCTCACCGGCGGAATGATAATATTGTTGAGGCTGAGCGAAGCATCCGGAACTTTTCCACCAAATTTTTTGAGCAGGATGGCATTGGACTGCAGCAGGGTATCTTTTTTACCACAGTCAAACCAATTTGAAACTTTAAAGGGCTTGAATTTTGCACCCTTTGCAATCATACACTCCAACGCTTCTGTAAGGGTGAACTCATCATAAGTGCGCACATCCATTTCCGTAATCTGCCTGATACAGTCAAACATGTAGGCAGTTTCTTTGATTTTATAAATGCCCACCAGCGCCATATTGCTTTTAGGAATAGCGGGTTTTTCCACCACCCGGGTAATAATTCCTTCTTCGTCTATTTCTGCTACACCAAAATTGCGGGGGTCATCCACTTTTTTAATTCCCAGCATTGAATAAGGAGATTCAATAATAGATTTTACATCATACTCCGCAATGGTATCGCCCAGTACAATCAGCACTTCATCATTGCCCACGGCATCCCGGGTAAGATCAATGGCATGCCCCGTACCATATCGTTCATTCTGCGTAATGAACTGGCAATCCAGGTCGGCATAATTGGCCTCCACATAATCCTGGATTTTTTCGCCCATATACCCGATAATAAAAATGAATTGACGGATGCCCGCATCCTTGAGTTGATCTACAATTATGCTTAGGATCGTTTTTCCAGCAAGCGGAATGAGCGCCTTGGGTTGTGTGTAAGTATGTGGCCGGAGTTTAGTACCTGCGCCGGCTACTGGTATGATGGCTTTCATTAATAAACTTAATCCGCTTTTTTACCGGTTTAATACGTTTACAATATTGGTCGTTAGTATAAAAGGGCAGTGAAAGTACATAAATTATTTGAATTGCTTTAGCAGGCGCAGCGCCGCAATTGCCGATGAAATATGTACTTCATGCTGCTTATATTTGCGCATTAAAACAATTTCATGCAAAGAGATGTGGTCATTTTTGATTTGATAGATAAAGAGCTTCAGCGCCAGCGAGAGGGTATTGAGCTGATAGCCAGTGAGAATTTTACCAGTCTGCAAGTAATGCAGGCCATGGGCACTTCCCTTACAAATAAATATGCCGAAGGCTATCCTGGCCGCCGTTATTATGGTGGCTGCGAAGTAGTAGATCAAATTGAACAACTCGCTATTGACCGCATAAAGCAAATATTTGATTGTGCTTATGCCAATGTACAACCGCACAGTGGTGCTCAGGCCAATGCAGCGCTTATGCTCGCCATTCTGCAACCCGGTGATAAAATCCTGGGGTTGGATCTAAGTATGGGCGGCCATCTTACCCATGGCTCGCCGGTAAATTTTTCCGGCAAATTATATGAGGCACATTTTTACACCGTAAAAAAAGATACCGGCCTCATTGATTATGATATGCTGGAGGAAAAAGCACGGGCGGAAAAACCAAAACTGATTATTTGTGGCGCTTCTGCCTATAGTCGGGATATTGATTATGCACGCATCAGAAAAGTAGCTGACGAAATCAATGCTTTTGTTTTATGTGATATGGCGCATCCCGCCGGCTTCATTGCAGCAGGTTTACTCAGTTCACCCTTTGAGCATTGTCATTTTGTAACCAGCACTACGCATAAAACACTGCGTGGCCCCCGC
>DGQO01000165.1 GCA_002400445.1 Chitinophagaceae bacterium UBA4412
CCTAAAAATGCACCGCAGCCGCTTAAAGAAGAATACCTGCTCACCGGCCTGTTAGAGCCTACCAATGAGCCTTATGCTATCGCTAAAATTGCCGGGATAAAACTTTGTGATGCCTACCGGGATCAGTATGGATGCAATTTTATAAGTGCCATGCCCACCAATTTATATGGGCCAAATGATAACTATGACCTTACCAATTCTCATGTATTACCTGCCTTGCTGCGCAAGTTTCACGAAGCCAGGGAGGCTGCTGCCGCCAGCGTAACGGTATGGGGTAGCGGTAAACCCCTCCGGGAATTTTTACATGTAGATGATATGGCAGCTGCCTGTATTTTCCTTATGGAAACTTATAATGAAGCAGGGCTGGTAAATGTAGGCTGTGGTAAAGACATTAGCATAAAGGACCTTGCATTGCTCATTAAGGATATTGTGGGCTACCAGGGAGAAATTATATTTGATGCCAGCAAACCAGATGGCACCATGCGAAAATTGATGGACGTACAAAAGCTGGCCGGGCTGGGTTGGGAATACCGGATTCAACTTGCAGACGGAATAAAAGCAGTTTATGCTCATTTTAAGCAGGAGCATGGCGCCGCATCATCTTAATAGGAAAGCACAAATCCCCATTCGATAATCGGCAAAGGTATAGTGCACTCTGCCTTGTAACTCAAAGCTTACCGCTATGTGGCTTGTCTGCTGGAACTCCAAAAAATACTACCTTCGGCACTAATATTTACTATCGGGTTAAGGGCTTCAATAAAAGTTCAAAAAGACATATGAAATTTTTAAAGTCGGCAATTGCTGTGTTTGTTTGTGTTGCATTATTCATCACATCTGTATCTGCTCAAACGGAATTATTTACTTCCCGGGATCTTTCAGCCGTAAGTATAGATAGTTATTCAGATGACCAGATCACGCAATTTTCAAGCTGGGCATCGGCGCAAAGTATCTCGCTCGACCAGGCCCTCCAGTTACTCAAACAACGGGGCTTGCCAGATGCGGAGATTGAAAAATTAAAAGCAAGGGTAGCATTGGTACCCAGCACACCTACTAATAGCAACTATCCCTCAACTATAACTAATCTTCCTCCAAACAGGAGTTTCGATTCTGCGAAGGCAGCAGTGCCCACACAAAATTATCCCCGGGATTTATCTGTTTTTGGTTCGGAACTTTTCCAGTCTACCAGTGTGATGTTTGAACCCAACCTGCGCATTGCCACCCCATCTTCTTATGTGCTTGGGCCGGATGATGAACTGGTGATTAGTGTGTATGGCGTGAGTGAGAAAAAATACAACCTGGTGGTAAGCGAGGAGGGCGAAATTTATATTCCCAATGTAGGCCCCATGTTCGTAAGCGGGTTAACCATTGAAGAAGCCAGCCGGCGTATCAAAGCAAAATTGGCTTCCACCATTTACCGGGCAATCAATTCCGGTCAAACGAATGTGCAGATTTCGTTGGGCAAAATCAGGAGCATTCGTGTAAATGTGATTGGCCAGGCAGCCAAGCCGGGCACCTATACCATTTCTTCCCTCACTACTTTGTATAACCTACTTTATTTATGTGGCGGCCCCAATGACCAGGGAAGTTTCCGGGCCATAGAAGTAATAAGAGGCAATGAAGTGAAGCGAGTGGCAGATTTATATAAGTTTCTTGTGCAAGGAAACCAGGAAAGTAATATCCTGCTGCAGGAAGGAGATGTAGTAAGGATTCCTTATTACGATACCAGGGTGCGTATTGCCGGCGATGTAAAAAGACCGGGGAAATATGAACTCCTGAAAAATGAAACCTTCTCAGATTTATTGAAATATACAGGTGGCTTTACAGACTTTGCCTACAGAGCATCCGTAAGCCTTATTAGAATTACAGATGTGGAGCGTACAATTATTGATGTGCCTGCGGATGCTTTTGCCAGTTTTAAAGTGCAGCCCGGCGATGCCTACCAAGTGGGTAGGCTACAGGAAAAAATTGCCAATCGTATTGTGATTGAAGGAGAAGTGTTACGCCCCGGCAACTACCAGTTTGAACCCGGACTAACGCTTACTTCGCTACTGCAAAGAGCAGGCGGTGTAAGTGACGAAGCTTATACAACCCGGGTATCTGTTTTCAGCCTTGGAAAAAATCAAAACAGTTCTATCTCTTCGGTAAATCTCGATTCATTAAGGCTCAGCGGAACATCGATTGTTCTGCATGAAAATGATTCTATTCATGTGCATTCTATTTATGAATTCCGGGACAATTTATTTTTAAGTGTGATGGGCAAGGTAAGGCGGCAAGGCCAGGTGCCCTGGCGGGAAAATATCTCATTGAGAGATGTGCTGCTTACTTCCGGGGGCGTTGCAGAAATGGGAGACTCTACTGCAATTGAAGTGTCCCGTAAAATAAGGAATGCCAATGTGAGCAGCCTGAATTATAGAGAGAGTGAAACCTTTATGATTAACCTGGCCGTACCCGGTAGCCAGAATGCAGACTTCAAACTCCAGCCTTTCGATATCGTAACCGTTCGTCCGCAAGAAGGATTAATTGATCAGCGCACCGTAATCATAAATGGTGCCGTAGCAGTACCAGGTCGTTATATTCTTCAAAAGAGTGGCGACAGGATTTCTGATCTTATAGAGAGAGCGGGCCGGTTCAAAGCTTCGGCAGATAGCAGTTTCATCACCGTTCGCCGGCTTCGCAAGTCAAACCTCAGTGTGCAGGAAAGAGAAATGCTCTTCCAGAGATTACTTGGTGTAAACAGTGATAGCCTGGCTGCAAATGAGCGGCTCCGTTATGAAATATCAAAAAATTACGACCTCATTAGTGTTGATTTGCACAAAGCCCTACGGGAAGCAAAAAGTTCCGCAAATCTAATTTTGGAAGATGGAGATGTCTTGTCTGTTTCGGGCAAAAGCAACCTGGTAAAAATTTCCGGCGAAGTAAATTATCCAACCATTATTCCTTTTAAAGAGGGTGCCACTGCGAAGTTCTATATTAAGCAGGCAGGTAGTTATACCACAAAGGCGAGGAAATCGGCTGCGTTAGTTATTTACCCTGACGGTAAAGCAAAATCGGTAAAGAGATTTTTATGGTTTAGAAATTATCCGGAAGTAACTGCACAATCTGAAGTTTTTGTACCACAAAAAAATAAATCTAACAAGGCGGGCCTGAGCGTTGGAGAATTTGCGCTCGTCATTTCGGCCCTAGGTATCGTGAGTAATGTAATCATTGCAGCGATAAAATAGCATCTATGAATACAACGACTTCTACATACGAAGCAGCTCCCCGGGATCAGCAAAGTTTTGTCACTATGATATCCAATCTCGTGCGCCTGGTACTT
Source organism: Chitinophagaceae bacterium UBA4412 (assembly GCA_002400445.1). Lineage (GTDB taxonomy): Bacteria > Bacteroidota > Bacteroidia > Chitinophagales > Chitinophagaceae > Ferruginibacter. The sequence goes on from DGQO01000165.1 coordinate 3,317, forward strand.
CGCCGCTGGTGGCTCTTTCTCATCGTGGGTGTGCTGGCCGGTCTCGCCGGAATTTATTATGCCACAAGCAAAGCAGCATCTTATGCCAGTAAGCTCACTTTTGCCCTGGATGATGGTGGTGGAGGTAGCGGCGTAGGTGGCCTGGCCAGCCTTGCTTCGCAAATGGGCCTCAGCGTGAGTAGTGGAAAAGAAATTTTCTCCGGCGATAATATCCTGGCCATCATGAAAAGCAGAAGAATGATTGAACGGGTGCTCTTGTCTACTGATACTTTTGAAAATAAGCAGTATAGCCTTATGGGTTACTACCTGCACCTCATGGAAGCAGGAGCAAAAAACAATAAGAAATCGGTGCGTGTTTCCTTTCCTCCCGGGCTGCAAAAAGAGCAACTCAGTTACCTCCAGGATAGTGTGCTTAAAAATGTATTTCGTGATTTTTCCACCCAGTTTATTTCCGCGGGCAAGCCCGATAAAAAGCTCAATATTTATGAAGTAAATGTGGTTTCTCCTAATGAAAAGTTTACTAAAGTATTTACCGATCGACTGGTAGATGAAACCAATAAGTTTTATACGGAGATACGTACCAAGAAAGCAAAAGAAACCCTTGAAATCTTAGAAGACAGGGTGGCTTCTATGAAAGGTAACTTAAATTCGAGCCTGAGCCAGAGAGCTACTGCACAGGATGCAAATGTAAATCCTGTTTTTGCCCAGGCCCAGGTGCCAGTGCTTAAGCAGCAGGCCAATATCCAGGCTTATGGGGGTGCATATAATGAAATGTTTAAAAACCTGGAACTCGCAAGATTTCAGTATCTCAATGAAATTCCATTAATGCAAATTATAGATCCTGCTGATTACCCGATGGAGCGCAGGAAGATGGGCAGACTTTTTACGGGTTTAGGTTTCGCTATTGTAGCCTGTGTTATACTGTTCATCGTATTATGGGCAAAAAGCCTGGTGAGCCCAAACCCCCAGTTTAAAAAAAACAACCACGCAGATAACGAAAGTTAAAGCCAGGGCAGCACTTCCGGGTATCGGCGAATGATGCCTCAGATCTCATTATGAAAATTTTAATTCCGGTATTAGGATTTGGCAGGGCTGGGGGATACAGGGTACTCTCCCGTTTTGCCGATGAATTAATTGCTTTGGGTCACCAGGTAGATATGCTATGCCCCGAAGGAAGCGAATCGCCCTATTTTCCTACACAGGCCACGATATTGAGGGCGGGAAAAAAGGGCATAATCACTCCAGGCAGAGACAGAAATGCCGTTGTTGAAAATGCTTTTTCCATCCAGGAAAAATTATCAAAGGCGCTCAAGAATATTTCCTATGATGCCTATGATATTGTTTTAGCCAATCACTCGCTCACGGTAAATCCCATCATATCTGGCGGATGGAAATCTAAAACGCTTTATTACGTGCAAGCCTATGAGCCGGAAATGTTCAGCATCATGGGCGGAATAAAAAATACCATATTAGCATTCATTTCCAGCCGGTCTTATCAACGAAAATTATTTACTGTTGTCAACGCCGGGGTTTACCTAAATTATAAAAATCTTCGTGCAAAGCGTGTTTTATATCCAGGGGTAGATATGGATGTTTTTTATCCTGGAGCCCATCGGGATTCAAAACAAAAAATTATTATTGGCACTATCGGAAGGGCAGAACGTTTTAAAGGAACTAAATACGTTCTGCAAGCATTTAAAATACTCCGGCAGCAATATGACAATATTGAATTGCATATTGCATTTGCAGATGCTGCAGACTTTGAACCAACAGAAGGCCTTCATATTGTGCAGCCACACGGCGATGAAGCATTGGGTGCATATTACCGCTCCCTCGATTATTATTTTTGCGCCGGTTATTTTCAGTTAGGGGCTTTTCACTATCCGGTGGCAGAAGCGATGCGTTGTGCTGTGCCGGTGATTACCACTTCCTATTACCCGGCCAATGAAGAAAATGCCTGGCTGGTTCGGCCCAAAAATACACGGGACTTTGTAGACCAGTTCAACAGGGCGCAGGCAAATCCAGTGTTGAGAAGTGAAAAGGCAGAACAGGCAATGGCAGATGTGCAACAATTTAACTGGAAAGTTTCTGTGCAGAAATTAGTAGAATATATGCAGGAACTTACTACTGCAAAGCAAGCTGTAAGGCAAGAAGCACATACATCATCGTAATACCCAGCACCCAGGCTCATGATTATCTATATCATATATTTTGCGGTTATCGCTTTCCTGGTGATAGAATATGAGTTCCGGCCGTTTAAGCCTGAAATTCCTTTGCTT
>DGQO01000120.1 GCA_002400445.1 Chitinophagaceae bacterium UBA4412
CGCAAATATTTGTCCTTTTGCTCCCGTAAGTCTTCTTCCAGTTTTTCTACCGGGTGTTCCGTACCAGCTCCAGGATTAGAAAGATGCGTACTTCCGGGTATATCCGCATCTGCGTTAATATTCATATCCATGTCTTCGGGTAAAGAATCGGTGTATTTCTCCTCCATAATTGTACTTTAAAAATGTGTGCAAATGTACGATTGTCAAAGAGTTTGCCAAGGCGGGAGGTCGGCCAAATTGACACCAAAGTGAGGGAGATTTTATTTTACCACCTGGAATTTGCCAGACTGTACGATAGTACCAGCCCGGTCTCTTACCTGGAATATATAAATACCCCGGTAAAATTCTTCGAGATTAATAGTGATGCGAGTGGGCATTTTGGGCAAATCATATATTTTCTTACCCATAAAATTGAAGACTTGTATAGCATACTGGCTATCAGAAGCTTTGCTAAACTCGAAAGTGATCACAGCGCTTGCAGGGTTCGGATAAAATTTTACCAGGTTTGCAGGGGTAGCCAGGGGGCTGGCCGTAGGTCTGATTTGAGCAAATGAAGTAAAATTAATTCCGAATGTAAAAATTAATATGTAAAATAATTTTATCAAGTAAGTAAAAATAATAAAATCAAACGAACTTCTATCACAATAGATTTCAAAAAATATGCTAATCCTCAAACGGAGAAATCCGGCTATTTGTTATGCGGCCGTCAAGAAATAATCCGTTCAGATAATTCTACAGGTTGTTGCCTGCTGCGGCGTAACGTCCAACAGACTCTTATAACCCGAGTTTGACAACCTTTAAGCCAGTTGAGAAAAGGCAGGAAAGGCAAGTGCCTGACTGAACCTTACATCTAAACGGAATGAGCCCGATAATGTATCGGGGCTCATTATTATAAAACTGATCTTTTAATTTGTCCAACTTTTAGTATTCAGCCAAAGCAGACGTCTTCATTTTCCTGAAAGATTGGATCATTAATTAGTTTTCACGCCTACTTCTCCTGCTGATATCCTTTTTTTGATCTTTTGAATGCCATTTGTCGCTTTTGTTTTTGTAATGGCCATATTTATGACCCTTTCCTTTGCCCTCACTATTACCATATTTTCCACCATTATTGTTTTGAGTATGGTCATAATCCCCGTCATGATCATCGACATGCCTTTCCCGCTGCGATGGATAATTATTGCCGTTGTTAGGATAGCTTCTATTATTTCCCTGGTTTTGTGGGTAGCGGTTGTTGTGACTCCCGTATCCACCGTTTTCATTAATTCTTGCCCGGCCATTTTGATCAACACTTATGTTTACATCATAATTCCGAAGGCTAAATTGTTGGGAAGAAATAAGATTTCGCTTTCTACCTATGCCGAGAATACCATTAGAGACAACCTGGTAAACCTGTAAGGTATGAGTGCCCTGTGGAAGGTCTGTAATTATTGCATTTGTATTGCCATTGTAATTTCTGCCATCAATCCCTATTTCATAATTGCCTGCTGACGAGATGATCACCCTCTGGGCAGATGCAGAAAAAATGAGTATCAATAAACTGGTAACGAGTAATGTAGAGAGTTTTTTCATGGATACTATTTATTTGACTTTTTGCTCTAACCGGGGAAAGCAAAAAGCTGGTAATGAATACCCGGTTGAATTTTCTGTTATTATGACCTTTTACTAAAAGCAAAAGTTAAGCGGCGATCTGTTAAACGGTTGTTGTAAAAAACCAGGGATGAAGGACCTAACTATGTAGGGAAAGTCATCATATATCTTACAAGACCGGGATAAAGTAATTGACAGCCCAATTGCTACTTGACGCTGAAGCCTGGTGGTTATTAAAAAAGCATTTAAGAAACCAAACAGGAGCCAGCTAATATTGAGTCTCTTCGAATATCGGCACAAGTGAAAGATTTTGAAAAACAAAACCCCGCCTTGCGGCGGGGCTGTAATCCAAACAATCCATAAAAACAAATCGTTGGAAGGCTCTACAGTTTTCGGGAAGGGAGGAGATTATAAATTGTGTGCATGCATTTATTGCCGCATATAAATTGATCTGAATAAGAGAAATGCTGAGGCCATGGAATAAATGGCATAGGCGTTTTTCCGGTGTTAGAGATTAGAGGTAAGTATCGCAGGGATAACGGCCAAAGGGCTCCGTTTATTATGCCAGGATGTAAATGTGGAAAAGTGATAAACAGATGTCATTGCCTGCGCATATGCAAAACAAGCGGCGCACTGCTTCCCCAGGGCGCAAGTTCCATCATGGGCAGGTCTTTTTTTGTAAAACGCCATTCCCGGTTAATGAATGCAAATGTGGCGGGAACACCAGCCTCGCTGATATTGATAATCAGCTTGCCGAAACTTTCATCAGATTTCCAGGTGCCATTAAATACTAAACTGCCTTTTGTGGCCGTCATGGGACCATCGAAATATGTGTTTTTATATAGCTTAAAAAGCCATTCTTCATAATTGGCCGTGAGGTCAACACCATTATCTGTGGCCAATACTACCTTGAAATCCCGGTTAAGCACATTCTGCTCAAAATATTTCTCGTACAATTCTTTGGTCGGCTGAATACCATCCTTGCTGCAACTGTCCAAAGCCAGGATAGTAATAGCCATACTAATGGCAATAATAAAACGCCATTTGTAAAAAAAATCACCCTTTCCTGGTTTATTTGATATCATATATTTCCGTGTATTTCTGTGTGGCATATTGTACAAAATGCTGTGCATTTAAGGGTTCTCCCGTGGCCAGGTTACACAACTCGCCGGAACTATGATAACGCCCAAACGGATAAATATGTTGCCTGAGCCAATGATGGACGCCGGATAAGTTTCCCATGCGCACTTCGTCATATACAGATGCATTTTTTAGCTGAATAGCTGCATCAAATTGTGCAGCATATAAACTTCCAATGCTGTAGGTGGCAAAATAGCCAAAGCTTCCGTGGCTCCAATGTACATCCTGCAGGCAGCCCTGTTTATGATCCGGTACATCTACACCCAGGTATTGTCTATAAAGTTGCTGCCAGGCATCGGGAATATCTTTTACCTGCAGGCTGCCTTCTATTAATTGCTTTTCTAATTCGTAGCGCAGCATCACATGAAAATGATAAGTAATCTCATCTGCTTCTGTTCTGATGAGAGAAGGTTGCACTTTGTTGATGGCATGGTAAAATGCTCTTAACGAAACGGCAGAAAACTGGGCGGGAAAATACCCGGCTAGCATACTAAAATTGGCTTCCCAAAAAGGAAGGCTGCGGCCGATATTATTTTCCCAAAGCCGGCTCTGACTTTCATGAATACTAAGGCTGCAATACTCTCCCAACGGCAGGCCATATTGTGCTGCCGGCAGACCTTGTTCATACAAAGCATGACCGCCTTCATGGATACAGCTCCAAAGCATATTGGCAAAATCCTGTTCATCTATCCGGGTGGTAACCCGTACGTCCTGGCTGCTGAAATTAATGGTAAAGGGATGCTCACTGATATCCTGCCGGCCAGCTTCAAAATTAAACCCTATGCGACGCAACATTTCCATACCCAGCTTCCATTGCTGATCTTTATTACAATGCTGATGCAGGCAGCGATCATCTACCTGCGGCCGCTCCTGTATCTGCTGCAGCAGGCCCGTAAGTGCCGGCCGTAAGGAGCCAAACAAGGCATCAACCGTGGCTACATTTAGCCCTCGGTCATAGTCATTCATTAGGGTGCTGTAGGGATCTGCCGTACCCCCAAGAAATACAGCTTCCTGCCGTTTAAGTTCAACTACAGCTTCTAATGGCTGAGCAAATAGGGTAAAATCATTTACCCGCCGTGCTTCTATCCAGGCATGAAAGCTTTTGTTTACGGCTTCGCTCAGTTGCCGTACAAAAGCCGGCGGCAGTTTTTTATTTTTCTCAAAATCATAAAGACTCAGGGACACATTGCGGGCTTGCTCCGGGCCCAGTTCACTGCGGGCAGAAAGTTCCAGCAGGATATCTTCCAGAGACTTAGAAGTAAAGCGTTCATGCGCAATGGCGGTAAGCGTGGCTATTTGCTGCCCCCGGAAATGGCTGCCTTGCGCCGGCAGGTAGGTTTCCTGGTCCCACTGCAATACTGCGGAGGCATATTTTACATCTGCAATTTGCTGCATGGCAGTGCTATAGTCGTTGTATAAAGAGGCCGTACTTTTCATGTATTGTTGATTGAATGGGATATAGGCTGCTGTTTCTTTGCATGGCTCCCTGCCTTCTTGTGCAATAATAACAAGGAATAAATTACCACATACCCAAAATTCTAAATTATTGAAAGGCCTGCATCATAACGAAATTCACTCCTCAATTGTATTGGTTCTCTATCCATGGCGACTTATACCAACGGGAAGACTGTACCTTTATTTCCTAAAAAACGAAACGAATGGATATCCGAACGGTTATAGATTTCCTGGATAAAATAGCTCCGCCAGCCTTGCAGGAAAGTTATGACAATGCCGGCCTCATTACAGGTGATATAACCACAGCCTGCTCCGGCGTCTTGCTGGCGCTGGATGTAACTGAAGCCGTAATTGAAGAAGCCTTACAGCAAAACTGCAATCTTGTAGTAGCACACCACCCCATTATTTTTAAAGGCCTGAAACGGCTGGTGGGAAAAAGCTATGTAGAACGCACTGTAATTAAAGCCATCAAGCATGATATCGCTATTTACGCTATTCATACTAACCTGGATAATGTACCGGATGGCGTTAATGGAAAAATTGCGGAGCGGCTTGGCTTGCAGGATTGTAAAATCCTTACTCCTAAAGCGGGCCTTCTTAAAAAGCTGGTGGTATTTGTTCCTGTAAGCCATAAAGAACAGGTGATGCAGGCCATCTTTAGTGCGGGCGCAGGGCAGATAGGGCGGTATAGTGAATGTAGTTTTACGGCGGAGGGCATGGGTAGTTTCAAGGCAGGCGCCGGTGCGCAGCCCTTTGTGGGCAAGCAAGGAGAGCGCCACTATGAAAAAGAACTAAGGCTGGAAGTAGTGCTACCTCATTGGCTGGCAGCACAGGTAATACTGGCTATGATAGCCGCACACCCCTACGAAGAGGTGGCCTATGATATTTACTCGCTCGATAACCTGCACAAGGATGCCGGATCGGGCATGGTGGGCAACCTTTCTCATGCTATGGATGAAAAAGACCTGTTGCAGCAAATGAAGGACTTGTTTGGCTGCACCGTTCTAAAGCACACCGCCCTGCTTAACAAACCGGTGAAACGGGTGGCATTGTGTGGCGGTGCAGGAATCTTCCTCCTTCCCATGGCTATGGCGGCGGGGGCAGATATATATATAACCAGTGACGTGAAATACCATGAATTTTTTGATGCTGAGGGGCGGATTCTCCTGACAGATATCGGGCATTGGGAAAGTGAGCAGTTTACCGTAGACTTACTATTTGATCGTTTGCGGGAAAATTTTCCTAAATTTGCCGTCCTAAAAACAGGTGTAGTTACGAACCCCGTGCAGTATTTTTAAGGCCGATGCCCAAATTGATACATGTACAAGTGAGTGACACAACAATGCCGGGATCACCGGAAATGCCTGCAAACAAAAAAAAATAAAAACACATTATGGCTTCAGTAAAAGAATTTTCGGTGGAAGAAAAATTGTCTTCGCTGGTTCGTTTGCAAAAAATTGACAGCAAGCTGGATGAAATTCAAATCCTGAAAGGCGAACTGCCGATGGAAGTAAAAGACCTTGAAGATGAGATTGAAGGATTGCACGCAAGGCAAACAAGGGTGGAAGAAGAAATAAATGGAATTAGTGAGTTTATTGAGCAAAAGAAAAATGCAATTAAAGAAGCGCAGGAGCTCATAAAAAAATACGAAAAACAAAGCGAAAACGTAAAGAATAACCGGGAGTTTGAAGCAATCAATAAAGAAATTGAGATGCAGCAACTGGAAGAAAAACTTTGCGAAAAACACATTAAAGACGCTACAGAAGAGATTTCTGAAAAGGCCAAGCAGCTTGACTTTGCGAAGAAAGCTGTAGCTACTAAAGAATCTAACCTCAGTGGTAAAAAAGGTGAGTTAGAAAAGATCATTAACGAAACGGAGAAGGAAGAGAAACTTTACGATAAAGAAGCAAAAGAAGCCCGCAACCAGGTGGAAGAACGCCTGCTTACGAGTTATGATCGCATCAGGAAAAATTATCGTAACGGGCTTGCTGTTGTAGCAGTAGAAAGAGATAGTTGTGGCGGTTGCTTTCATGCGATACCACCACAAAAACAGAGTGAAATAAAGCTGCGTAAAAAATTGATGGTGTGTGAAAACTGTGGTCGTATTCTCGTAGATGCTGAGCTGGAAGAAGCAGTAGAAGTAAAATAAAAAAACAATTTCTGATAGAAGCCCGTTCATAAAGAGCGGGCTTTTTTATGGGAAAAATACTGATGACTTTAAATGAGATCGCCTGGAAATAATGGCGCTAATGAGTGGTAATGGAATAAAAACTGATCCTATTTTTTGCGATGCTTCTTCACCTGGTAAATTTTCTCGGCTTTAGCCACAAGTTGCAGGAACTCGCTTTGCAGGTAGTTATTCTGATCGGCTACGGCACTTGCCACCGCCAGGATTGAATCCCAGTCTGTACTGCAGAATTTAGATTGCCTTAGTTTTAAGCCAAACATGGCCACGGCCCCGGCAAATTGCAGATCCTTGTGCAAACTGGTCCAGGGTAAAAAATTTGCGGGCACAGCGTAGTTGATCGTGCTGCTACTCGTGTCTCCACAAAGGCTGTAACGGAGTGTAAGTTTGGCTATATCATCTGCAAGGCCCGTTTCAAGGGTCATGCGATTTTGATCTGTAGGTACAATTTGAAAAATGGCTAATGTACTGTTTCCGCTGCCAATTTCACCGCCGGGAAGGTTGCTGGTAGAATCTGTAAGTGCATCTTTACGGTTATCAAAACCAATGAGGCGGTACTCTTTTACCATCGAGGGATTAAACTGGATATTCATAAACACATCATCAGCCACGGCATAAAAAGTTTGTGTGAGTTCTTTTACCAGCACACGTTCTGCCTCTTTGATATCATCGAGATAAGCATAATTTCCATTTCCTTTTTTTGCCAGGGTCTGTAATTTGGAATCTTTAAAATTACCCATACCCACACCCAGGCAAGTAAGGTAAACTCCTGTTTGGCGCATTTTTGTAATCAATTCGTCCAGTTCTTTTTCAGAGCTCTGCCCCACGTTAAAGTCTCCATCTGTTGCCAGGATCACCCGGTTATTTCCTCCTTTTAAAAAAGTACTTTCGGCCAGTTTGTAGGCTGTGCGGATACCAGATTCGCCCGGTGTGCTGCCAGATGCGGAGAGTTGCTCAATGGATTGCAGGATGGAGTCTTTCTCTGAGCCCGAGGTTGGAGGCAGCCAGATACCAACTGTGCCGCCATACACTACGATGGACATCTTATCAATCGGCCGGAGATTTTTTACAAAACTCTGGAAAGCAGCTTTAAGCAAGGGAAGCCTGTTGGGCATATCCATACTGCCAGATATATCAATGAGGAATACAAAATTTCCCGGCGGTATTTTATCCAGGTCGAGTTTTCTCGCATTTACATTCAGGTACAGCAATTGGTCGTGAGCACTCCATGGGCAGGGTGAAAGCTGGCTATTGATGCTGAATGTTTCATTATTAGGCGGAACAGAATAATGCAGATTGAAATAATTAACCAACTCTTCTATGCGTACTGCATCCGGTGGTACCGGGCTGTTCATATTCAGAAAACGACGCACATTACTGTAGGATGCTTTATCCACGTCTAATGAAAAACCGGTGTTCGGAAAATTGCTGGTAGGCATGAACTCATTTTCAATAATCTGAAAATAAGACTCTGCACTTAGCGTGATATTGTGACGTTCCTGCTGGGAGAAATCTTTGGTGATAGAAATGAGCCTTTGTTGGCTTTTCGTAGCCGCTGACACCGCAGTTTTTAGGGTAATATTTTGCCAGGCATCTGATTTTACCCGCAATGTTTTTGATTCATAGCCTTCCAGCGTTAAGGTGAGCGAATCGTAAGGAAGAAGCACCGTAAAACCAAAACTACCCTGGGCGCCTGTTTGATACAACAAGCGGGCAGAATGAACGAATATTTTTACGTCGGGAAGTATGTGGCTTTGCTCATCTTTCACTTCGCCACGCAAATAGTACTGCGCATGAACCTGCAAAGAGAGCAGTAACGCAAAGCAATATGTAACAAGTTTTTTCAAACAGTTGTGATTGTGTGCCAAACCCTGGTTTCCTGCTTAAAACGTAACTGGTGGGCGATCTGTTGCTTAGTCTTCTACCAATTTGTAAATTTCCCGCAGGTTCCTTGCAAGTCCATCGTAATCTAAACCATAACCCAGTAAAAATTTATTGGGCACTTTAAAGCCAAGATAATCGACAGTTATAGGATAAACCAATGCATCTGGCTTATGCAGCAGCGAAACAATCTTAAGAGATGCAGGCTGCTGATCATGCAGTTGTGGCAAGAACTCATTCAGGGTTTTGCCAGTATCCACAATGTCTTCCAATATCAACACATCACGGCCTCTTAGCGACTCATCCAGGCCTATTGAAGTGATCACATTTCCTGTGCTGCGTGTGCCTTTGTAGGAAGCCAGTTTAATGAAACAAATCTCCGGGTTGCAATCCAGCTCTTTGAAAAGATCGGAGGCAAACATAAAGGAGCCATTTAAAATGGATATGAAAAGAGGTTGCCTGCCGGCATAATCCCGGTTAATTTCCTTACCCAGACGCTTGATTTGTTCATCAATTTGTGCAGCTGTGAGATAAGGCACAAAACTTTTATCTTTTACCGTAATGGTATTCATGAGCAGTTATTTTGCAATAATTAATTGCTGGCCGAGCTTTAAATCATCACTGGAAAGCTGGTTCCATTCTTTTATTTCCGCAATGCTTACATTATATTTTTTAGAGATAGCGTAGAGCCCTTCCTTTGGTTCCACGGTATGGTATTTTAACGTGGCCGCCTGCGCCGGACCTACCACAGGTGGTGCGGGCTTTGGGGCACTTGCCTGTGCCGGCAAAATCGGTAATTGCGCATTGGGCCGTAGCCTTATAGCCGTACCTTTTTTTACAAAGCTATTTTGAGACAAATTATTGTAATCCGCCAGCAGGTTTAATTGGATTCCATTGTNNCTGCGAAATATCATGCAGGCTTTCATCTGCAAGGGTAGTGTATAAATCCCGGTTACCTTCTTTGTGTTTCTTCTCCAGGTAAATCCATTGGTCTGCTTTTGCGAGCCCATCATTATCCATGTCGTTATACTCCAGGAGTTTTGCCAATGCAACATTATTTTCTGTGGCCACGGCTAGTAAAGAAGTTCCTTTAAAAACCATTACGGCTCTGAGCCGGTTAAACAGTTGATTACTTTTATTTTTTCTGCCTGCAAATATTTTGCGGAAGGCATTGTTGTCTTTGTTCTGCTGTTCCGGATCTCCTTCTTGCATTGGAGGCTGAGAAGTAATTGCTGTTGCCTGGATATCAACAGCCGAGGCCGGCGCTTGTGCGTAATCACCACCAGGTTGCTCACTGTTATATTGCTGGAGATTATATTTTTCTATATTCCCGATCAGGATTTGCGGATAGCGGGGATTGGTAGCATAACCTGCACGCTTTAAACCATAAGCCCAGCCTTTGTAATCCGTAGGAGAAAGTTTAAATAAGGATGCATAGCGGGGAGTATTGAAAAGATAATTGCTATGATCGGCGTAGCTTTCTTCGGCGGTAGCATATTTTCTGAAACACTCATTGGGCGCATCATCTGTATGGGATACCGTGGGGCCCGTCCAGGTGCTTTTGCATTTGATACCAAAGTGATTGTTGGATCGCTTCACAAGGTCGCTGTTGCCGTTTTCGGTTTCGAGAATACCTTGTGCAAGTATGATAGAAGCAGGCACCCCAAGCCGCTTCATTTGTGCGATGGCAGCATCTTTATAAGCGGCTACATATTCTTCAACGGTCATTCGCTGTGCATACAAATTGCCTGCAATAAGTATTGCTGCAACAGTGAGCATCAGCCGGATTGTTTTCGTCATAATTTCTTAATGATCATTAGCCCGTCTCTTATAGTAAGCAAAACCTGCATTACCCGCGGGTCATTTTTGATATGATGATTAAAAGCATGAATTGCCTTTGCATTTTTCCCGGAGATTTCATCTGCCAATACTTGCCCGTGAAAGAGCACATTATCTGCAATGATGATACCGCCGGTTTTAAGCCTGGGCAAAGTTAATTCGTAATACTCAATATAACTCACCTTATCGGCGTCAATAAACACCACATCCCATTCGTATGGTAAGTGTGGAATGATGTCTTTTGCATTTCCAAGATGCAATTTGAGCTGTGTTGCATAAGCAGATTGCCTAAAAAACTGTTGTGCAGTGTGGGCATCTTCTTCCCTTAATTCCAGGGTATGCAGTTCTCCCTGCGGCTGCAGCCCCTGTACCAGGCACATAGCGCTAAAGCCTGTAAACGTGCCTATTTCAAGGATATAACGAGGGCTCATTATTTCACTTAAAATCTGCAACAGCTTGCCCTGTACGTTATCACTCATCATGTGCGCATGCGGATGATGCGCCAGTGTATGCGTTACAATCGCCTGCAGCAATTCGCTATGCGGCGAAGAAAAATCTTCGGCATATTTTTCTGCCAGTGAGTTGATGAGGTCCATTTTAAGCAGTTGCCAACTGAGATTTTTTTGAGATCATTAACAAACCAAGGAATGTGAATATGCCGTTGATCAGGATGAGTTCGTTTCCAATAATATAACCATGGAAAATCGTTTCAGAAATTTGATGCATACCCAGCGAAATGTGCAGCTTGGCCTCATACCAGGCAGGATTGCACACTACATCTAAAAGCAGCGCCAGCATTGGAGCCAGTAATACCACCGGCCAAATCATCTTTTCATTGAGTGTTCTGCGGGTGAGAATACCAAAAGCAAAGAGGCCAAGTAATGGACCGTAGGTTATGCCGGCAAATTTCAGGATGAAATCGATAATGAGCTTGTCATTGATAAATTTAAAGAACAGCACCAGGAGGAAGAATAATGCCGCAAAAGAAAAATGCACTATCAATCGCTTGCGCCGCACTGTCTTTTCATCAGTCTTGTGTTTGTTCAGGCCCAGGATGTCTATACAAAAACAGGAAGTAAGTGAAGTGATGGCACCGTCTACACTTGGAAATAGTGCAGAGATGAGCGCAATAATAAAGAGTACACCGATACTTGCACTAAACTTATCGCTGAGGGCAATTGTAGGAAATAAATCATCTGGCGCAGTGCTGATATTATTAGCAGAAGCATACAGGTAAAGGATTCCACCGAGCACCAGGAAAAGGAAATTTACAAGCATTAAGACCACGGTGAAAGTCATCATATTTTTCTGAGAGTCCCGCAGGTTTTTTACGCTGATATTTTTTTGCATCATTTCCTGGTCGAGCCCGGTCATCGCAATAGCTATAAACATACCTCCTACAATATGCTTCATGAAATGAGATCCAGACTTGATATCCGTATTAAAGATTTGTGTATATCCTTTGTCTGACATTGCACTGAGCGCTCCGCCAAAATCTGTGTTCATGGCTTTTACAATCACAATGGTACAGGCAATTAAGCCTACGAGCATACCTGTGGTTTGTAATGTATCCGTATATATAATCGTTTTTACACCTCCTTCAAATGTGTACAGCAGGATCATCACCAGGATTACCAATGTGGTGAGCACAAATGGAATACCCAGCTTGTCAAGGATAAAAATCTGGAGCACATTGATCACCAGGTACAACCTTGCCGTGGCGCCTACACTCCGGGATAAGATGAAAAAGGATGCGCCTGCCCGGTGAGCGTTGATGCCAAAGCGTTGTTCTAAATATGTATAGATACTCGTGAGATTGAGCCGGTAATACAATGGCAGTAATACAAAAGCTATGGTGAGGTAGCCGAATAGATAACCAATGACCACCTGGAAATAAAAGAAGTTACTACTCCCTACTCCACCTGGCACACTTACAAACGTAACGCCACTAAGGGAAGTACCAATCATACCAAAAGCCACGAGCATCCAGTTGCTTTTGCGGTTACCAATAAAAAATGATTCGTTATTTGAACCCTTAGAGGTGTAATATGCTACAACAAGCAACACAACGAAATATCCAATAACAAAGGTGAAGAGTAAGCCGGGAGACATGAGACCGATTTAAGCAGTGATGGAATGGGATAATAATTTTTGAAGATAGTTAAATTTGTTTTCCCTTTGCCTTAAAAAAATGATATGGCTATACGTGCAGTAGATGTTTTTTGTGGCAGTAAGAATGGTGCCAACCCAGTGTTTGAAGCGCATACCAGAGCATTAGGCGCTTTACTTGCGCAAAATAATATCAGCATCATCTATGGTGGCGGCAATAAGGGTTTAATGGCTGCAGTAGCCAATGCAGCGCTGGATGAGGGAGGAAAGGTTGTTGGTATCATTCCCAAAATATTATCCGCCTGGGAACACCAGCATAACGGACTCACCGAACTGCACATTGTAGAAAATATGCATGCCCGCAAAGGAATGCTTTATGAAAAATGTGATGCTGCCATTATACTACCCGGGGGCTATGGCACCCTGGATGAAGTGTTTGAAATACTTACCTGGAATCAACTGCGCATTCACAACAAAAAGATTTTTTTCCTGAACAGCGAAGGATTTTACGATCACTTACTGGCGCACATTAAAAAAATGTTTGAAGAAGGATTTCTGTATACAGATCCTTTTCAAACATTAACGATTCTCACTCATCCTGATGAGTTACTGGAATATCTTTAGCGATTACCGCCTTTGTAATGTCCCTG
>DGQO01000082.1:0-272 GCA_002400445.1 Chitinophagaceae bacterium UBA4412
TAGCCTTATTAAATGGTGCTAATATCTTAAGGGTACATGATGTAAAAGAAGCTATGGAAGCTATCAGCCTGGTACAACACCTAAATAATGGCTGAGCATTTCACCGGCCACCGATTCTGTAAAATTCTTAAACACCGCATAAAAAAAGTGCCTCCAAAACGGAGGCACTTTTACATTCATTCTATCATTAATTATTGACCCGGAGTTGGGGCTGTTGGTGTTACCTTCTTCATACTATCCTGGTAACGCTTTTGCATATCTTCCATTTTCTT
>DGQO01000082.1:340-5680 GCA_002400445.1 Chitinophagaceae bacterium UBA4412
GTCATACCCACCATCGGATCTGTGGTAAGATTTACCATTAATGGATCAGTATGGTTAAAAGCAGGATCTACGTTAGAATCAAATATTTTACCGCTCAGCAGTTGGCCAGTGTAGTTTGTTTTCACCACATTATTGGTATCTGCATTTGCACCTGTACCCGGTGTAGTAATTTGCACATACACACCACCCGGCGTTTTTACCGTTGTAATTTTATTCTTGGTAAGGTGTTCCTGTAATGCTTTATCATCCTTTACCAGTTGCTCAGCATCACGCACTTTTTGTGCGGCAGCGGCAACTTCTACAGCGGCTTTTCTTGCACTGTCTGCTTTATCCCTGTCTACAAAGATTTCTTCCACTTTTGCAGTAGTAATCAGGTAATGTCCTTTTTTAAACATTTCCGGAATACCCTGTGGAGAAGATTTGAAAGCGCTGTCTGTGAGCACCCTTACTACAAGGCTATCGCCTTTGCGCAATTGGCTCAGCATTTTGTAATAAGTCATTGGCATGTTCAAACTGTCCATCATGATAAACTCAGCGCCTTGTGGCGAAGTGCGGCTGTCCATCATTACAGAATCCGTTTTACCATTAGCGTACAACTGCTTTACCTGCATTTGCAAAAAGTTGCCATACTTTACCTGCTCGCCTTTGCCAGAAGAGATGATCATATATTCTACACCATCATCGCCTTTTTTAAATTCTGGCTTACAAGCTGATAACGTTACAGCCGCCGCCAAAAACAACATCGAAATTTTTCTCATTATTTGGTTTATTTAAAATTGATAAGTTGCTAACATCTCTTTGTTCTCCTTCATCGCCCTGATGAAATCTTCCACCGCTGTTTCAAGCGGGGCGCTTGTTTGCCCACCGGCTGCATTAAAATGCCCACCGCCGCCAAAATATTTGCGGGCAAAACTATTTACATCTACATTGCCCTTGCTCCTGAAAGAACATTTGCGCTCTTCTCCCCTGTCTATAATAATGGCCGCCAGCTTTATGCCTTCTATGCTCAGCGGATAATTTACCAGGCCTTCTGTATCACCGGTGCGAATATCATATTTAAGCAAGTCTTCCTGTGGTATGGCAATGAGTGCAGTATTGTATTCAAAGAAAACCTGCAGGCGGTTCAGCAGCACATTGCCAATAAAACGCAGGCGGTTCTCCGAAAAATTGTCATAAATATTCTCATGCACCTTGCTGTGCTCAAGCCCTTTGTCTTTTAAGAAGGCTACAAGGCGGTGCACATTACCCGTAGTAGAAGGAAAGCGAAACGAACCAGAATCCGTCATCACACCGGTGTAAATACATTCTGCTACTTCAGTAGTGATCATATCTCCAAGCCCTGCGCCAATGATAAAATCAAATACCATTTCTGCCGTAGAACTTTTGCCCGTATCAGAAATTCCATAAGCAAATACTTCCGTTTGCGGTTGTTGGTGGTGATCTATTAAAATGCGCTCCCCGGGTGCAGCAGCAATGGCCGGCTCCATTTTCCGGGTGCGGTTAAGGGTATTAAAATCGAGGCAAAAAATCCAGTCTGCCTGGTTAATCACTTCGTTGCAGGTATTCGTACTTCTTTCATAATCCAATACCTGCTTCATGCCCGGCATCCAGTCTAAAAAAGCCGTCCAGTTGGTGGGCGAAATCACCTGTACCTTGTGGCCGAGTTGCAGCAGCACATGATATAAACCCAGGGAAGATCCCATGGCATCGCCGTCCGGCTTCTGATGCATGGTAATTACCACCTTCTTAGGCTGATATAAATGGGGGTATATGGCGGAAATTTCCTTCATAACGAGGCGCAAAAGTAGGGGGAAAATGCCAGATTGAACGGGTGCTGCAGAATAATTAAGCTTTAGGCGGGCAGGCCTATGGGCTGATGGCCTATCTTTGCGCCCAAAATAAAAAATAGATGAGCAACAGAACATTCACCATGATTAAGCCAGATGCCACCAAAAATGGTCATACCGGCGCTATTTTGTCCATGATTAATGCGGCGGGTTTCCGTATCGTGGCGCTTAAAACCGTGCACCTGGGCAAAGAAAAAGCCGGCGAATTTTATGCCGTACATAAAGAGCGTCCTTTTTACGGCGAACTGGTAGACTTCATGAGCAGCGGCCCCATTTCTGCCGCCATCCTGGAAAAAGATAATGCCGTGGAAGATTTCCGCAAATTGATTGGTGCCACCAATCCTGCGCAGGCAGATGAAGGCACCATCCGTAAATTATATGCTACTTCCATTGGCGAGAACGCCGTGCATGGCAGCGACAGTGATGAGAACGCCGCTATAGAANNCCGCACATGGAAGCGGCAGTGATATAGCCTTTGTTTTTATAAAGCCTTTTCTTTTTTGTACGCCAGCAGCAGCACTTTACTCCACCCTGCCCCGCTGTACACTCCTACTCCGGCACAGGCCCGGCGCAACAGCTTCACCGGGGTATCCGCTACCATCGGGCGTAAGGTTTGGGCGGGGGAATAAGAATTCAGCTTCTCCTGAGCCAGAAAGAGGCCATACCGGAACTTTTCAAAATTGAAGCATGACTAGGCGCTGGTTCACTCCTATACTTTCATTTGGCAGCATAGCCTATAGAACGGTAAATATTGGGCCAGGTTAAACCATCAATTTTAATGTTTACATTTAGCTTGAGGCGGCGGGGCGGAATTCTATTGCACATCGTTATCGAATGCCTGTAGGGAGCGATCATTTAGATTTAAGCGACCCCCCGAACATTGAACAATGAGCGAAATGAAACAGACCTTTATAATTATAGTAACATGCGGACTTCTTGCCTGCAACCAGCAGACTAAGAAGATTCAAGTTTTACAAAATCGCATGGACAGCCTGCAAAAAAAACTTTCCGACACGTACAAACCTGGGTTCGGAGAATTTATGAGCGCCATACAAGCACATCATTCTAAACTTTGGTTTGCAGGTAAAAACGAAAACTGGAAACTTGCCGACTTTGAAGTGCACGAAATAATGGAAGGCATTGAGAACATTCAAAAATTTCAAACAGAACGAAAGGAAAGCCAAATGATTGAAATAATATATCCTGCGTTGGATAGCATCAACAAGGCTATTCAGCAAAAAAACTTTTCACTATTCAAAAGCAGCTTCACCTTGCTCACAAACACTTGCAACAATTGCCATCGTGCTGCTAACTTTGAATTTAATGTGGTTAAAATTCCCGACACCCAGCCTTTCAGTAATCAAGTCTTTAAAGTGAATGCGTCAAACTAATCTAAAAGACATAGCAAAGCTTTTTCTAAAGCTTGGGGTAATTGGTTTTGGTGGTCCTGCGGCGCATATTGCC
The DNA here is from genome assembly GCA_002400445.1 of Chitinophagaceae bacterium UBA4412. Lineage (GTDB taxonomy): Bacteria > Bacteroidota > Bacteroidia > Chitinophagales > Chitinophagaceae > Ferruginibacter. The sequence continues at coordinate 3,652 of DGQO01000082.1, forward strand.
ATGATGCAGGAAGAAGTAGTCACCAAAAGAAAATGGCTCACAGAACAACAGTTTCTTGATTTAATTGGTGCCACAAATTTAATTCCCGGCCCAAACAGTACCGAAATGGCCATTCATATCGGTTATGAAAAAGGCGGTTGGAAAGGTTTAATGATTGCCGGCCTTTGCTTTATTCTGCCAGCGATTTTCATAACAGGTATTTTTGCCTGGCTTTACAAACAATACGGGCAAATTCCTGAAGTGCAACCTTTTGTTTATGGCGTAAAGCCTGCCATCATCGCCATCATTCTGGGTGCGGTTTACCCGCTGGCAAAACGATCCTTTAAGTCAGTGAAACTGGCGTTCATTGGCGTATTAGTATTGGTTTGTTCCTTGCTTAACTTCAATGAAATCTATTTAATGTTTGGCGCTGGGCTTATGGCCTTGCTTTGGACTTCCTTCAAAAACACAAATAGCTTTTTACCCTTTCCTTTTTTACAAATTTCAAGTACGACATTCATTTCAGCCACCAATCTGAATTTGTTTTTGGTATTTCTGAAAATCGGCGCAATCCTTTATGGAAGTGGTTATGTGTTATTTGCTTTTCTGGACACAGAATTAGTTTCAACAGGAATGTTAAGCAGGCAGCAACTCATTGATGCTATTGCCGTAGGACAGTTTACGCCTGGGCCGGTTTTTTCTTCGGTAACATTTATCGGCTATCAAATAAACGGCTGGACTGGTGCAATCGTTTCGACCATCGGGATTTTTCTACCGTCATTTATTTTCGTTGCGTTACTAAATCCGCTGGTAAAGAAAATGCGTAACTCAACCCTTTTTTCTGCATTTCTTGACGCTGTAAATGTGGCATCGGTTGCCATTATAATTTCAATTTGTTTCTCCATGGGCCAAGACAGCATTACAGACTGGCGGACAGTTTTTATCGCCCTTTTAAGCATTACGTTCACCTTTGGTGTCCGAAAAATAAATACAGCATTTATCGTTTTGGGCGGGTCACTAATAGGTTACTTATTAACGCTTTAATTAACAAGACCGAAAGAGCAGCATAATGAGCTTGCTTTTGTATGCGTTGATGTATAAAAATGGTTTATTTAAATTGCATTATCCACTACATTTCGTGGCGGCCTTGGAGGCGATAACTGGAACATGAATACTCTGATCATAAAAGCCGTAGGCAACGGTGTAAACCAGGAGCTATACAATCGGAACAGTAACCCTCTTCATCGATTGACGGCAGACAAGAAAACATTCACCATAAATTTATGATTAAGTATGCTGCTGGAAATAAAAGCCTGTCTGGGAAAACCCGGGCCTTGAACACAACAGCCTGTCAGATCTAAGAGAAGCATTGGATTGCACAGCAAATCTTAACCAATAACAAATTAAGTATGCGGAAAGTAATAGCAGCCATCAATATGACGCTTGACGGATTTAGCGACCATACCGCCATAACACCAGGTGCAGAAATACATGAGCACTATGCTGATTTGCTGGCAAATGCGGGTGCCATACTTTATGGTAGAATAACCTATCAATTGATGGAATTCTGGAGAAACCTTGCAGAGAATCCGTCTGGAGAGAAGTCAATGGACGAGTTTGCGATGGTGATGGACAGGACGCCTAAAATAGTATTCTCTCACACACTTACCCATGTGAACTGGAAAACTGCAAAGTTGGCAAGCGGAACTATTGACCAGGAAGTTTTAGCACTCAAAAAACAGGCAGGTAAAGACATTTTCATTGGTAGCCGGAGTTTAATTATACAGTTATTGAAACTTAATTTAATTGATGAATTACAACTAATGGTTCACCCCGTTATTGCAGGAAGTGGTTTGCCTTTGTTTGAACTGCTCAATGAAAGGCGAATATTTCAACTCCTCAAAACAAAAACGTTTAGTGCTGGTGCAGTAACGATTTACTACATGCCGGTAAAAAGAGAATAAAGCCCGACAATGACTATACAAGAACAAATCAAAAAGTATATTAAAAAGCCTGCCTGCACAGAAGCGGGCTGACCTGGAAACATCAC
>DGQO01000082.1:5802-13873 GCA_002400445.1 Chitinophagaceae bacterium UBA4412
ATGTATGAGCGGTGTATGCGCACAAACAAATGCGGTGGTAAAATATCTTCCAGCGAGGATATGGATTGCTTTACCAATAGCGGCTTTTCAGACACACGAACGATCTTCACGTAATCCTTCATGCTCTCAATATATAGCATATCGCTGTAGGCAACTTTCACCATTTTTCGTTCTGCTCTAAAATAAACAAAGCCCTCATTTTCCACCAGCGCAGTTTCTTCTTTCACCTCCGGCAGGGCTTTTTCGCTTATTTTATTTACAGCCTTCATCAAGCGTTCCAGCGTGATTGGCTTGAGCAGGTAATCCATTGCATCCAACTCAAAGGCATCCAGCGCATATTCCTTGTAGGCAGTAGTAAAAATTACTTTAGGCGGATTGCGCAGGGTACGCAAAAATTCCTGGCCCATCAGTTTGGGCATGTGTATATCTAAAAATATAAGATCGATGCTGTTCCTTTTAAGTGCCTCCATGGCCATAAAAGCATTGGCACAAGTTTCTACTACATGCAATAAAGGAATATTCTCTATATGCGTTTCAAGCACCTTAATGGCAAGCGGTTCATCATCTACTATAAGGCAGTTTAACTTCATATTATAGCAGGTATGGGTTGTACAAGAATAGCAGGACCTGGAGCTAATACCGCTTCCGGCACTGAACTAAGCCCAACTTGCAGTTTTATGCTATACATTTCAGCCTCTTCATTGATGATCATGTTGTAGTTGCCACGGTATATCAGTTCCAACCTTTTTTTAATATTCTGCAACCCGATGCCACCCGGCTTATAGCTTAGTGCATCATGGCTGCGGCTATTACTGAGGATAAACGTAAATGTATTGCCCTGGGCATGCATCTGCAGGTTTATCCAGCATTGGTCGATCTCTTCACTCACCCCGTGTTTAAAACTATTGTCTACAAAAGGTAACAATATAAGTGGCGCAATTTTTAACCCCAGGATATTGCCGCTGCAAGAAAACGAAACATCTAACCGAGCCCCGTAACGCAGCTTTTCCAGCTCAACATATTTCCTGAGCATTTCTACCTCTTTCTCAAGTGGCACTTCTTTTTCATTGCATTCGTACAACATGTATCGCAGGAGGTCAGCTAAATGCGAAACCGTTAGCGGAGCCTTATCAGATTTTGTCAACGTGAGTGAATAGAGATTATTCAGTGTATTGAATAAAAAATGCGGATGCACCTGCGCCTTCAGCATCTCCAGCTCTATGCTGAGCTTTTCTTTTGCTATGGTTTGGTTTCGGTTGTTCTCATAGTACCATTTTTTCAACAACTTGACGGATGCTGCAATACCAAATATCATAAAGAAAGAAAATACGGTCTTCGGTTCCAGTGGGTTGAGTGTCCACAGAGAGTTCCAGCTAAAAAAGTGACAAGTCTTCTTGAACATAACAGGATAAATCACAAAGCAATAAAATACATAGTTAACAAAGTAGAGAAGATGCGTAACCAGCAGGGTGACGATGATATAGGCCGTTATCTTCTTTTTCAACAGCAGGCGTGGGATGAACAAGTACAATTGCGAGTAAGTGAAGGTTATGTGGATCGGAAGATATAAAAGCGTAGTTACCAGCCCGGCAAGATAATTATCGTTCTGCACGTAATTACCGGTGTAGATGAGCAGGTAAAAGCACCAGAAAAAAACATGCTGCGCTATACGGTTATGTAGTATTGCTTTCATCTAAAGGCTTATCCTTTAAAAGTACAAAAATCGATAGTGGTTGCAAACATTATGGCGTTTTAATAGACAAAATGCAGGTTTCCGTCGCTCAACTGCATCAGGCGGTTCTGATGCAGTTCGTCACGGCTACAACACCGTATGTAATCCTCCACTTACGGCTGGGCTACTATGCAAAAAATAGCTTCTGGGTGATAGTAGTTTCACAGCATCAACCAAAAACTTTCATCTGTAAATTGATTTATCATGAAAAAAACAAGCCTCATTACCTTCATCACCTTGCTTTTTCTTTCAACTTCTGCATCTGCACAAGCAAATAAAGTATCCAATGGACCAAAATGGGTTCCGCAAGACGGCTATTGGGTAGTAGAAACCAATAAACACAACCTCAAAAGCAGCATCATCTATTTTTATAATGACAACAACGAAGTGGTATATAAAGAAAACGTAGAAGGCATGATCATTAAAACAAAAAAGCGCAGCGTAAAAATGAACCTTAAAAACGTACTTGACAGATCGCTGCTTGCCTATAATATTCAGCACAAAACCGCAGAAAATGAAATGCTGGTAGCGAACCTGATCAAGAGGCATTGATATTTGTAAACTGTCCGTGGCGTTAGTTTTCTTTTGCCCCCGTTGGTAACATTAAACGATAACTCCCATACGCCAAACATAAGTAGCCGGGGATCCGCTTCCCATAATCAGGTCCTATCCCCGGCTACCGGTATTGGCGATTAATTGCAAGTATCCACCATACCCATGGTTTTTGGCAGTAGTGGTGTAACTAAATGGGGTTTGGTGTAAATGCTGCAAATAGCCATACCATTGAAGTAGGTACTAACCTCACAAATGGTAGTGGCGCATACCTCTCCAACACAGGTAACTGGTTAAATGTATCTGATCAAAACAAGAAAGAAGATTTTACAAAAATCAACGGCAGCGAATTGCTCAATAAAACTGCCCCCTCCCGCTTACCCGTTGGAAATATAAAGGAAGCGATGAATACCATATTGGCCCCATGGCACAGGATTTTTATGCATTGTTTGATTTAGGTAATGATGATAAAAGCATTTCTACCATNNTGCAAATTGTTGCTAAAGCGGATCGAAAGAATAGAAGATAAATGGTCAGGATAGAAATACCTATATTATTGCTCATAAATGTTTGTAGGGTACAAACAGCGTTGCGCCATTCTGTTTTCTATGTCTGTAAGCGCTCTAATAGAACTGCCTGCGCCCAGGATTCCTTGCCAAAGAAACCCATCAGCCAATTTTTGCTGTAGCCAAAAACTTTGGCGGCTTGCGTGCAAGTGTTGCCTGCTCAAAAGCATAGGCAATTCTGAGTAGAACTGGTTCGCTCCATGCCCTTCCGAAAAAAGAGATGCCAACAGGTAATCCAAATACATCGCCGGCAGGTACGGTAATATGCGGATACCCAGCCACTGCCGCTATTTGCGAACTTCCGCCAAGAAAATGATCGCCATTCACCAGGTCAGTCATCCAGGCAGGACTATCGGTAGGAGAAATGATTGCATCAAGCTTATGTTTATTCATAACAGCATCGATCCCTTTTTCACGGGTCATGCGATGGTTGTTTTCTAAAGCCTTTAGGTAAACTGCATCGGTTAAAGGCCCTTTGGAGAGAGCCTGTAAAAATAATTCCTGGCCAAAATAGGGCATTTCCTTATCGGCATGTTTTGTATTAAAGTCAATCAAATCCTTCAGTGTTTTAAAAGAAGAACCATTGCCACGATGTTTTAAATAAGATTCCATATCTGCTTTTAACTCATAGCGCAAAACAATACCTTCCGATTCATTGAATTGGGCAAGCGTATCTATCACGATGGGATCGATTAATATCGCACCCTTTTTTTTAAGTATTGCCAAGGAAGCATCCATTATCTTATCCACGGAAGGCAGAAAGCCGAAGTATTGGCGGAGTACGCCAATTCTGGCTCCATGCAATCCATCCTTGTCTAAAAATTTCGTGTAATCCTTTACGCTGGTCCTGTTTTGAGTTTTCGTAGCGGTATCTTCTTCGTCTTCACCGGCCATAGCTCCCAGTAAAATAGCCGCATCTTTCACAGTTCTCGTCATGGGGCCGGCCGTATCCTGCGAATGCGAAATAGGAATGATGCCTGCACGACTCACGAGCCCCACCGTGGGCTTAATGCCAACAAGCCCATTGATGGAACAAGGGCTTACCACAGAACCATCCGTTTCTGTACCAATGGCTACTGCGCAAAGACTGGCAGCGGCTGCAGCAGCAGAGCCCGAACTGGAGCCTGAACAATTTCTATCAAGTGCATATGGATTTTTGGTGAGGCCTCCCCGCCCACTCCATCCGCTCGTGGAGTGCGTTGATCGCATATTGGCCCATTCGCTCAGGTTGGTTTTACCGAGAATAAGGGCACCTGCACTTCGAAGTTGCTTTACCACAAATGAATCTTTCTGCGGCCTCGCATCAAGCAGGGCGAAAGAACCGGCCGTGGTCTCCATATTGTCGGCGGTATCAATATTATCTTTTAAAAGAACTGGTATACCATGCATCCTACTCCTCGGCCCTTTTTGTTTTAATTCCAGATCAAGTGCATCCGCAATTTTTAATGCATCAGGATTTACCTGGATCACACTATTGATAGCCGGGCCATTTTTATCAATGTCATGAATGCGTTGAATATACTTTTGCGCAACAGAGCGAATGCTGTACTTTCCAGAGCTAAACCCTGTAGCTAAATCATCAATGGTTAATTCGTCCAGTTCAAAAGCAGTTATGGCTGTAAATGGATTAAATGGTTTTACCCCCTTCTCTGCCACACTCAGTGCCGGGAGGGTAACAGCAATAACGCCACTTGCAATACCCGTTTTCAGAAATCTCCTCCTGCTTTCCCTGCCTTGGTTTTTCTCCTTATGCGACATATAGAAACTTTAGTTGAATGCATTAATCAGATACAAAGTAAGTTAGCGAAAATCGTTGGTCAGCGTTCTTTCTACATTGAATACTAAGGTATATGTAAGACAGAAATCCTTACGCTGCTTTTATTGGCCTGGTTCGTTTCATGTGTGGGGCCGCGGTTTCTCCTATACGCTTGCACTACGCAAGTTTTTTTCAAAAACCTTATACTAAAAGCATACCCCGATCGGGTGACTGAATACCCTAAATTATTTACTATTTTTAGAACTAAAATTATGGCGATATGAAAAAAAATCTATTATTCCTTAGCCTCGTTTATGTAACCATACCCCTGGCCGCACAAAATGTGGGCATTGGCACCAGTGATCCGCAGAACAAATTGCATGTAGCGGGTGGCGTAAGAATCGACGCACTAAGCGGTACCACTGGTATTGTAACAAAAGACGCTACAGGCGACTTATCAGCCGTGGCTTACACCGGCAATAGTGAAGATGTTTTAAAGGGTAACGGAAGTTTTGGCGCAGTAGCCGGCCTTCTTCCTTCATCGGGTGTAGTTTTGAGTAAAACGCATAACAATACTGCACTGATCAACGCCGGGTTTTCTTTAATGGGAGAAATACCTGAGATTTTAACCTACTCCACATATACAACCACATTTGATCAATATTCCTGGCTGCCTACTTATACCAGGGGCATACAGGGACATGTTTCCGCTCCCACTTTTGGTAACTACGGATCGCTGCCATTAGCATTATGGACAGGATCTACCATGTATGTAGTAAATAGTGAAGGTGCTTTTTCTTACGACCCTGATTTAGACCAATGGACGCTCTTATCAAGTTCTTTTAAAGCTGGAAACGTGGGGGATGGAATTGTATGGACAGGAACCGAAATTATTTTATGGAGAGGACAGGATGCTACAGGCAGCAGGTTTAATCCCAGCACCAACGTTATTACAAACTTGCCCACTATAAATGCGCCTTCTTCAAGATATGAGCAGACCACTACGTGGGATGGTTCCAGGATGATAGTTTGGGGTGGCGAGTCTGGGGGGGCTGCCGTAAATAATGGTGGAATGTATAATCCCTCTACCAATTCCTGGACGGTAGTGAGCAATGCAGGGGCGCCGGCGCCAAGGCAGAAACATACCGCAATTTGGTGTCCTGGATTAAACCGTCTGATCATTTGGGGCGGTTCTAGTACGGCGTTTTCGGGCGAAATGAATACAGGTGCTGTCTTTAACCCTGCAACCAATAGCTGGACAGGCGCTACACAAACCACAGGTGCGCCCAATCCGAGATTCAATCATACTGTAGTTTGGAGCGGAAACGAAATGATTGTCTTTGGCGGGATGTCTATTGGTGCATCAACGAATACCGGCGGACGATATAACGCTGTAACAAATACATGGACAGCCATGAGCCAAACGGGCGCACCAACAGTGAGAATGCATGCAGCAGTTTGGTCAGGCACGGAAATGTATGTATCCGGTGGAATTGCAGGAACCGTTACTAACAAATCTGTTTTGAAATATGAGCCTGCGCTTAATTTGTGGACAAATTTGACCCAATTCCCTGAAAATAAATATGGGCATCACTCCTTTTATAAATCAAACATGCTGATTGTTTGGGGCGGAATTTCTGCGACATCCGACCGCAGCAATACCGGATTTCGTTGGATTCTGGAGCCTACAAACACATCGGTTACAAAATTTCAAAGTGAAACCAGGTACTTGTACCAGAAGGATTAGTGCGATCTTTACAAACCAGGAAATTGGATAATAATAATTGACTTGCGAAATTTGGCTTATGGAGGCTCAACTGCATAAAGTACAATTCGAGATAAAATCTAAGGTTTGTTTTGACTAAGTTTGAAATGGTGTGGCAAAATTTTAAAGAAAACAAGCCTCCAGGTAAAGGACATCTATGCAATCATCAAAGAATATTTTATTAGTAAGGCCATCAACTTTTTCGTTCAATAAAGAGACTGCGGCCTCCAATGCATTCCAGGTTGAACTTACGCAATCCAATGAAGAAATAAGGGAGAAGAAATTGCAAGAATTCGATGCATTTGTAAGCACCCTTAGATTGAATAACGTGAACGTTTTTGTTTTTGATGATACAGTATCACCCGAAAAACCTGATGCCATTTTCCCAAATAACTGGGTTACTTTTCATGCAGATGGAACTGTAATTCTGTATCCAATGTTTGCGAAAAACAGGCAACAGGAAAGAAGAGAGGACCTTATTCATTCGCTGGAAAAGAATTTTATCGTGAAGCAGGTGCTTGACCTTTCGAAATATGAAAAGGAGCATAAATACCTGGAAGGAACAGGGAGTATGGTGTTTGACCATGTTCATAAAATTGCTTACGCCTGTTTATCTCCCCGAACAGATAAAGCACTTTTTTTGGAGGTTTGTAATTCCTTAAATTACCAGCCCGTTTACTTTTATGCCCATGACGAAAACGGAAAAGCAATTTATCATACAAATGTGATGATGTGCATTAGTGAACAGTTTTCGGTGATTTGCCTTGATACCATAAAAGACGAGAGAGAAAGGAATTTAGTGGTGAGCTCACTCGAGGGAACCGGGCACCAGGTTATAGCTATTAGCTTTGAGCAGATGAATAAATTTGCAGGAAACATGCTTACCCTTCAAACCAACGACGGTAAAAATATTTTAGCACTGTCTCAAAGCGCCTCTGAGAGTTTGACGGCGATTCAGAAAAGCGAAATAGAAAAATATAATACACTAGTTCCTCTTTCAATTAAAACAATTGAAACGATTGGTGGAGGCAGCGCAAGGTGTATGATAGCAGAAGTTTTTTTACCACCAATTGTGGAATAACAGTCGGGATATTTGAAAATATCAAATGCTGCACAGACTCCTCTAAAAATACTTAGCGGTTTAAAAAGAAGTCAAATAAACGCCCCTTCAGGGCTTTTACCTGGCATCCGGCATCGAAAGGGCGATGCCCTGGCGCTGTTATTGTCAGGGTTCACAACCTTCGAAAGGACTTCAAGCCTTTAGCTGAATAGCTGTTCGGAAGGTTGGAGATTAGTTTAGAATCCCGGAGGGATGAAATGTTTATAGCTCCAGACATCAAANNGCTCCAGACATCAAAATATTTTTTAAACCCCGGAGGGGTGACATTTTCTTCTGTATCAACCTTCAGCATATCAGTTTTAACATCGGGCACTCAGCGACGAGAGCAGCAGGTCTGGAGTTCTGCGCCCGGATATTGTTGGGAAGGTTTGATATTCATTTAGAATCCCGGAGGGATGAAATGTTTATAGCTCCAGACATCAAAATATTTTTTTAACCCCGGAGGGGTGACATTTTACCTATATCAACCTTCGGCATATTTTTGCATGTCAGCTCTTTATTTTCAAAGCGCATTAATCTTTTCTTATTTTTCTTTTGTCCCGGAACAAGTCCGGGACAAGTCTAGCCCGAACGGCTCCGC
>DGQO01000284.1:0-19699 GCA_002400445.1 Chitinophagaceae bacterium UBA4412
GCTAACCTTGAAGTGGGTATTGCACTAGCCGGGCCATTTGCCAGCTCCGTTTCTATACCTTACAGCAGTGCTACGCTTGCAACTACACCGGTATTTGTGCGCATTGCAAACACTGCTCCTCTTGGTACGCTAAATGGTACGGTTACAGTATCGGGTGGTGGTGCAAGTACTCCTGCTGAAATTACCGTTGCCGGAGTTGTTGTTTCTGCTGAACCCAACGTACAGGCTTCTAATGTGGTTATCTCTGCAGTACAGGAAACCAATTTTACCGTAAGCTTTACAAATGGCAACGGTGCTTCAAGGTTGCTGGTGGTGCGCCAAACTGCTTCACCTGAAATAGCTCCTACTGATGGCACCATCTATACCGTTGGCACTAATACGGGTAATGGAAATACAGTTGTTTATGTAGGCAATGGCAGTGGCCCTGTTTCTATAACTGGTCTTGTGCCAGGAACAGCCTACACCGTAAAAGCTTATGAATTCAATGGAAGTGGAGGCTCGGAAAATTATAACCCAACGGATGCCACAGCTAATCCTGCTGTAGCTTCAACAATTGGTGCTACTCCAGTATTAGCACAAAATAAATTCGCTGGAGTAGCTGTACCTCTCTATGGAGCTCTGGGTACTTCTACAAGATTACCGGTGATGTATTTTGCAACGGTGAGTGGCTTATCGCCCAATACAACATACAGGTACTATACACAAGCTGCTATCGCTAGTGACCTTGGCACCACTAATTCTGGAGCTGGTAACCCAATACTTATCGACTACACAGCAAACCCGGTAACTTATATTTATTCAAGCGGACCAAGTCTTACAAGTGATAACAGCTATGGCAAGTTTACCACTAATGCATCCGGAACATTTACAGGTGCATTTGGTTATGTGAACACAGGTAACGCAAGGTTTACTGCTGGCAACATGATGATGCCCACAATTGTATTGGGTGAAGAAGGAACATTAATAAGTACCCAATACCGCTTTGCACTGGATAACACTGTTACCGTACTTTCTTATGGAACTACTGCCTCTGCTACAGAAGGTACCTTTATCAAAGGCGGCTCTTTTGCCACTGCAGGTAATGTGGCTGGGCTGTGGAGTTCCGTAGATGGTAACCTGGTAGCTGCCCGCCCTCTGGCGATGACGCTGATTGAAAATCCAACTTTTGCCGGTGCCCCATGGGCCGCAAGCTTCGTAACAGGCTATGACCAAACCGCCGGAAGCTGGAATACCATTATTCCAAACGTAAATGCCAATGGCGTAAGATTGATTCAACAATTTACGCTTGCAGGAAATGTAATTGGATGCGATAGTGATGCAGACGGAACATGGCCTGACGGTGGTGCAAACACGGTAAATCCAAATGGTGGCACTACAGCAATTGTACTCACAAGCGGCGATGCAGCTTTGGATGGAGGTTCTTGCTTTGGTATACTTCCTGTAAACATTTCCCGGTTTGCGGTGCAAAAGAGCGGAAGCCTTGCAAGGCTTACCTGGACTACTGCACAGGAATTAAACAGCCGTGAATTTGTGATTGAAAGATCTGCCAATGGTTCAACATTCACCGCTATTGGCACTGTAGCAGCAGCTGGATTTAGCAGCACAGCAAGGAGCTATAATTTTGTAGATAATTCACCGGTAAAAGGAATGAACTTCTATCGCATCCGGATGGTAGACCTGGATCGCCGGTTTACTACTACAGAAACTAAAACAGTTCTGTTTAGCGTAGATGCAGTGTTAATAACACCAAACCCCGCCAGTAGTTTTGCAAACATTTATCTGACCAAAAATGATAATAGTATTACGCAGATATTTGTAACCGATGCAAATGGTAAAATGATTGAGCGCATCAAAACTGCTGACCAGATTTATCAACTCAATACCAGCCGCTATGCAAAAGGGCTTTACATCATTAAAGTGGTAGATGCAGGTATTTCATCTACACAACGCCTGATCGTGCAATAAGAAAAAGGGCACATAGGTTCTTAAAAAAATCCCCGGCCATTTAGCCGGGGATTTTTAATTACTAATCGCATCTGCTATATCTAAATCTTTAATGATTGAAGATCATCGGAAGTTTAATCATTATGACAACCCAGTAATATTTCCGTCATCATCAATATCCATTTGCTCTGCCGCAGGATGGGCAGGCAAGCCAGGCATACGCATAATCTCACCCAGGATGGGAATGATGAAACCAGCACCAGAAGCAATTTCAAATTCACGAATATTAATCACAAAGTTCTCCGGGCGGCTAAGCATCTTTTCATCATCACTTAAACTCTTTGGCGTTTTTGCCATACACACCGGCATATGATCAAAACCCAGTGTCTTTATTTGCTTAAGTGTTTGCTTTGCTTTTACGGAATACTCCACGCCCACTGCTCCATACATTTCTGTAGCAATTCTAAGAATCTTTTCTTCCATAGGTGTATTCCAGGAATAAAGCGGCTGAAATCTTGCTGGCTGCTCCTCAATTGTTCGTACAACCTCATTAGCTAAATCTACAGACCCTTTTCCGCCCTCTGCAAATGCATTGGATACAATAGCTTTTACACCGAGCTTTGCACAATATTCCACTACGGCTTGCATTTCTTCATCACTATCTGCAGGAAATGCGTTGATGGCCACCACGGGCTGTATACCATATTTCAAAATATTCTCGATATGCTTTCCCAGGTTTGGAAGCCCTTGTAAAACAGCAGCAATGCTGGGAAATTTTATAGCCTCTTTGTTCAATCCGCCATGATGCCGCAGCGCCCGAATGGTAGCAACCAACACTACAGCAGATGGCTTTAGACCGCCAGCCATGCAGGTGATATTAAAAAATTTCTCTGCACCCAAATCTGCAGCAAAGCCAGCCTCTGTAACCACATAGTCTGATAAAGACAATGCCATTTTAGTAGCAATGATGGAGTTGCTACCATGTGCGATAGATGCAAAGGGGCCTCCGTGCAACAAGGCCGGAGTACCTTCGAGCGTTTGTACAAGGTTTGGCTTAATGGCTTCTTTGAGTAGCACCGCCATGGCGCCTACAGCTTTTAAATCTCTTGCAAAAACAGGTTGACCATCGTAGGTGCTACCCACGTAAATGTTGGCTAGCCTTTTCTTTAAATCAGCAAAATCTTTTGCCAGGCAAAGAATGGCCATAATTTCTGAAGCAGGTGTAATATTAAATCCATCCTGCCTTGGCACACCATTATTTGCGCCACCAAGACCTACGATAATATTACGCAACGCACGATCATTCATATCCATCACCCGTTTCCAGGTTACCGTTCTTGCATCGAGATGCAATAAATTTTTATGCTGCAGTTGGTTGTCAATAAGGGCAGACAATAAATTATTAGCTCTTTCTACTGCAACAAAATCTCCTGTAAAATGCAGGTTTATTTCATCCATTGGAATCACTTGGGCATAACCTCCCCCTGCTGCGCCTCCTTTCATGCCAAACACCGGACCTAAAGAGGGTTCACGTAATGCTGCCATTGCATTTCTGCCCAGGCTATTTAAGCCATCCGCCAGACCAATACTCATCGTCGTTTTTCCTTCCCCTGCGGGTGTGGGTGTAATAGCCGTCATCAGAATGAGATGATGCTGTTTAATCTTTTTCTCGCTAATTAAGGAAAGGGGCAGCTTAGCTTTATATTTTCCGTAAAACTCAACGAGGTCTTCTTCAATATTAAGTTTTGCAGCAATGGCTTTGATGGGTTGTATAGCTGCCGATTGGGCTATAGCTATGTCAGATGGAAAAGTGAGCATACAATCGAATTTTGGCATCCAATCTATGCAGTTTTCGAATAGCCGAAAATGAGCAAAGTCAATTGCTTTGCATATTCGCATCAGTGATGGGGAAAGAAATTAATCATGTAAGCCCGCTGTCCTTGGTTATCTTGGTCTACTATTGAACGGATGAATAATCACCCTATCATATCCACCTCCACTATATCAATATCTTCCGGTGGAACAACAGGCATATTTTTCAAGCGGAGAAAAATATTGCCGGTGGTGATTACGTCTTTCTGGCAATACACAGCAATCCTGCGCAGTGCGGCTTTTCTTTCGTATACGTTTCCACCCCAGTATAATGGCCCCACCATACTTCCATCAATATCATCTTTAGGTGAGGGTACGCCAAGTGCGGCTGCCAGTAATTTAAGGGATGTAAAATTTTTATAATCACCAAAGCGCCAGTATTGGAAAGTATCTACAATATTCGTTTCCCAGGGTTTCATATTTTGAAAATCAAGATACCGGGGAATAGGCAAATGGTTAATCACCAATCGGCGACAGATAAAAGGAATATCAAATTCTTTGATATTGTGGCCAGCAAAGCACCAACGGCTGTTATGACTTTCAATCTTGTTCAGCGTTGTTATAAGGGCAGTGAGAATCTTAGCTTCATCATGGCCATAAAAAGATTTTACCCGCATCTTGAGGTTTTGCTCTTTATTAAAATACGCCATGCTTACACAAATAATTTTTGCAAACTCTGCCATAACTCCTGCACGCATCCCATAGAATTCTCCAGCCTCCATACCTTCGGGTAAACTAAATTTTACCTTATCGGCCCACAGCAGTTTCCATTCTTCCGGGAGATCATCATAATCGGGTGCTACGGAAGCGGTTTCAATATCAATAATGATTAAGTCTTCAGGCCTGGTTTGTTGCATGGCAATTAATTTTTAATCAAAATACAAATTTCTTTTACGTGCGGGCATAAAAAGATCCCAGCTCTTTTTACAGAGCTGGGATCAAATTGTATTGTAATTATGCTAAAAATATAAAGTCTCTCTGCTTATATTTAGTCTTCTATTTTCAACTTACCCTTAGCTTTTGCCATCACTTCCTCAGCAATATTATTAGGTGCCGGGGAGTAATGACTGAACTCCATGGTAGATGTTGCACGACCAGAAGACAGTGAGCGCAATTGCGTAACATAGCCAAACATTTCACTCAGCGGAACTTTAGCCTTAATTACCTGCACACCGTGTTTGCTATCCATACCTTCCAGCATACCACGACGACGGTTAAGATCACCTGTTACGTCACCCATGTATTGATCAGGAGTAAGTACTTCCACTTTCATGATGGGCTCCAGCAGTACTGGCTTTGCTTTCCTGCCTGCTTCCCGGTATCCTTGCTTTGCACAAAGTTCAAAACTCATTGCATCGGAATCCACCTGGTGGAAGCTTCCGTCTCTCACGGTTACTTTCATGCTTACCATGGGGTAGCCTGCGAGTACGCCTGTGGTCATAGCCGTTTCAAATCCTTTTTGAATAGCTGGTACAAATTCTTTTGGAATAGAACCACCAAACAAAGCATTTACAAACTGGAAGTTTGATTTGCCTTCTGCGAGGAACTCCTCATCGGCAGGACCGAGATCAAAAATGATATCGGCAAATTTACCTCTACCACCCGTTTGCTTTTTGAGGGTTTCCCTATGTTGGATAGTGTTATGAAATGCCTCTTTGTAAGCCACCTGTGGCGCACCCTGGTTAATTTCCACTTTAAATTCCCGGCGCATCCGGTCTATAATAATTTCAAGGTGTAATTCACCCATACCACTCAGGATGGTTTGAGAAGTTTCTTCATCAGTTTTTACCCGAAGCGTAGGATCTTCTTCTACAAGCTTAGCGATAGCCATGCCCATTTTATCCACGTCAGCCTGTGTTTTAGGTTCAATAGCGATGGAGATAACCGGCTCAGGAAATGTCATTGCTTCCAGTACGATCGGATGGTTTTCGTCGCATAAAGTATCTCCGGTTTTAATGTCCTTGAAACCTACGCCTGCTCCTATATCACCAGCCTCAATACAATCAATTGGGTTTTGCTTGTTGGCATGCATTTGCATGATACGGCTGATCCGTTCCTTTTTGCCTGTGCGGGTATTGAGAACGTAAGAACCAGCATCAAGGTGTCCACTGTAAGCCCGGAAGAATGCCAGGCGTCCTACGAATGGATCTGTCATAATTTTAAATGCCAAGGCAGAAAATGGCTCCTTCACATCAGCATGGCGCAATAGCTCTGCACCGGTGTTTGGATCTATACCCTTGATAGCCTCAATGTCAAGCGGGCCGGGCAGGTAACGGCAAATAGCATCCAATGCTGTTTGCACTCCTTTATTTTTGAAGGAAGAACCGCACATCATTGGAATAATAGAAATATCTATTACCGCCTTGCGGATGGCTTCATGCATTTCTGCCTCGGTGATACTGGCGGGATCATCAAAAAATTTCTCCAGTAACTTATCGTCATATTCAGCTACTGCTTCTACAAGGTGTTGCCTCCATTCATTCACATCATCCAGCATATCAGCTGGGATGGGAACTTCACTATAAGTCATACCCTGGGATGCATCATCCCAGATCATCGCCTTCATCGTAATAAGATCCACTACACCTTTAAAGGTATCTTCTGCGCCGATAGGCAATTGAAGAGGAACCGCCTTGGCACCCAGCATTTCTTTCACCTGCTTTACCACGTTCAGAAAATCTGCACCGGAACGATCCATTTTATTCACAAAGCCAATACGGGGAACCCTGTATTTATTAGCCTGGCGCCAAACTGTTTCACTCTGAGGCTCTACACCAGATACCGCACAAAANNATGTTGAATTTATAATTCTTGGTTTCAGCAGTTTTCTTTCCCTGAGTGGTAGGAAAATTCCAGAAACATGTAGTAGCAGCAGATGTAATGGTAATACCTCTTTCCTGCTCCTGCGCCATCCAGTCCATAGTCGCAGCGCCTTCGTGCACTTCACCCAGTTTGTGGTTTACGCCGGTGTAATAAAGAATACGCTCTGTTGTAGTCGTTTTGCCCGCATCAATGTGGGCGGCAATACCAAAATTTCTTTGATAACGTAAGTCTGCCATTGATATATTTTATTTATAGTTTAAAGTGTGATGATAAAGCAATTAAAGGCTTGCTTTGAGCCTGGAAGAAAAATTATTTTCCAGAGAAAAAACGGCTGGTACTTTCATTTGTCCTGCCAGATATGGTTTGCGCTGCTCTCATATTAAGCTAAAATCCGGGCTCAAAGTATCGCTGCCGTTGCATTTAGCGGCGCAAAGATAAGTTTCTCCCGGCATACTACAATACCCTTTTCGCAATTTTAAGAACTTCTGTTTGTTCCCTTTTGCCAGTAAAAAAAGCAAAAGGGCTTTTACAAAAAAAGCTGCCCTAAAGCAGCTTTCCATCCAAAATATGTTCGATCAAATCCTAAAGTGTGCAAAGGCCTTGTTAGCCTCAGCCATACGATGGGTATCTTCTTTCTTTTTGTAAGATGCACCTTCGCCTTTGCTTGCAGCCACAATTTCATTAGCCAGTTTATCTGCCATACTGCGGCCGTTTCTTTCACGACTGTAGCGAACCATCCATTTAATGCTAAGTGAAACTTTACGATCAGCACGCACTTCTGCCGGAATCTGGAAAGTAGCACCACCAATACGACGGCTGCGCACCTCTACACCAGGTGTAATATTAGTAAGGGCCTTCTTCCATACTTCGTATCCATCCTCACTTGTCATTTTAGCTACCTTATCTAAGGCAGTATAGAAAATAGTATAGGCGCCACTCTTTTTACCTTCCCACATCAGGTTGTTCACGAAACGGGTAACCAATTTGTCGTTAAACTTCGGATCCGGCGCTAAGGGAAGTTTTTTAGCTTGTGCTTTACGCATGTGTTTTGTTTTTTGTATCTATCCTTAAGAGTACTTAAGTAAAAGTTATTAATTTATTTTTTAGCTCTTTTAGTTCCGTATTTACTGCGGCTCTGCTTGCGGTCTTTTACACCAGCAGTATCAAGGCTACCACGCACGATGTGATATCGTACACCTGGCAAATCTTTAACCCTTCCACCCCGGATAAGCACAATACTGTGCTCCTGGAGATTGTGACCTTCCCCTGGAATATAAGCGATCACCTCAATTTTATTGGTAAGACGCACTTTAGCAACCTTGCGAAGAGCGGAGTTTGGTTTTTTAGGGGTAGTTGTATATACCCTGGTACAAACACCACGGCGTTGGGGACAAGCATCCAGTGCCCTGGATTTGCTTTTTGCCTTAATAATTTCTCTACCTTTTCTTACTAATTGTTGAATAGTTGGCATTAATTAACCTTTTTTTTCGGACGGCAAAGGTAGGTATTATGCTTAAATAAAGAAAAAGATTCCAAAAAAATATTCGGGTTTTTTCCAAAGTCTAAAAAAACCGCCGGTTTAAGGCGGTTTTTTTAGACTTTGCAGCTTATAATTTACACATCCAACCCCTACGGTCTTCACTTCTACCATAGCGAATATCATCCAGCATATTTTTAATAAGGGGAGCTGTTTTCCAGCTATCTACATCAAATTCCATCACATCATCTTTGTACCTCAATTCCTTAATTAATGAAATAGTGGCTGCGGTGCCGGTGCCAAAAACCTCCTTTAGTGTTCCTGCTTTATGGGCAGCTAAAACTTCATCAATAGACAAATCCCGCTCTTCCACAGTAAGACCAGCATCCTCCAATAACGCAATCACACTCATGCGGGTTACACCTGCCAGGATAGTGCCATCGCCAAGGCCCGGCGTAATTGCCGTATTGCCAATCACAAAAAACACGTTCATTGTACCACATTCCTGCACATATCTGTGCTCATGCGCATCTGTCCAAAGCACCTGGTCATAGCCTTTTAATTTAGCTTGCGCAGTGGCATACATGGCAGCTCCATAATTACCGGCAGCTTTGGCGTAACCCACACCGCCTGCAACCGCCCGCACATAATGCTCTTCTACATAAATGCGCATTGGAGCAGCATAGTATGGGCCTGTAGGGCTCAGGATGATCATAAACTTATAACGGTCACTTGGCTTCACACCAATCATTTCATCGCTGCTTACCATGAATGGCCTGATGTAAAGGGAATGGTCTTTCTGGGTAGGAATCCAATTGCGGTCCATTTTTACAAGCAACTTCATTCCTTCCATGAAAATACTGGCAGGGACTTGAGGCATTTGCATGCGCTGCGCAGAAATATTAAATCGATTAAAATTATCTTCCGGCCGAAAAATAAATGATTCACCTTCGGCACTTTTATATGCTTTGATACCTTCAAAAATAGCCTGGCCATAATGCAGGGCGGCAAGAGAGGGCGCAAGAAGCAATGGCTGATATGGTTTTATCTCTGGTGTTTTCCAGGCTCCGTTTTCATAATCCACTTCCAGCATATGATCTGAAAAATATCTTCCGAATGGAATATTTTCAAGATTGATATCCTTTAATTTACTTGTTTCTACTCTGGTAATATTAAAATCAGCTTCAGCAATCATAATCATTTAATTTTACCACAAAGAAACGAAAAAACGGGAAGCAAAGTTGGTTTTATGAGTTTAAACAATATTCAACTGGGCAGTTATATCACACAGCAACTGTATACAAAAACACTTGTAGACCTGAGCGAAAACACAAAGCAGGAAGCTAAAGTGAAAGGTCCTGAAATTGCACACCTTGGAAGCAACGAAAAATTAATTTTAATTTTAGTGAGCGATCCTGATACGATCTATGCAGATGATGCAGATCTTGCTTTACTCACAGGTATCTTGAATGCCTGTAATATATCCCTGGCTGATGTTGCTATAGTGAATGTGGCAAAAACACCATGCGATTTTCCTACACTAGTAGATGCCTTTACGCCGGGCTTCGTATTCTTGCTGGGCACTACACCGGCTTCTTTAGATTTCCCGATGAATTTTCCGGATTTTCAATTGCAAAATTATAATCATCAAACTTATCTTTCCGCACCATCACTGAAAGTATTGGCACAAAATACTTATGCAAAAAAACAACTTTGGGCCTGTCTTCAAAAACACTTTCACAACTCTTAGTCCATGCCACAACAGCATATCATTTTTGCAACAAACAACGCACACAAAGTTGCTGAAATTCGACATGTACTCAGCAATGAGTTGAAGGTAGATTCGCTTAAGGAGGCAGGTATCCTTGTGGACATACCGGAGCCGCATGCAACACTGGAAGAAAATGCTTCTGAAAAATCAAAAACGATTTTTTCGATCACCGGAAAAAATTGTTTCAGCGAAGACACTGGCCTGGAAGTATTTGTGCTTAATGGGGAACCTGGTGTAAGAAGTGCCCGCTATGCAGGCGATAGCGCAGACTTTGCCGCAAACAACGAAAAATTACTGGGCGCCCTGGAAGGCAATAACGATAGGAGAGCACAATTCAGAACGGTAATTTCGCTAATATGGAAAGGGAAAGAATACCAGTTTGAAGGTATTTGTACCGGAAACATCATTAAAGAAAAAAGAGGAAAAGATGGCTTTGGTTATGACCCAATCTTTGTTCCCGATGGAGCTGAAAAAACCTTTGCCGAAATGAATTTAGCGGAAAAATCTGTATACAGCCATCGACGCAAAGCCACCGATAAATTTGTAGCCTTTCTAAAAGCGCAGCATGGCCAGAATTAAACTTACTCTTCCCGGGAAACTGCTACATAGCACACAAATTCCAGTGCGCATTACAGATATCAATTATGGGAATCACCTGGGCAACGATGCATTAGTGAGTATTATTCATGAAGCGAGAATGCAGTTCCTGCAAGCAAGCCATTTTTCAGAACTTAATGCTGGTGGCACCAGCCTCATTATGAGTGATCTTGCGGTGGAATACAAAAATGAATCTTTTTACGGCGATGTGTTGCAGATCAATATTCTCCTGGGCGAAATGAGTAGTGCCGGGTTCGAACTCTATTATAATATCAGCAATCAGTCTGGCAAATTGATAGCCTATGCCAAAACAGGAATGGTGTGCTTTGACTATGAGAGAAGACGCATTACCCCTGTGCCAAAGGCACTACAAGAAATGCTACTACACTAACATTTCTCATTCCAGCGTTTCCAGTTTTCTTCTGCCTGGATTAAGAGCATTGTAAACCCATTTTGAATTATTGCACCCTGCTCCTTTCCTTTTTGCAAAAACATAGTTAGTTCCGGCTTATAAACTAAATCATAGAGGTAATGATTTGCGGTAATGCCATCGTATGGGATAGGGGGGAAACTATCATTTGCCGGATACATTCCTAATGGTGTACAATTGATGATCACAGGATGCTGTGCAATGATCTTAGGAGTCAATTCATCGAAACAAATATCCCCTACTCCCTGCTTTCTCACCACTGTGACAAAAGGCATCTTTAACTTACGCAATACATACTGCACTGCAAGAGACGCACCTCCGTTACCAAGCACAAGTGCCCGCTTATGCTCTGCCTTTAAAAACTTACAAAAAGACTGCTCAAAGCCCAATATATCAGTGTTGAACCCTTTTAAGCCCTGTGCTGTAAATTGAATACAATTTATAGCTCCTATTTTGGCGGCCTCTTCATTAAGGACCTGCAGGTAGGGAATTACAGCAGTTTTATAAGGAATGGTTACAGCAAGGCCATGTAAATCCTGATGTGTTTGCAATAAAGGGCCAAAATCTTCAATCCTTGCCAGAGAAAACAGGTCGAAAGTAGCATCATCTATATGTTCCCGCTGAAATTTTTCTTCAAAATATTGCTTAGAAAAAGATTGAGCCAGGGGATAGCCTATAAGGCCAAAACGACGCATCAAACGGTTTCTTTATTTAAATAAAGCTCAAATGTATCACCCCGCAAACCAATACGCATAGCTTCCAGCGCAATGATTTCTGATGGAGCGATGTTACCCAGGTTTACATTGCAGCCGATAAGCTCCAGGAAATATAATTGCTGGGCTTTCTGAGGTGCCTCCCATATGATTTTTTGCTCCGGAACCTGTGTAAGGATTTCCTGCACCAGGCCTTCTCTCACTTCACCAGAGCCCCGATAGATTCCTACGTTACCTGCTTCCCGGGCTTCTGCTATCACATACGAAGAGCCGGCACTTAACTCTGCTTTCATGAGCTCAATCCATTTGTAAGGCGGGATAATGTGTGCGGCATCTTTACTGCCCACTTCGCTAAGCACGATACCGTGCTTCGTTAGCTTTTCTATGTAACCACATTTTTCCGCATGCGGTATGGTGATAGAGCCATCACTCACTTCCATATAGCGAATGCCATATTCCTTACACACACTGATATAATCTTCAAACTGATTGCGAATGAGAAAAGCTTCAAACAATGTTCCGCCAAAATATACAGGCACATCAAATGACTGATAAACCTCAAGTTTTTCTCGAAGGGTGGGAGTTACAAAGGCAGTACCGAAGCCGAGTTTTACCAAATCTACATGCGGATAACTTACCGACATAAAATTTTTTGCCTCTTGAACGCTGAGGCCTTTATCCATAATCATGGTAATACCGTGAAGCCTGGGTTTGAGGTTACGATCGGGAATTTGCTGGAGGTTGAAATTCATTTGAGAGTGTTTTTTTTGCGCTTGCAAAGATATTTAATCCATCGCTAAGGGAAAGGGAAATTTTAAGAACGACTACTTCAGGGAATTTTGCTTTTTGTACCGTGCTATAATCTCCACCACCTGCGAGTGTTGGAGAATGGCAGGATTTAATTCGATGAATTTCTTTACAAGTTTGGGATTTAAGCCCATTGCATTTTCCAATTGTGCCCCACCCTCCTTTGCTTTTCCCATTGCAAACAAAAACATGCTTTTATAATAGATGAATATGGGCTTTTGATCGGTTTGTTCCAGTGCAAAATCTGCGTACTCACAACCCTCCTCGTACATGCCGGCCAGAAAAAGACAACGAAGTAATTCCAGCCAGCCGCTTATTTTCCTCGGCCTTACCCGCACTACATTCCCCAAATGTGTTATGGCATCTTCCAGGTTATTTATTTCCATATAACATTGGCCCAGCGCCAGGTTATATTCTGGCTGTAGTTTGTGAATTTTAGTGGCTATTAAGAGTTGCTTAATTGCACCCTGCCAGGCGCCTTCGTTCATATAGGTACAGGCAATTTTATAATACATCTGGCTATCCTCCGTGTCCAGGTGAGAGGCTTTTTTATAATGAAACCGGGCTTGGGCATAGTTGCGGAGCCGGTCATAACAATGGCCAATTGCTTCATAGATCACTGCCTCAGGTCTTGATAATTCCAGCACTTTTTCAAGGGCTTCAATAGCATCCTTGTATTTACGCAGGCGAATAAATGCATCTCCCAAATTGCGATAAGCATAATCGAATTTCTCATGGATAGCTACGGCATATTTGTATGCATCAATAGCTTTTTCATGCAGCTTTATACCCTGGTACGCAGCGCCCAGGTTAAACCATGCGAGCTCATTAAATGGATATTCTTCAATAATGCGCTGATGAAGCCGGATACTTTCTTCGTTTCTACCTGTAAAATCGGTCCAGAAACAAATCTTGTATAATGCTTCTTCGGCATTCGGATCCAGGCTAAGGATTTCAGCAAAACAATCGAACACTTTCTCGAAGTTCTCATAATCGTCGTACACATCAGCAAGTTCATATAAAAGGTCAATCTTTTCATCTCCTCCAAAATCTTCTATCGCAGCTTCCAAAACTTCTGCTGCTTTTTCCTGCATATCAAGGGCGAGATATACATCTGTTTTAAGAATATAGAGTGAAGTGTCTGAATGATCAAGTAACTCGGCTTGCTCCAGGGCAAGGAGTGCTTCTTCATACCGGCGCAATACAATGAGGGCATTGGCACGAATTAGATGCAGTGAGGCTGAATAAGGGTATTGATTGATGGCAAAGGAGCAGGCATCTAAAACCTCATTGAACGCTTCGGCATCTTCAAAGTGCTCTATAATGCGCTCAAAACCATCTTCTTCTATGAAAGAATTAGGTAAGCCAGCTTTAAGATTTGCAAAACGATGCAGTAAATTTCTTAATTCGTCTCTATTTTGTCTTGAGGAGGATTTGCTCATAGATAATTGATAGGTTAGGGTAATTTAAGCAAAATCATTCGATTTGAGCCGTTAAATAGCCAAATCCTTCAAATTGGAAAACTTCGTATATGAGGTGCAAAATCTTGATGACTGGCAATAGTTTCCCCATAATTTGTTATATATTTGCAAATATCAATTACAATCATGCGTAAAGTAACCAAAATAGTTCTGCTTGTAGCTGTACTGAATGGCTTGGTACTTACTAGTATGGCGGACAAAGGTGTGGGCAAATCGAAGAGAAAAACAACGACCACCACCACAAAGAGCATTTCTCAATCTCTATCCCTAAACTTACGCTCCGGGCTTAAGTATAAAGGCACTTTGCTTAATAACGCTGAGGCTGGGAAACAAAACCTTTTTTCAGGTTCTTTAGTTACTTATCAAAAAGGAAATACAATTTATATTATCCCTTACAAGCAAAAGTTAGTGGTTCCTGAAATAAGCCAGGGATATACGGGCGTTAAGCTCATCATCAAAACGAATTTATAAACCTCTTTTTAGAGGTTTTTTATTTTACGTTACTTTTCAGCTGCTGGTTTTCCTCATAAGTCATAATTCGAAACCCGGCTTTAGGCGCTTCAAATTTAGATTGGGCAACGCCATCGTGACTTACCTGTGTTAAAGTGTATTTGAAACTGAGGTTTCCTGATTGCAATTCATACTGTACAGGCAGCCCGGCTAATTGCGCAAATGCCGTGTTATAAGTCTTGTTGAATACCTGGATATCCGGGGTAAAATATACCGTAAATGTTTTATTACCAGGAAGCGTGGCCGTCGCTTTTTTGCAATTGTAGCCGGCAATCTTCACAATTTCGGTTCCCACAGTAAAATTCAGGTGCTCATACATCTTGTTTTTTTCGTCCCAATTGGCCTGCTGCAAAGTGATCATTAATTTTTGGCCGGAATATTCTTTTAGAATAAATCCGTCTTTGCTTCTTTCGTCATACACGGTGGACTCCGTTCCCAAGGCACTCTTCATATCTGTTCTGCTCACGGTCGGCTTCAGGTAAATGTATAGTGTTGCACCATTCAAGCTGTTGGTAATAGGCAATTCTGATTTGGCAGAAGTGATACTGATACTGTATTGCAGCGTTCCTTCGGCAAGTTGCTTTTGCATTACTGCTACTGGCGTAAAAGCCATTAGCAGGGAAACGAACAATATGGAAATAAAAGGCTTCATGACTTTACTTTTAATAGTTTAAAGATAGCGTAAAACTCAAGCTATTCTCATAAGTAGATGCTACAATACAGAAAGCTGCACTTTTCATAGCGCAGCTTTCAATGCTTTTAACGAAACCTTTATTTTTTGCCGGCTTTACCCCGCATATCCTGAATTTTTTTCTGAGATTCCTGCATAGCTTCTATCCTTTCCTGCATCTTCGATTTCTTTACAGGCTTTTTTCGATTTTCATTGATCTGCACCATGATCTTATCATGGTCAATAATATATTTCTGAATAACAATTTGCAGGATAAGCGTGATCGTGTTAGACACTGTATAGTACCAGGTAAGCGCCGAAGGCAAGGAGTTGAAAACACCCAGCAGTAACACAGGGAAGATGTATGGCATATACTTCATCAGAGGATTATTCTGATCCTGCATATTGCTCATGCTATAAATGGAAATAAGCAAACTTGTAAGTGTAGCAGTAAGTGTAAACAGGCTTACATGATCTCCATAAAAAGGAATCTTGAAAGGCAAATTATAAATTGAATCGTAAGCAGATAAATCTGACGCCCATAGGAAACTTTCTCCCCTCAGGTCTATATTAGACTGGAAGAAATAGTAAAGAGACATAAAGATGGGAATTTGCAGAACCGCTGGCAAACAGCCACCAAGCGGACTTACGCCGGCGGACCTCCACAACTTCATTTGCTCCATACCAAAGGCCTGCTGATCATCTTTGTATTTAGCTTTAAGAGCATCTACCTCTGGCTTCAGCACTTTCATCTTAGCACCGCTCAAATAGCTCTTGTATAATATAGGAGAAGTAATCAACCGAATAAGAAGGGTAAGCAATAAAATCACGATACCCATGCTAGTTACATGTGCCCCTATGAAATCAAATACCGGTAAGAGGAAGTACCTGTTGATGTATTTTACGAAAGCAAAAACACCACTTCCATAAGGAACCATACTTTTAAGTTCGTTGCCGTATTTCTTGAGTACGTTATAATCACTAGGCCCATAATAAATTTGTAGAGGCACAGTAGCTACTTGCCCTACAGGCAGTAGCATGCTTGCATTTACAGTTGTTTGCGTAATAAACAGGGAGGAATCTGTAGGCGTAATCCAGCTAATGTCTGCTGTGCTGAACTGGCCTTTTGCGATAAGTGCACTTACAAAAAATTGCTGCTTCACTGCAAGCCAGTCTACGGGCTGTTCAAATTTTTTCTTCCCGCCACTCTTAATATATTCAAAGTCGAAATCACCACCCTGATTATATGCAATATGAGTTTGGGTAAGTTCATATTTATGATCCTTCTCCAATTGCTCCGTCTCTGTTTGCCATAGCAGGTTCATCCGGTTGCCTGTAAATAATTGCTCAACACCACTAAATTCAATGTTTAGGTCAACCATATATTCGCCAGGCTTCAGTGTGTACTGATGTACGATTTTCTTGCCAGCAGAATCAGCCCACGTGAATCGGAGTGTTTGTGATTTATCAGCATTCTGCACAACGGGGACGGCGGTAAAAAAAGTTTCCGTGCTTTTAGCAGTTTTGTTATCACTTAATAAAAAGGAGTAACCAAGCTTATTAAAAGCACCTTGCTGCAGGATAAGCTTTGTACTATCCGCTTTCCTGTAGTTCTTCAATACTACATTTACCGGCTGTGCACCTTTATTGGTGAACACGATGCTCATCACATCATTTTCCATCAATATTTTTTCTTCTGCCACTTGCACAATGGGCTGCTGTACCTTATTAGCGGTATCAAGCGCTGCAATATTCTTACGTGCAGTATCCACTTTAGGTAAAGTGGCAGCAATAGAATCTGCAATTCGTTTTTGCTCAGCTTCATAAGCAAGCCTGCTCTTGCTGTTGATAGCAAACATTGTAATAAGCAAAACACCAATTAGACCAAAACCAATCAGGGTATTTCTATCCATTCCCATGCTGAATATTTTGAGTGGGCAAAGGTAACTAAGTTGAATAGTTTTCTATGCCCGTCTGTAAAAAGCAAATGCCCTCTTTATAAAAGGGCATTTGCATATAAAATTATTACTGCATTTATTTTTTAGCGGTAGCGGTTTTAGCTGCGGTAGCTTCTTCCTGCTTCAGTTGCCTTGTCATTGTTACAGAAGCAATTGGAATTCTTGGTGAGTTCATGATTTCCATACCTTCTGCTTTAATATCCTGCACACGCAGGTTTGCATTAAGCTCCAGGTTTGTAAGATCCACTTCAATGAAATCTTTCAATGCCGAAGGGTCAGTTTTTACTTTTACGGACTTCATTTTAGTAACCAGCTTACCACCAGATTTTACACCAGCGGGAATTCCTACATACTTTAAAGGCAAAGTTGCAACAACTTTCTTGCCCTCTACGAGTTCAAGAAAATCCACATGGATGAGCGCATCACTTACTTTGTCAAACTGGAGATCCTTCAGGATGCATTTATAAGTTTGCCCACCAACTTGTACCTCAGCAAGTATAAACTCGGATGTGTACACAATGTTTTTGAATGACGATACCGGGGCTGCAAAACTTATTTCAGATTTACCACCATAAATTAC
Organism: Chitinophagaceae bacterium UBA4412; assembly: GCA_002400445.1. GTDB lineage: Bacteria > Bacteroidota > Bacteroidia > Chitinophagales > Chitinophagaceae > Ferruginibacter. The sequence goes on from DGQO01000284.1 coordinate 17,634, forward strand.
ACCTGGCACGAGTTGCTGAGAGCGAAGTAGGCGGGTGGCTTTTTTTCCGCTTTCGGTCCTCAGTTGTCCTTCGATTGTAATTGTTTTCATTAATTTAAAATTTTTATGAGGCGCAAAGGTAAGGGTTTAGCGCCCCGAAAAGCCAAAATNNGTAGATAAGACTTTAATTTTGTCAGACCCGGGCTTTACAGGGATGGTATCGCATACAACCAGTTCATTGAGTACACTGTTCTGGATATTTTCGTAAGCATTACCGCTCAGTACAGGATGTGTGCACAATGCCCGTACACTCCGGGCACCCTTTTCCATCATCAGACCAGCACTTTTGCTGAGGGTTCCACCAGTATCGCAGATATCGTCAATGAGGACAATATCCCGGTCTAATACGTCACCAATCACCACCATGCTGGCAATTTCATTTGCACGTTTGCGGTGTTTATCACAGATTACCATTTCACACTCGAAATAAGTGGCTACTTCCCGTATACGATTTGCACTACCTACATCTGGTGCCGCAAAGGTGAGATTCTCTAACTGCAAACTTTCTATATACGGGATGAAAATGGCAGAAGAATCAAGGTGATCTACGGGAATGTCAAAATATCCCTGTATCTGTGGAGCATGTAAATCCATTGTAATGATACGGTTTGCTCCGGCAGCCGTAAGCATATTGGCCACAAGTTTACTTCCTATAGCCACCCGCGGGCGGTCTTTGCGATCCTGCCTGGCAAAGCCATAATATGGAACCACGGCAATAACCTTATAAGCCGAGGCACGCTTTGCAGCATCAATCATCAGAAGCAATTCCATGAGGTTATCTGCGGGGGCAAAAGTGCTTTGCACAAGAAAGACGTACTTCCCCCTTATACTTTCCTGGAACTCCACCCCTATCTCACCATCACTGAACCTTTGTATATTTACTTTGCCAAGCGGTTCTCCGTATTGTTTGGCAATTTTTTCTGCGAGGTATTGAGACTTGGTTCCTGAAAAGATTTTTACTTCCGATTTCATTAGCGAATAATTGGTAGTTGTTCGAGCAGGGCGAAATTACAGTTTAGTTTTTCTGAATAAAAATTTCATTTTATGGAAAATGCTCCCAACAGAAATGTACCCATTAAAAACTGGCAGGCAGACGATCGGCCAAGGGAGAAAATGCAGCTTAAAGGAGCTTCAGCACTCAGTGATTCAGAACTGCTGGCCATTCTTGTGAATACAGGTAACAAACAAATGAGTGCGTTGGATATAGCTAAAGAGATTTTGAAGCTGGGCAAAAATAATCTGAATGAATTAGGGAAGCTATCTATTAAGCAACTACAGCAATTAAAAGGAATCGGACCTGCAAAAGCAATCACTATTGCGGCTGCGCTGGAACTGGGCCGGAGAAGGCAATCAAGCGAATTACTGGTGAAAACAGTGGTGCGCAGTAGCGCTGAAATTGCTCAATACTTACAGGCTATGCTCAAAGACTACCGGCACGAAGTATTTGCAGTCGTATTTTTAAACCGGGCCAATAAAATTATCAGTATGGAAATCATCAGTTCTGGCGGGCTAACGGGTACGGTGGCAGATCCAAGAATGATCTTGAGGAAAGCACTCGAAGCAGAAGCTACCGCAGTAGTGCTAAGCCATAACCACCCGTCTGGAAATTTAAAACCCAGCCGGGCAGATGAAGATATTACTCAAAAAATAAAACAGGCTGCACAGTATTTAGATATCACGGTAATGGATCATATTATCGTAAGCGAAGAAGGCTATTATAGCTTTGCAGATGAAGGCCTGCTGTAAGTTTAAAGGTCATTGATAATGGCAACGGCCTTAGCGAGGGTGTTTTCAAAATCTGACTTACTTACATCCTTCAATGCTTTAAGTGCCGCCGGCGAGTCCTTATAAATGGCCTGTAGGCTCTTCAGGTTCTTTTTTACTTTTACTAACTCTTTGGAGTTACCCTGTCTGAAATAATATTCTCCCATAATTTCAAACTCCCGCACATTGGTTTGCGCTACATCCATTGCAGCGGGCCTCAGCTCTGTGGTAAATGCTTTATAAATCTGTAGTTTAGGGCCATT
>DGQO01000284.1:19780-30683 GCA_002400445.1 Chitinophagaceae bacterium UBA4412
CAAGTCCTAATGGTGTGTACACATCGCAGAGGTTTGCACCTTTTAAAACATAAGGGGTCCCTCTCACCTTGTAAACACCAATGCGCTGGTAATCTTCCCGATAGTATTGGGCGGTGGCATTGTTTCTGCTGCCAGAGGTAAAAATGGTAACGTCTTGAGCAAATGTGGATAGGCTCAGACAGAGCAAAAAAGTAGTGCTAATGAGCACTGAAAAAAGTTTCATAAAGGGTGAGTTTTATATTAGGCCTCGGCAGCAGGGCCGCCAAAATTAAAGGGGATTTCAATAGCTTCCTTATCCTCAATAGTGCCGTTTACGTCTTCAAACTTCTCAATATTTTCATCCAATGCCTTCAGCAATCGCTTAGCATGAAAGGGTGTAAGAATTATCCGGCTCTTCACTTTACTCTTGGGTGCACCTGGCATAACATTTACAAAATCCACTACAAACTCTGCGTGACTATGCGTAATAATCGCAAGATTCACATAAGTACCGTCAGCAATTTCTTCAGAAATCTCAATGTTCAATTGGTTGGGTTGATTATTGTCTACGCTCATAAAACGAAGATAATACAAAGTAGAAAAATCGAGATATTGATTGAGGTTAATTAAAAAAGAATATTTAGAAAAGGAAGAGAAACAAACCCCACAAAAAACGAGGCTGCTTCTTGCGAAACAGCCTCGTTTTTTTATAGAATGATTTGCGATCAAATTATCTTGGACCTAAGTACTTCCAATGCTCTGTGGCTTTCCAACGGCCAAGTGTCCATTGCAGATCAATTGAGTGATCGCTTTCATTGAACTTGCTGCCAGGCCCAATGGTAAGCACAGCGTTATTATTCGCATTTACTGCAGAAACAACGGCCCTTGTTGTACCATCAAAAGTAATTTTTGGGCGAATTCCTGTATTTGCAGCACCACCTGTGGCTATATTAATTACAATGTAGTTTGCATAGTCCCAGGAAACATCATAAAATAAACCAGTTTGTGCTCCTACAGTAGCAAGCGTGTATTGCCTCGGTGCAGCTGGATCACCATAGTCTCCCATGTAAAGTCCATTCGCATCTACCAATGTACCTGTGATTTCATAAAACCCGTCATAGTCATTTTTAGCGCCAATGAGGGTTAAGTATTTTCCAAAGTTCTGGCTGATGGCATAACCCGACTTATCTACGCTTTTGATCTTAAAGCCCAAAGCGTAAGTGTAGGATGGATCAAAATCAGTTGGGTTGAAGTTAATGGACACGTGTCCTTCGTTCTGTCCTTTNNTAAGCATCAATCATTGCTTGTGAACCAGTGGTATCAATCGTTACAATGATATCTTCTGTAGCAGGCTCAGCAGAAGCAAGCCTTACGGTAAGGAAAATAGTTGATGTGTCTACGTCCACGAAATCTACACCAATGGTTCGATTATGCTCAGGGCTGAATGCAACACCGAGTTCAATCACTTTAATACCATCATTTACATTATGCCCTGTAACATGATCGTCAAAATTCTTATCCTTTAAGCAGGAGGACAGCGCCCCAAGCATAAGTACAGGAAGGATATATTTAAATATTTTGTTCATAGTTTTTTGTTTATTTAATGATGACTAAAGATCCCAAAAAATACCTGAAGTAAACGGATTAGGATCATTTTGAGCAGCTACATTATTTGGATTATAATCATACTCCGTTTTTGGATACCTGTAGCGCAAAGGAATGTTTGGACCTACACTTGGTGAAAGTGATTTTGGTATTGCAGGGAAACCAGTTCTCCTGTAATCTGTCCAGCCTTCAAGGTTATTCAAACCAACCAGGCCGAGGTATTTTTGCACGATAATCAATTTAATTTTATCTGAGTTACCAGCAGCATTCCAGTCTGCAAATGGTGTTGCTAAATAGGTGTTAGCTGTAGCTACAGCATTGGTTACGCCCAGGTAAATGAAAGACTCCCGAACGGCATCTTCATATGCAGTCTTGGCGTTTCCACTTAACCAGGTACGCTGAATGGCCTCGGCCTGAAGAAATTTACTCTCCACAGAAGTGAATAGCCACTGATCCTGGGAGAAACTCCTAGCCAAACCCGGTCCACCAACTCCTGAAGAATTTTCAGACTTTGGGTTATTTGGGTTAGGATCTACAAAACCATAATCATAGCCAAAATAGGTATTACCAGATAATGGCTTAGCTGCAGGATCGAAAACATACTGGTACCTGATATCCAGGTTATCCCGATACAGTTTCAAAACAAAGTTGTTTGCCCTGTTGTATTTATCATTAGCAACACCGGCTATATCTGCCTTATAAGTATCCCAGAAAGGATTCTGCTGGCTTATGCCCGCCGTATTTTTTGCTTTTGCATACCCTGGATTTACTGCAGCAGTTTCTCCACTCTGCAAAAAGCCTTCGGCAGTAATTTTCGAAAGTTCAGCAGCGTGATTAAAAGAACTTACCTGTGAAAGGTGAACCACTAATTTCAGACGTTGTGTGTTAATGAATTTCTTCCACTTTGTAATATTGCCTTTAAACATAATGTCAGCTTTGGCAATGTTCACATCTTTACCGGGAACAACTCCATCAAGCAATACCAAAGCTTTATCTAACTGCAGAAAAAGATCTGCGTAAATGTCAGCACCTTTATCATAAGCGGGGGTAATATTCCCAACAAGATCAAAGGCTTTCGAATAAGGCACGTTATTAAAAATATCTACGAGATTTTGAAAGCCTACGGTTTTCATTGTTTTGGCAATAGCCTCATAAAATTTCTGACCGCTTGCATTGGCTTTCTTTTCCATTACGTCATAATCATAAAGGTTGTCATACCAAAAAGCCCATGTACCATTGCCAAAAGTGGTAGTAATGTTATAGGATTCTTCTTCAGAAGTAGGGCCATAGTCGCCTCCACGTGTCCAACGACCCGTCCAGCGGGCTAATACAGCATAACCAGAACCTACCTGTGCAGCAGTTCTTGTTAAGGCCGTGGGGAGAAGAAGATCCGGTGTTACCGACTCTGTAGTCGGTGAGTTCGGATTCTGGTTGATATCGAGGTAGCTTTTTGTACATCCACCTAAGAAGATGAATGACAACAGCACCAAATAATATATTTTTTTCATACTTTTTTAATTTTCAGTTTAGAACGGGGTTTTTAGAATGTGGCTGTTACATTAAGACCGATAACCCTTGTTGGTGGATTAATCTGTGAATTGCTTACACCACTTGTATTTCCTGTTGTAAAGTTAAAGTCTGGATCAGTAAACTGATTAGACTGTGGCAACCACAGGAACAAGTTTCTTGCATTTAAGTTCACATTCAGGCCTTTAATTACATTTTGACCAGCAAACACGCTAGCAGGAAAATCATAGCCTAATGACACTTCTCTTATTCTCCATGAATCTGCACTGATGAGGAAGTTCGAATTTACATCACGATACACCGTAGTATAAAAGTTGTTTACGTCATTGATAGTAACGTTCGTGTTCGGTACGAATTTACCTGTTCCATCATCATATACTGAATTTGGAAATACAAATCTTTCCCTGTGATTCTGAGCAGTGGTAGCAGATACACCCGTCCAGGCCATTGCAGAACCAATGTTAGCGTAAGCCATGTGGCCACCACGATATTCAGCTACTGCAGAAAGCGTAACACCTTTATAACTGAATGAAGGATTTAGTCCGAGTATCCAGGTAGGAGAAGTACGACCATACATTTTTGTTGTAGGATCAGCTTTTGGCAAACCTGAAACACGATCCACCACTACATGACCCGCATCGTCCCGAACATAATCACTCGCCAAAAATACAAATGCTGGCTGGCCAACAATCGCATAGTTAGCAGCAGTGGTATAACCACCTGCAAACAGCCTGTCTAAACCAGCATAGATAGAGTTCACTTTACTGGTATTATAGGAAGCATTGGTTTTCAAGTCAAAACGCACATCTCCAAGATTTACCAGTGGAGTAAATTTCAAGTCCATCTCAATACCTTTATTAGTAAAGGCCGCAGCATTTACAACTGCATTGGTATAACCCGTTGCAGAAGAAAGAGCTACACTGATGATTTGTTGAGTATTGTCCTGGTTGTAAGCAGCAACTTCCAGGTTGATCCTGTTTTTAAGTAAGCCTAATTCAATGCCCACTTCCTGGCTATTGATAAACTCAGGCTTAAGATTTGGGTTAAACGCTGAGTTGTTAGCGGTAAAGCCAGGCACATTATAAGGGAAACCAGAAGCTGTACCACTAAAAGTAGAAGCAAGTTGGTAAGCACCTATATCAGCATTTGCTGTTTTGTTAACTGACCCACGTAGCTTCAGGTAAGAAATTACCGGGTTGTTATTCAGGCCCGGGATCGCATCACTCAATACCAATGAAAGGTTTACACCAGGATAGAAAAAGCTATTGTTGTCTGAAGAGAACACAGAAGCCCAATCATTACGGGCAGTGAATTCAGCATTAGCCCAGCCCTTGTATCCGATTCCAAGAGAACCGTAAACAGACATACTGCGTGTTTTAGAATAGCTGTTTCCGCCTTTTGTTCCACCCACACCATTTGTAATGGCAAACAATTCTGGAACTACCAGGTTTTCTGCACCTACACTTGAACTACGACCTTCTGATTCTCTGACGTAGTGACCTGCAATTACGTTGAATTTAAAATCACGTACTGACTTATTCCAGTTACCAAACACTTCAGAAGAAAGTCTGCTGCTCCTGCTGCTACCATAAGTTACAGCACCCGGAATGGGGGTAACGGTATTTGCGTTAGTGGCATCAGATGTAATCTGACCTTTAGAAGTTCTTGTTGTGTTGATATTACGGAAAGTACCTGCGAGTCTCCAGGTAAAGGCCAATGAACTACTGGCTTTTACGCTAAGATCCAGGTTACTAATCAGGTCATCTCTCACGCCTTTCTGCCTCCAGTTATCCAAAGCAACATACGGATTCAGACCGTAGTGGTTAAAGTAGGTGTCATACTTTGCAAATGGATTGTCTTTAAAATTCTTATAAGAGGTAATAGGAACATGTGCAGGTGTATTAAAGATGAGGTTAAGTAAACCGTCATTTAAACCTACGTTATTAGCAGAGTTGTAATCTCCCATGGCCGCATCATCAAATACATTATAGTTCTGCTGTACATAGTTCATACTAAGACCAGCCTTGAATTTACCATAAGTCCTATCAGAATTCAAACGGATACCGGTACGACGATTCTTATCATCTGGTACGATACCTGTGATATTGGCATCCTGGAAACTTAGGTAAAAATCTTTAACACCAAGAGAAACATCGGTTTGGTTGGTAACGCCCGTATTGAAGAATTCTTTCCTGGAATTATTCGCTTTGTAAGGCACCATTTGCTGCGTACCATCTTTAAGCGGAGAACCGAGGTTAATCATTGAACCATCAAATGCTGGTCCCCACGACCAGTTCTCATAAGGGATATAAGAACCAGAACCACCGCTTCCAAATTCATTCTGGAATTTAGGGAAGAAGGAAATACTGGTAAACTGCGTAGTATGACCAATAGTAACAACCGGGTTTGAACCACGACCGCCACGCTTGGTTGTAACTACGATTACACCATTACGGGCATCAGGTCCATAAATACCAGCACCAGAAGCACCTTTAAGGATGGTTACATCCTGTATATCCTGTGGATTGATTGAAGAAAGATAGTTGAGATCTGTTTGAACACCGTCTAACAACAACATTGGGTTGTTATTACCTGTAAGTGAACGAATACCACGAAGATTAATTTTCACGTCTTCAAATACACCATTGTTTACAGAGGTGATATTTAAACCAGATACTTTTCCTTGCAGGCCGTTAGCCACGTTTACAGGTGCAGATTGGGTTAATTCTGCGTTATTCACTTTTGCAGTAGAATAACCCAAATCTTTTCTCTGGCGTTGAATACCAAGAGCGGTTACTACTACTTCCTGCAAATTTCCGTCTGTGCGATTCAGCACGAATACGTTATCGTCATTTTTCGAAATGCCGGTTGTAGTGCTGTTAAAGCCAGTTGCAGAAATGGTAATAGTACCTTTTGCCCGAATTGTGATGGTAAACTTACCATCTCCATCAGCAATAGCTACGTTTTTAGTGCCAGTTTCGGTGATTGAAGCGGAAGGAACCGCCAACCCCTTGTCATCCAACACTTTTCCGGTCACCACCCGGCTTTGACCAAATGCTAATACTCCACAAAGCATTAACATAGAGAACAGTGATAAAAATCTTCTCATGTGCGATTGATTAAAATTTGATGAATTGTAAAAATAAGGGAATTTCATTTACGCAAATAAATTGTTAATTCCTGATAAACAAAAGAATCCTGATAAATCTCATGGACATTTTTTTAATGCGAGATGCTGCATAAAGACTTAAAAAATGTTAAAAACTATACAATAACTGCAATTTTACCTCTGTCCGGTGGTTTGAATTCAACTGGTCGAGCCCTGAACCAATCATGTCCTGACCTGGATAAATAGTACGGGCTATACGTGCCCAGGCGGTAAGATTCCGGGTAATATCATAATTCACGTTCAAATAAGTACGGTAGCCCTTCCCATAAAATACCGGGATACTATAACTATATAACACATCATTTTCATAAGCGTAAAGCCGGCTATTATAGTCGTCCGTTTCAAAATATTGCAACCGGATATTTCCGCTAATGCGGGATAATATTGGCTTGTACAAAACGTCTGTGTACAGGAGAAATCCTTCCGAAGGAGCTGCACCTTTCTGGTCAAACCAAATCATTTGAGCCCTTGATCTGATGGTTATTGCCGGGGTAATTTTGTATGCGAAATGCACCCGAAGATCTTTTTTGGGCTGCATAGTTACCTGGCTAAGTGGCAGGCCATCGGGGTTTGTATTCAGCGCTTTGGTTTCTTGCTTGTAACGTCCATAAATTTCAAACTGCTTATTTGGCTTATAATTGACCTGCAGCATAAAATCCTTACCATCTGAAGGAGAATTTACCCGGTATCTGAGAAAAGGAAAGTGGTACACATCGCCATAAGCATCAATGCGCCAACTCGTAGCGGGCCTGATACTGATGCCGGCGAAAAACCCTTTCTCATTAGTGGGATAAGTACTTTCCGTAAAAGCACTCGTATATAATGATTGGTAGCCCTTGCTGATGTTGCGATACAAGAAACTCATATCCACGTTTGCCGCCACACTGAGCAGCAAGCCGTTTACAAAAGCAAGATAATTTTTGTTGGTAGTGGCTGCTTCTCCAAAAAAGTGAAGGTTGCGATAAGTAAAACTATAATCTGTGCTATAATTTCCAAACTGTTTACCTGCAAGAGCGAAATAATTGTAAGGATCCTGGGTCTTTTGCAGTGGATACTTAAATTGGTATTGTATCCCATTAAGCCCGATATGCAGTCTTTTAAGCTGCAGGGAGAAATTACCACCAAAAGCAAGTTGACGCTGGCTGCCTTTATCTTCTAATTCACTATTGGTGCGATGAAACCCGGAAGTTTGTAACGAAGAAATGTATTCTTCCTGGCTGCTCAGCGTATCTGCTGCATTAAAATTTGCATCCACTTTTCTGAGAGATCCAAAAATTGTCGCCTGCCAATTTCGGCGACCAACCGTGATGCCTGCTCCCCGATGAAAATAAATTTCACCAGACGAATTATAGGGCCGCAAAACNNAGTCCCTGCCCAAGATTTACTGCAAAATCACCAATAGCCAGAGATTTAATCACGCCAATATTTCGCACAAAAAAATGTGCTGAGTAAAAATCGAAACCTTGTTTTTGCGAGCCTTTAAAAAATTCTTCCCCTGCATCTTTTTCACCAACCACACCATATTGTAAGAGATTTTTATAGTTGTATTTATACCTTACAAAAACACGCTGCGGAGATCCAGGATAAAAATTCTTTGCGTTTGATGAATCAAGCAAATATCCACGGCTCTTTTCCAGGGTCTGTGTTACCCTTAATAAGATTGTATGGTCGCCACCTTGCAGCCTTTCGCCAATATCTTCCAGCAGATTTGCACGCTGTGAAGCAATAATGTAGGGTCGAATTTTTTGGATGGTTGCGAGATCCCATCCCGGAACAGCCTGCAACTCATAAATATTGATTAGATTTCCCAACAAGGAGCGGTAAGTAAGGAAATTCTGGATTTGCATGGGAGAGAGCATTCTAAATTCTTTGAGTAATCCCTCATCCATCATGTTGATATTTAGCGGGTGCCGCTGCCAGTCATTGAGCTGCTGCAAGTATGAATCGTCTTCAGTTTCCAGGTCCTCGTTATTCTCTGTAATGTTCTCGAGTTGTTGTTCCGTAGCCGTTGTAGGTGGTACAGGCTCGGGAGGGTTTATCTGAGCCATTGTAAAACAAGGCACCCCCAGTAAAAGCAAAATCATGAAGCGCCACGTCATTGTCCCTTTTCTTTTAAATGATACACAAAGAGCAGCCCGGGAGAAAAGCCTAATTGAGGGTGATAACTGGCTGAAACGTCCAGCCGCAGGTGATTCCAGCCCAGGCCTACGCCGGCAAATCCCGTCCCGGTCTCTGAGAGAAATCCCGCCCTTGCAAAAAATTGTTGCATGAACTGGTATTGCACGCCAGCCACAACATTGAGTTGTCTATCTTCTTCTTTTACCAATTCTGCGCTCACGGAAAAATGATCCGAAGCGTCATAGCCCAGGCCGAGTTTGTAAGCAGATGCAAGCTTTTCTTTGTTTGCTTTATCCAGGGTACCACCCACAGGATTATATGCATGAATTCCGCCATTAAATTTTTCTGAAAAATGCATAATTGCTCCAACTTCAAAATTTACGGTGGAGGCATTTCCATATTGCGGAATGCGATATCCATAATAATTGAATTGCACGCCAATATCAACTGCTTTCCCGAGAGATTTTGCATAAGCAAGTCCTGCTTTGTTCTCATTAAAATTTCTAAAGCCTCCATATGCTACCTGTACCCCGAAATTGCCCAGGCTGGAAGGAATTGCAGCAGCCAATCCATAAACACTATTCTCTGCCAGCATGAAACGACGTTCTCCAAAAGCGCCTACACTGCCCCCTTTTACCTGGGCAAGGGCAGCCTGGTTATTGGTAAACGCAAATGGATCCGTTTGCTTTGTAGAATAAGCACCCAATGATAAATAAGGTATGCCAAGACTGTAACGGATGCCTTGGGCATGTACAGCAATTGTAGTGAGAAAAGAAAACAGGAATGCGAAAAAGTACTTAAAAAGAGATGCCACAGCAGTTGGTTTGATAATAAATATAGGAAAAAACACAACGAAAGCCACAGTTGTGAATTCATCTGGTTATAATGAAGCCAGAACATTATTTTTGCGCCATGCAAATTTTAGATGGCAAGCTCGTATCTGCAGCCGTGACGGCAGCATTGAAAAAGAAAACGGAAAAGTTACTGGAAAAGAATCTCCGACCGCCGCACCTTGCTGCAATCCTTATTGGGAATGATGGCGCCAGTGAAACTTATGTAGCCAGTAAAATAAAAAACTGTGCAGAAGCCGGTTTTAAGAGCAGCCTCGTAAGATTTAATACTGATGCAGCAGAAGAGGAGATTGTAACGGCAATCCAGGCATTAAACAATGATGCATCGGTAGATGGAATCCTGGTACAACTTCCACTGCCAAAACACATTTCCGAAGAAAAGATTATCAACCTTATTAACCCGGAAAAAGATGTAGATGGTTTTCACCCGATAAGTATTGGAAAATTAGTTCAGGCCCATCCCACTTTTATTCCCGCTACGCCATATGGTATTATGCTTATGCTGGAACATTATAAGATTAAAACTACTGGAATGCATGCCGTGGTTATTGGACGAAGCAATATTGTGGGGCGGCCTATGAGCATTCTCCTGAGCCAAAATACAGAGCCGGGAAACTGCACAGTTACGCTTTGCCATTCCCGCACTCAAAATTTAAAAGAACTATGCCTTCAGGCCGATATTATTGTAGCAGCATTGGGCAAAGTAGGCTTTCTTAAAGCAGATATGGTTAAACCAGGTGCAGTAGTCATTGACGTGGGTATTACCCGGGTGGCAGACCCAACGAAGAAGTCTGGATTTGCCATTAAAGGTGATGTTGATTTTGATAATGTGGCGCCAAAATGCAGCTACATCACACCTGTTCCTGGTGGAGTGGGTTTAATGACAATTGCTGCCCTACTTACAAACACTTACCAGGCGTATCTTCAAAATAATCCTCAAAATTGAGCGGCCATCTTATGCAGAGTTTACCGGTGATGGAACACTTTTATACAATCCAGGGGGAAGGCTTCCACCAGGGAAAGGCGGCTTACTTTATCCGCCTCGGTGGATGTGATGTAGGTTGTGTGTGGTGCGATGTAAAAGAAAGTTGGAATGCTGCTGCACATCCACAGTTTACAACAGAAGCAATCGGCGAAATGGCGGCGAAGGGGTCACCTCCCGGAGCGCAGGTGATTGCCGTTGTTACAGGTGGTGAGCCTCTCCTGCATCATCTTGATGAACTGACTGCTGTGCTGCATGAAAAAGGTTTTCAAACAAATATGGAAACTTCCGGCTCCAGTCCGCTTTCTGGCAACTGGGACTGGATCTGTCTTTCGCCCAAAAAATTCAAAGCGCCTCTCCCTGAGGTTATTCAAGCAGCTCATGAACTAAAAGTAGTCGTATTTCATAAATCTGATTTAGAATGGGCGGAAAGCTTTGCCAGCCAGGTATCCGATCAGTGCCTCCTTTACCTGCAACCAGAGTGGAGCAAAGCAGAACAGATGACAGCTATGATTGTAGACTATGTAAAAGCAAATCCTAAATGGCGCATAAGCCTCCAGGTACATAAGTATATTAACGTGCCGTGATTGCTCACTTTAACAGAAAGCCTGCACCACCAATAAGGAATGGGTTTATCTTCATTTTCCAATCTCATAGTATGCATAAAACGCC
>DGQO01000093.1:0-251 GCA_002400445.1 Chitinophagaceae bacterium UBA4412
GGCGTAACACCGCCCACTACATTGGTACCGTATTCTATCATTTGGGTGGCATGAAAAGTACCTTCTGTTCCGGTAAAACCTTGAACAATTACTTTAGAATCTTTATTAACTAATACTGACATGGCGCTGATTATAATTAAAAATGTGGCGCAAAGATAGGGCAGAAGCCGCATTGAGAAAAGGGTAAAATGAATCTGTGAATGATGCTTACAGCATCAGCAAGCGCCGGTACTCCCGCTGAAAAGCTACCC
>DGQO01000093.1:264-1426 GCA_002400445.1 Chitinophagaceae bacterium UBA4412
AGCATCCCATTCTGCCGATGCCGGATATAATCGGGTATGCCGCTTACGGCCGTACTTACCACTACCCTGCCATGCGCCATCATCTGCATAACTACAACCGGCAAGCCTTCAAAGGCTGAAGTAAGTAGCAATACATCTGCTTTGGTATAAATGGCATTCATTTTATCTGCATCAGTAATGGTTCCATAAAAACTGCAAAAAGGATAAGCCGCCGGGTGAATAATTTTATCTACATCGCCCACAAAATTCATATGCAGGGGCAGTTCTAACCGGTGTGCTTCAGCAGCAATAGCTGCTACGAGTTCGATGCGCTTTTGGGGTGCTCCACGGCCAATAAAAAACACCTGCAGTGTTTCATTTGAAGGTGCCCAATATGCCGGAATATCAATGGCATTGTCTACAAAAAAGAGGCGTTCAAAATACTGCTGCCCAAGATTATTTTGCCGGTACTGTGCTTCGGCAGCTTCGAGACCTTTCCTTGTACTAAAAATGCGGGCATCTATCCGATCAATAAAACCAATATTGTAAGGCAGCCAGCGGTCTACATGCGTGAGTTCTACACAGCGAATATTTTTGCGCAGGTGTGGAATAACTTTGTAAAAGAAGATACTTTCTCCGCCAAAAACAACGGGCGCCTGTTCTCTATTAATCCATGATGCCAGCAGGCCACGCACAAAAAAATTTACAAAGTGAAAGAGTTTGTTATCTATCCATTTTTGCAAATCAATTGTTTTTACACCGGTTGCTTTATACTGCGCTGCATATAAATCGTTATGCGCTTTTTTAGAAAAGAAGATGATGGCTCTTTCCTGCTGCAACATTTGTGTAATGTCCAGGTTTACCCTTGGTGCTCCGCCAATATCTGCATTGGGATAAAAAAGAAATATTTTATAAGTACCCTTCAGTTTAAATAGTTTCCCTGCAAGCCGGCCCAGCAAAACGAAAGGCGACATCAGCGCTTGTTCTACCCGTAATTTTCGTTTGGCTTCTAAATACGTCATGCAGCAGGAAAATATTTTTGTAATAATTGTTCAAGGTAGTTACCAGGAAAATGAATATTCAATGCTGTAAACAACGGTTGAATCTGCGTGGTATCAATTACCGGGCTACTGCCTTTATCTACCAAAGTGAAATGGGCTTTTTGTTGAAGTTGCTTTTCCAG
>DGQO01000093.1:1442-19661 GCA_002400445.1 Chitinophagaceae bacterium UBA4412
TGCTGCTGCAAAATATGCCCTGCAAAATAATTGAGTACTGTAGCTGTGTTTTGCGTGTTTCCTACAGGGTTGCTCACCCTGAATATCAACCAGGAACGGGCGTGCTGCTTAATAAGCGCTTCCATCTCCAGTTTGTGTATAACATATTTCCCTGCGTGCAAAGATGGATCATACACACTGCAGGTGCTAAAGTAAACCAGTAATTTACCGGGATGCAACTGCATAGTTTCGAGCAGCAATGCACGCTCTCTCGCAAAATCCGTAGCTGTGGCGCTTGCAGAATGAGAAACCCCTGATGCAAAAATGAGTACATCTCCGTTCTCAGCATAATTGCTAAACCGGGTTGCGATCATGCCATTACCAATAACCATCTTACACAATTTTTTTCTTGCGTACATCCATCACTACCGCAGCAAGGAGCGTGAGTATTGCAATGATGGTACTCCACAGTGCAATTTGGTTTCCACGTTTATAAGATGCTGGTTCAAACCGGAATTCAATATTGTGCTTGCCTGCAGGAAGACTCATACCCCGCAGAACGTAGTTTGTACGCACATAGTCTGCCTTATTCCCATCCAGGTAAGCGTTCCATCCTTTATCGTAATAGATTTCACTAAACACGGCAAATTGCGGTGTAGCTGCACTATAAGTATAGCGTACAGTGTCATTGATGTTTTCCAGTAATTTAATACTGGCGCTCGAATCAAATACAGGCATGGTTGCTACTTTGGCTTTGTAGCGTACATCAATCACAGCGCTGTCCCGCACATCAAGGCTATCCAATGCTCCCATTTCTGCGTCAGCATTTGGCACAAAACGAATGCCCTTTACCAACCACACATTACCCAATGCTTCCGGATTTTGCTGTGCTGTTGGCTTACCTGTGCGTGGGTCCTGCATCACAAAATATTTGGTGTTCAGCATATTGAACACACTCATATTTCCCTTGGAAAGCTGGTGCTCAATAAGATCCTGGTATATGGCCAATTTGGCTGGGTTATAGCCGCCTACGGAGTTGTGATAGTAGGAAGGTTTTGCATTGTTATACGGATCATCTGTATTAAAAATCCTGAAATTCTTATGGTCCGGATCGGCCATGATCATACGGTCGGCATCCGTCATGGCAAATTCATCTTCAATATTGGTTTTCTCTACAAAATTAGTTTCGTTTAAATATCGCTTGCCCACCGGCAGCAAATCAAAAACCGTGAGCGCTACTAAAAGAATGGTAGCCGTAAGGGCATTTATTTTTGCCTTTACAAATAACCAAAGTACTACCACCGCCGCAAGGATAAAAAGAAAGCTGCGCAACAGATCTGCACCAAAAAGACTTTTTCGATCCTGAGCAAGTGCACTGATAATGGTTTTACTCATTTGCTGTGCCTGCACTTCTGCTTGCGGATTATTAGGTTGTGCCTGTGCAAAATTTGCCGTAAGACTTGTTTGCAGGCGACGATCATTCTCGCCAGTATAGCTAAAACTTAAATATAATATGGTGGTTAATGCAAGCACCCCAGCGGTGATGTACACACTGAGTTTCAATTTTTTCAACAGCAATTCTTTTGCCTCGCCACCAAAAAGAAATTTTTGCAATACGAGCGCTGCCATCAATGCAGCAGTAAGTTGAGGGATAACCAATGCCATTGTAGGTGCCCGGAATTTATTATACACCGGCAGCACATCAAACATAAAATAATTGAAGGCTTTAAAATTGCTTCCCCAGGCCAGCATGATGGCAAACAAAGTAACGCCGGCGATCCACCATTTGTGCCAGGTATCCAGGTAAACCAGCCCTAATACAAAAAGAAAACAGATGATTGCTCCCAGGTACACCGGCCCCGATGTGCTGGGCTGTGGACCCCAATATGCTGGCAGACTTGAAGCTACCTGGGCGGCATTGTCTGGCCCGTAAATATCTGTAAGTACTTCCGCAGTTTTAGAGGAACCGTCGAGTTCTCCTGAAGAACTGCCCCCATAAATATCGGGTACCAGCAGGGTCAGGGTTTCATCTACACCGTAGCTCCAGTTAAAAGCATAATCTTTATCCAGGCCGCCTGCAGTTTTATTATGCGCATTGGCACTATCTGTAAGTTCTGAGCGACCACCCCGCATGGTTTCTTTAGCATATTCAGCAGTAGGCATCAGCGTGATGGCTGCACCTCCAAGACCCACAATACCGGAAACGATGGCCAGCACACCTGCAATTACAAGGTGCTTTCCTTCTTTAGCCTTGATGGCTTTTACCGCATAGGCAATGGCAATGGCCAAAGCAATAAGTAAAGTATAATATACAATCTGCACATGGTTTTGCGAGATCATGAGAAACGAAAACATCATGAGCAGCGCAGAACCTGTCCAATATTTTTTTTGCAACAAAAGCAGCAGCGAAGCCAATACTGCCGGGGCATAAGCCATAGAAGCCATCTTGGTTACATGCCCCACCATAATGATTACAGGATCATAAGTAGAGTATGCATAGGCCAGGCCTGCCAGGATACCGAGGTAGGGATTTACCCTAAGTACAATACATAAAAAATATAAACTGATACAAGCGAGAAAAAAGAAACTGATGGGCTGTGGTAGCCCCAGCGTAAATACCGTTTCTAAATAACCGAGGCTAAGCTTATGTGTAGCATCCAATGCAATCTGGTAAGCAGGCATGCCGCTAAAAAGACTATTCGTCCACAAAGGATAATGGCCATAGGCCTGCTTAAACTCAATAGATTGCTGCACCATGCCCCGCCATCCCTGCAGGTCGTGCTGGTACACCACTTTTCCCTCGAGAGCGGGCTTGCAAAATACTACGGCAACAATAAGAAATACCAACACCGCAATGATGTGGGGGAGCAGTTTTTTAAAATCGATTTTCATGGAAAAAGTGCTTGGTTTAACGTGCAGCAAAATAACGGTATTTTACCGATATGTTTTGGGCAGCCAAAGCGGATCATTGACCGGCCAACATTTGCAAGAGATAATTAAATAAGTTTGCACTCATCACACTTAAAGCATCGTACAAATTGAAGATTTCCGTTTGCATACCCGCTTATAAAAATGCAGATTACCTCAGGCGAAATTTAGATGCGCTATGCACGCAAACGTTCAAAGATTTTGAAGTGATTGTGAGTGACGATAGCCCCGATGATAGCCTGGCTCCCTTAATGGCAGCCTATGCAGACCAATTAGCGATCGTGTATTTTAAGAACGATCCGGCAAAGGGTACGCCGGCAAACTGGAACCTGGCCATGGAAAAGGCCACAGGGCAGTACATAAAACTCATTCATGACGATGATTGGATGGCTGCAGATGATTCCCTACAACAGTACTTTGATGCCATGGAAGCTAACCCTGGCGTAGATTTTTGTTTTTCTGCTTTTTATAATGTGCATTTAGATACGGGTGAGAAAGCACCGGTATTCTGCAATAAGTTCAATCTTTGGCTGCTGCGCAAAAGTCCGTACAATCTGTTCCGGTATAATTTTATCGGACCGCCAAGTGGTGTTTTTGTAAGGAATAATGAGCCGGCTTTTTACGATGAGCGGCTAAAATGGCTGGTAGATTTTGAAGGATATATCCGCCAGTTAAAGAAAAATGGAAAATTTATTTACCTCAACCAGTGCCTGGTAAATATAGGGCTTGGCGGAGAACAGGTAACGCAATACACTAAAATGGTAAAGGAAATTGTGGTGCCGGAGAGTTGCTATCTTTTACAAAAACATCAGCCTGAAATTTTAAACCATATTTGGGTGTATGATTATTACTGGCGCATGCTGCGAAACCTTCATATTCATTCGCCGGCAGATGTAGCAAATGCAGGCTGGGCAGATCCTGTGCCGCTGGTGCTGCAGAAGATGATAAAATTTCAGCAAAAAATACCCGGCACTTTATTAAAGGCCGGGCCGGTATCAAAGCTATTCATGTTTACTTCTTATCTCCTGCACCGTTAGTTGGATTCTCCAGGATTTCACCGTCTTCACTGATCTCTCCTCTGGCCTGCATCATACGCATATCCTTGGCGTCTTGCAAGAACTTGGATGCAAAAATAAATTCGTTCAGGCGCTCATTTTTAGAAAAGATAATGTCTTCACTATTACCGCTCCATTCTTTTTTCCCCTCTGCCAGGTACAAAATATTATCACCAATTTCCATCACACTATTCATGTCGTGAGTGTTGATGATTGTTGTGGTATTGTATTCTATGGTGAGTTCTTTAATGAGTTTGTCTATCACCATGGAGGTTTGCGGATCGAGCCCTGAGTTAGGCTCATCACAAAAAAGGTATTTTGGATTGAGCACAATGGCCCTTGCAATACCCACCCTCTTTTTCATACCCCCACTTATTTCCGAAGGAAACTTTTTATTTACACCGGAGAGATTTACCCTTTCCAAAACCTCGTTTACCCGCTTGCGCTTTGTAGCACTGGAATCCTTGGTAAACATATCGAGTGGAAAAATAATGTTCTGTTCCACGGTCATACTATCAAATAAAGCTGAACCCTGGAACAGCATACCCACTTCCTGGCGCAAAAGTTTTCTATCGTCCTGGGTCATCTCTGTAAAACTTACCCCGTCATAAAGAATTTCTCCGGAATCTGGTTCAAATAAACCCACGAGGCATTTTTGCAATACTGTTTTTCCACTACCGCTTGTGCCAATGATCAGGTTGGTTTTGCCGGTTTCCATTACATGACTCACGCCATCGAGTACCACCTTATCACCAAAACTTTTTCTTATATTTTTAAATTCGATCATAGTGTTTCTTATTCAGGTAAATCATACTTCGGTTACAACAATAACGCTGCAAGAACATAGTCTGCCAGCAAAATCATGATACAACTTATGACTACCGATTTTGTGCTGGAACGCCCAATTTCCAGCGAGCCGCCCTTTACATAATACCCGTAAAAGGCTGGCACGGAACTGATAATAAAGGCAAAAGTGTATGCTTTTATCAATGCAAACACTACATTAAAAGGCAGGAAACCCTGTATCAGGCCACGGTCAAAGGTGTTTCCAGACAAAATTCCTGAAGCAACACCCGCAAAGCGGCCNNGCTACGATCTTGGGGAGAATGAGGTAAGTTTTTGTATTAATACCCATAATTTCCAGGGCATCTATTTGTTCACTTACCCGCATATTTCCCAGTTCACTCGCAATTTTGCTACCCACCACACCGGCAAGTACGATGGAAACAAGGGTTGGTGCAAATTCCAGGATTACCGTGTCCCGCACAATTTGTGCAATAGATTCTTCAGGAATGAGGGGTGATACCAGTTGGTAGGCGGTTTGCACGGTACTTACCGCACCCATAAATATGGAAATAATGGCCACGATCCCGAGGGAGCCCACGCCGATATCTGCACATTGGTGCATGAGTTCCTTCCAGTAGAGTTTTGAGTTTTCCGGCTTACGAAACATTCCTTTAAACATCAGAATGTATTGGCCGAAATTGTGTAACATTTTCATCTATGCTATGGCTTATGCCTGTGGTTTCGCTTGTTTAGGTTTCCGTTTCCACCATTTACTTTTGTTGATCTCTTCAATGGCATTTGTCTTTGACTTTTGCTGCGCATCTATGATGGCAATAATGGCCATATTAAATATGCTGCGTATTGAGCTACCCAATTGCAATACATGTACCGGTTTATTCAGGCCAAGTAATATTGGCCCGATACTATCTGCACCGCCAAGTTCTTCCAGCAAATTGTAGGCAATATTCCCCGCAGAGAGGTTTGGAAAGATGAGTGTGTTCACATCTCCCTGCAATAATTCAGAAAACGGATAATTTTCTGCGAGGATCTCTTTATCAAAAGCCATTACACCCTGCATTTCTCCATCACACACCAGTAACGGCTCCCGCTCCTTCACTAATTCCCTGGCACGGGCCACGAGGGCAGCTTCCGGAGATTCGCTACTGCCAAAATTAGAATACGAAAGCATTGCAATCCTGGGCACAATTCCAAAATTGCGCACTTCCTTGGCGGTGAGCAATGTTATTTCTGCCAATTCTGCGGCGGTAGGGTTAAAATTTACCGTAGTGTCTGCCAGGAATAACGGACCACGCTTGGTGAAAAGCAGGTACATACCGGCAATCTTTGTTACACCCGGTTCGGTGCCAATGATCTGGATAGCGGGTTTGATGGTATCCGGATAGTTTCTACTCAGCCCGCTGATCATACAATCTGCCATACCGGTTTCCACCATCATACATCCAAAGTGATTGCGCTCCCGCATCATTTTGGGTGCTTCATATTTATTTACGCCTTTGCGATGCCGCTTCTCAAAAAACAATTTGCCAAACTCCTGGCGCAGCTCTTCTGTTTCTTCTGCCTTAGGATCAATAATGGGCATCTCATCAATATCTACAGAAATCCTTGCTGCAATTTCCCGGATCTTCTTTTCATTGCCCAGCAATATAGGGAAGCCCGCTTTCTCGTCCTGCAGCAACTGTGCTGCTTTTAATATTTTCGCATGCTCTGCATCTGCAAATACCACCCGCTTGGGTTGTTGTCTTGCTTTATTTCCAATAGCCCGGCTCAATTGATTATCCTGGCCCAGGCGATGCTCCAGTTCTACCTGGTAAGCATCCCAATCTGTAATGATCTTACGGGCAACGCCACTTGCAATAGCGGCCTTTGCTACGGCAGGCGCCACGGTAGAAAGCAGCCTTGGATCTACCGGTTTTGGAATAATATAAGTAGGACCAAAACTGATGTTTTTGTCATTATAAGCCAGGTTAACCACATCGGGTACGGGAGATTTAGCAAGATCTGCCAGGGCTTTCACAGCAGCTAATTTCATTTCTTCGTTAATCTGCGTAGCACGCACATCCAGGGCTCCACGAAAGATATAGGGAAAGCCCAACACATTATTCACCTGGTTAGGAAAATCGCTGCGACCAGTGGCCATGATGAGATCTTTTCGGGCTGCCACAGCAAGATCATAGGCAATTTCAGGATCAGGATTAGCCATGGCAAATACGATGGGATTTTTTGCCATTGTCCTAATCATTTCCTGCGTAATCACATCAGGCACGCTTAAGCCCATAAAAATATCAGCATCTTTCATGGCCATCGCCATGTCATAGTCCTTGTATTTCTCATCTGCGGCAAAAGGCACTTTCAATTCATCCACTTCCGGCCTGCCCCGCCAGATAATTCCTTTGCGATCAAAGACCATAAAATTATCCAGCTTTGCACCCAGGGATACATATAAATTCATACAGGCCATGGCTGCGGCGCCTGCGCCATTTACCACGAAACGTACTTTTTCAATCTTTTTTCCCTGCAATTCAAGTGCATTAAGCAAGGCCGCAGAGGAAATAATTGCGGTGCCATGCTGATCGTCGTGCATCACCGGTATATTCATCCGCTTTTTCAATTCCCGCTCTATGTAAAAACATTCAGGAGCCTTTATGTCTTCCAGGTTGATACCGCCAAAAGTGGGCTCAAGCGCTTGCACAATCTGTACAAATTTTTCAGGATCAGTTTCGTTGATTTCGATATCAAACACATCGATATCTGCAAAAATTTTAAATAGAACTGCTTTCCCTTCCATTACGGGCTTGCCTGCCTCGGGACCAATATTACCAAGACCAAGAACAGCAGTACCATTACTGATTACGCCAACAAGATTTCCTTTTGCAGTGTATTTATATACGTCTTCGGGATTGTTTTTTATTTCAAGACAGGGTGCCGCTACACCAGGTGAATAGGCAAGTGAAAGGTCTCTCTGTGTTTTTGCTTCTTTGGTGGGAATCACTTCAATCTTTCCGGGGCGCCCCTTGGCGTGGTACTCAAGGGCCTGTTCCTTCCGTAACTCATTTGTCATTTTACGCTGGGTTTATCACCTGCAAAAGGCCGGAGCCTGATAGTTCTGCTATCGGCACAACATTATTCTACAGGTGCGATATTAATGGGGGGCAATTTACAACATTTGGCATCAGCAGTTTTTATTCTACACGGGCGGCTTTTACTTTAAAGGTCCAGGTAATGGCAAATTGTGCCACCGTTTCCCCATCTTTATTTACGCCGGTAGAGCGCATAGTGGCTGTAGTGGCTTTGCCAGAAGCCATGGCATCTCTCACCAATTGCCGCACGAGCTCACCATCTTCACAGGTAAAGCTGGTGATACCTGTTGCTTTTTTTTGAAAATCGGCTTCCGTACGCAATACCAGCAGGCTTACTGCTGGAGACTGACCGTAAGTATGGGCCATGGCCAGCACACCGGTGCTCATTTCTGCAGCCATAGAAAGGCAGGCAAAATAAGTACTGCGAAAAGGATTTTTGCTAAACCATTTAAAAGGTACTGTTACCACGCATTTATCTTCATCCGCATACCTCACCCGCACGCCACTAAAATAGGCCGAGGGCAATTTGCTCAATAAAAAAAAACGGAATTTAAATGGATTGCGAACGAGTTCTAAAAAATGATCAGCATTCATGGTTCGAGGTTCAAATTTTTAAAGTAGGGCGATGCAGGTTGCCGGGTATTTTCAGCGGTGGCGGATCCATTTCGCATCAGATTGATTGGTCCATCACGATCCGTTCCATTCAGCGAAAGAGCGAACCGCCTTTAATTTCCATACATAGCAGGATTCAATGCCCTGGGGCTCCACATTTCAAGAAAGGCCTGCACTTTCCGTTTGCTGTAAGATTTTCCTTCTTCAAGATACTCGCTGTTTTGGGTGTGCAGGCGCTGCCCGTTTTCATCTAAAATAATAAATACGGGGAAGCCAAAACGCTGTGCATACCCATACTTTGCAAACACTGCTTTGTTTTGGTTTTCCTTGCTAAAGTTGAGGTGATACCACACAAAAGCACTGTTGATTACAGAGTCTAGCTGAGGGTCTTCTTTTGCAAGACGGGCGAATTCTAAACACCAGCCACACCAGTTTCCACCGCCCTGTATCAGCACATATTTATGCTCCGCCTTGGCCCTGGCAATGGCTTGCTCAATATCTTTGGCTGCATCTGCATCAGGATGGTATAGCATAGGTTTTTGTGCCGAAGCAAACCCAACAGTAACTAACAGGCAAAACATTATCAAAAAATTTCTCATCCAAAAAAGTATTATTGTTTTAAAATTTCATAACTGCTGTTCATCCAAAACCTCTCAACTAATCCCTAATTCCTAATTCCTAATCAACTAATCAACCCTGCAACTCATTCCTAATCCCTAATTTCCCATCAACCAATCAACCTCTCAACCAATCAACCTTTCAACTAATCAACTAACCACTCCATCACTGCTTATCTATCTCAATAATAGTACTCACCACGCTATTGCCACTGCTGCCACTTGTAAAAGCCACACTGCCATTGGTACCTTGCATGTATTTTGCATTTCGCTCCTGCTTTGCGGCCAGTGCCTGGTTTACTTTATCTGCATAAGTACTTCCGCCGGCAGCATTGATGGCATCGTTGAGCGCTTTATAATCCAGCTCCTGCTTGCTCACCACTACAGCCATTATTTCTTTATTGCCCACGCTATCGGCCATGATAGATTCTGTGCGTGGGAAAAGCCGGTAACCAGTGATGCCACAATACGGCGAGTGAATGGGTTTGTATGGAAAAAGCACGATGCTGTTATTTTGCAAATCAGGCGTAAAAATGTAGATATAGCATTCTGTATTGTTCTTGATTTCCATTTTAAACCTTGCCCCTTTCCGGATAGGGTTTACCGTATGAAATACATTTGCCGAAACAGGCCTTAATGCAATATTTTGTTTTGTGCTATTATTGATAATACCCACCTGGCAATCGAGGTTCATATTAAGTGCTGCACCTTTCTTGGGCAGCGGATCTATACCATAAGCTTCTCTCACAAATTCTTTGAAATCGCCATAGCGAATAAAAGCCAGGCCATTCTGCCCCCACTCCGGCCCCCAGCTATTCATGATTTCAAAAGCGCCACCTTCTACCCTGTCGTTGTATCCAATAACGCACATTGCATGTCCTCCAAAACCTACCTGGTTGCGGTCTGAAGCGGTAGGATGCCATACTTTCTGGCCCATCATACCCTGCATAAAAGAACCGCCTACCATGGCGCCAATTACCACAGGCGCATCTTTAGCCAGGTGTTCTTTTATTGCCCTGATATTTATTCCATTTACATCCGCCGTTTCTGTGAGCCGGGTAAAGCCATGAATTTTATTGGCAGATGCCTGCTGAAAAAGACTGCTTGTGGCTTGCCTGCTACAATCACTTTCATCATAAGGAAAGGCCTGGTAAGGCAAGGCGCCATTCTTTTGCATGAACTGCATAGCATTGAGCAGGTAACTTCCCTGGCAGCCATCCAGGGCAATATTGTTGTACAAAAATGCCGGGCTAAATGCTACCTGGTTTGGGTCTGTTCTTGCACTGGCTGCTTCCAGCACCGTGCGGGCGCCATAGGCACTACTCCAGGCTACACAACTGCCCTGGTTCCCCTGGTTCATACGCTGCGGAGCAAAGGCAGCAAGGCTTACAGCCTCCGGCAAAGGATTTTTTGTATTGTTATCTTCCAGGCCTTCGTACACACTGGCTTTGCTAAATCTTTCAGGATCGAAACTATAACCGCTTTGCGAAAAAAGATTTTGCGTGATACCGCCAAGGCCGCCCTCACATCCACCACGGCCCAGTAAAAAATAAGCACCTACGCCTACTACCAAAAGAAGGATAAGGCCTTTACCTCCGCAACCGCTCTTGCCGCCTCCGCCACCGCCCCCACGGCTAAACAAGCCAAGGAGTAAAGGCAAAAAGCTGAGCAGTCCTCCACCACTGAATCCACCACGGCCGCCGCCACCGCCGCCTCCGTTGTCATTAAAATCACTACCATCCTGCGGATCATCTACCATATGAAGTGCCATAATAAAAATCGTTTTGTGGGAATGAAGATAAAAAAATGCAACATGCGCAGGTTATTTATTTGCTTCTATAATGTAATAGGGGTTATGGAAAAATGTGAGGGTTACGCAGCAGGGTTTACTGCACAAAATTTACTACAGGCTGTTTGCCGGCAAAAAAACAAGTGTATTACCTGGCATTATTGGGGAATTAGTCTGACAGTTTTATTTTTCGTAATGCATTTGTACCGAAGAAAGTGGGAAAATACATCAATGCTGCCTTTGCAGGGTTGAGGCTGTACACACCGCTATACCTCGGCTCAAGTTCCACCTCAAATTGGTGCGTGCCTTTGGGCAAAGATTCGGCAAACAAAAGGAGACGATCTTTACGGTATTCTTTAAATGCCCTCCAATCGTCGTTTGTCTTATTTACAAAAATGCAACCCGCAGGTATGGGCACATCCAGCATTACAAATTCAGCATCTTTCTTTACCATAACGGTCATCTCCATTTTTACCCGATCGCCTGTTTTAATTTCCTGAACTGTGTAGCCATTGATACTAAAAGATGTGGCTATACCGAAATTTTCCTCAACAGGTACTGGCGCTGCATTAAAGTAGCGTTGATAAGCGGTTAGATAAACAATGCTACCTCCCTGTTTTTTAATAGTTATATTTTTTATCACCGGGTTGTTCAAACGCAGAGATAGAGGAAATGCAGTGACAGAGAAACTTGTATCCCCACTCACCAGGAGTTGTGCAGGCTTTACCAAGCCTGGATTTTGTTNNTATTGTTGTATCATGGGAAGCAGGTTCGCATAGCCCGGCTCTTTTTCCAGCACTTCATAAGCTAAAACTGTTGTGGCTGCTGCATTAGCATACCAGCGAAAATTTTCTTCACCCCAATGCAAACCACCCAGCATGGTTTCTATCTTCTTTTCTAACAAGAGCTTGAGTTCCCTATCATGAGGGATTCCTTGTTGCTGGGCGATTTTTACAAATTGCCACTGCGCATGTTGCGTTAAAGAATCGAACCGAAGGGTCCGCAGCCAGGTCGCATAATTCATCTCGTGGCCAGCTTCGCTGAGTACCGACAATGCAGCAAGTAATTGCGGCTGAGATGTCTTGTGCAAGTTGTTTTGCAGGTACAGAAAAGCATTGCGCAAGTTTTCTTCCACCAGAATATTGCTGCGATAGCGGAGCATGGCCCGGGTAACATAAGTGGTTACATAAAAATTGGATCGCCCATTCTCCCACCATGGCCAGCCACCATCAAACTGCTGGGTCTTTTGAATTTTTGCGATGTACCCATCCAGCATTTTTTGGTTTTTGAATGGTTGCCCCAGTTTTTCCCGGATCATTTTTTCCAGGGCCAACCCTGTTATTTTAGAGGCGATTTGCTCCATGCACATGTAAGGGTAGTTCCGCAATGCATTTAGATCCTGCAGCATAAGATCAAGATTATTATCCTGGGCATAGAGTTCTATTGGGCCGTGTTGCTGCGTGCGGTATTGGATGCTGGTATCAGCAGCAAGTATCCAAAATTGTCCTTCAGCTTCCTCTACGCCTATCTTAAAAATGGGCACGCTCCTTCTCTCTTCATCTTTAAAACCAGTGCTACTCAGCATACCGAAGGTTGCGGTTACAGAATCTGCAGCGCCAGCTATTACCAGTTCTTTACTGGTTTCAGCCGCTTGAGGTTGCAGCGTTCTCTGGTAAGTTTTCTCTGCTTTGTTTGCAAAAAAACGGGCTGTCACATCATAGGTATCATCCGTATAGTTCAGCAACTTTGTTACAAAATAACTGCTGTCTCCCTGAAGTAGAAATTCGGGCTTGTTCAATTGGGCCGTCATAGGTTTATAGGCCTGCGTAAAAATAGTAGCCTTTCCCATCCTGCGTTTTTTATCCATGCCCAGTACAAATGTTTTCCATCCCGTAACATTATCAGGATACGCAATTTTTATGGCACCCTTACCCGCTTTATCCGTAAAAAAATTGGGTACCCAAAAGGCATAGTCCCGGAATTGAGTGCGGCTTGATTTTGCTTTTGTTTTGATGACAATTACACCATCTGCAGCCCTGCTGCCATAAATGGCGGTTCCTTCTGAAGCACTTAAAACCGTCAGTTCCTCAATCATCTCCGGAGGAATGTTCTGCATGCTTGTATAAACGATGCCATCAATCACCACCAACGGGTTAGCGCCTGCAGTCATACTACGGGCGCCCCGAATAGAAATTTTATCTATAGCTCCTGGCTGTCCATTGGCAATGGATAAGCCGGCAACCCTTCCCTGCAAAGTGCCTGAAAGTTCCTGGTTACTTATTATTGTAGTGGCACCCGTTAGTGAGCGCTTTCTTTGCATACCGTACCCAACAACAACCACTTCCTCCAGCGCCTGTTCATTCATGCGCATCGAAACATGGAAGATCTTTTTAATGCCGGGAGAAATAAAAACACTGAGTTCTTTGGGGGTATAGCCTACCTGGCTAAAAACCAGGGTATAGTTTCCCGGTATAAGATTTTCCAAACTATATATGCCCGACACATCAGACAGTACCGCAGTTTTGCTGCCTTTCACCACTACCGTTACAAACGGAATGGGCATGCCTGTAATGGTATCGGTGATTACACCTGCAACCAGGCTTTCGGCGGTAGAAGATCTGATTAAACTGTCCGCAACTAATCGTGGTTTCGATGTATTATCTATTATGGGTGGCAGTGGCGGCCCATTGGGCTCCCGCAAGATGGTGTGCAAATTTTCCGTCATTGGCAAAAAAACATTTCCAGCCTTTACACAGAATATCGAATCCTGTTTAATGTTCAGGTTGCTCATCGTATGTACCAATGCATTTTTAGTAATCAGATGCAAAATGTAATTTCCCGGTTTGAGGTACAACCTCCTTGTGCCGCCAGGAAAAACAATTGGCTGCATGGAATCCGCATCGTTACCCGTAAGCACCAGCGCAAGCAACATCGAGTCTTTAGGCACAGTAAATAATAATGCTCCCGATTTGCCACCGCCTTTGGGGTATGTATAACTGTAATAATTTCGGGTGAAGGAAGTTATGCTGAAAACAGGCTTGATACTATAATCAATTGTTGGAGGAGTTTTCAACGTGTCTCCCAGCCTTAAAAAGGCCGTATGCAAGTTGGGTAAGCGGTTTTTGATTTTTCTATTTTCAAACAATGCTTTCTTTTCCAGCCGTACTACTTTTTCAGAAAAGCTGTAAGCGTAACCCGGTTCAAATTTTACACGAATATCAAAGTGTGCCGGTTTAAAATACTGTAAAGCATCCCCTGCTTTAAACGGGCCAATCACTTTGGCCTTCTGCTGATCAAATGCAACGAGGGAGAAGTCTTGCCATAAATAAGCTGTTTCGGAACTGCGGGTATTTTGCAGCATCAGCATACTGGCTTCAAGCGTATTCATTTCCTGCCAGGACCAGAATTTCTCCGCTTTTTGCACCGAGCTATGCGCAGGTAAGTTCTGCAGATCGAAACTCAAGTCATGCTTATAAAATGGCTGCATATACAAGCTGTCTATGGTAACTATTTTATCCAACAGCCTTACTACAATTTGTAGATTCCGGGGATAAACCGGGTAAGCATAAGCCATGCGATCACTTACGCCATTGTAAAAAACCAGTTCACGGTTCAGGTAAAGCAAATGCACTTCCTGCGGTATGCCTTTATCCAGCACATGCACCGCCACCTGCGGCACAAATGAAGTGATGGGTGTAAGCGCATCGTGCATACTGCTTACCGGGAAAAGGCTCTTGTAGTATAGCATAGTATCCAGTTGCAGGCGGCTTGCAAAGCCAGTATAAAGACCAAGAAAGTATTGCTTCTTCATCACTTCGCCATCGTATTCATCCCTATCAAATCCATCATACTCAAGGCCCGGCTTTAATTTGTAGCGTTGCAGGTAGGGAGGATCTTTTACCGTTGCTTCTCCCGCAAACTGCGCATTGTAACTCAAGGCAGCAAGATTTACGGCCGCTGCCGGCCTTCCTTTATAATCGGTTACTGCAATGTGAAGCGAATCTTCCTGGCCCGGAAATATTTTGTCTTGCGCCTCAATACCGATATTCAATAATTTGTAAAGAGAGGCAAGCCTTTCTTCTCTATTATTCTCCAAGCCTGCCCAATA
Source organism: Chitinophagaceae bacterium UBA4412 (assembly GCA_002400445.1). Lineage (GTDB taxonomy): Bacteria > Bacteroidota > Bacteroidia > Chitinophagales > Chitinophagaceae > Ferruginibacter. Next base: position 16,415 of record DGQO01000093.1, read on the forward strand.
AAATTGCCAGCGCACTTTATAGATTTGCCGCCGATGCAACTGCAATGTTTTCCAGTAGATGACAGAGGCAGTGTCCCGCCCCGAAGCCACCACTTCATTACCATTAATAACGGTAAAGTAAACGGGGATGCGATAAGGATTAAGGAGGGAAAAACCAATGCTATCACCCTGCTGAAAATGTGCGTACCTAACCTGGTAATTACGGGGAATACTAAAATCTGAATAGCAAGACTTACCCGTATCCTCTAAAGAGAAATCATAATCCCCGGCAAGGGGATCTATTTTTATTTTTAGTGGAAACTGCACAGGTATATCCTCCCCGTAATTCATAGTCATTTCACCAGCAATGGGCGTTGAAATGCCATCTTTATAATACTCCGCCAGCAAACTATCTGCTACCTGGGTTACTTTTATTTTTCTTGCGGAATAGGCATATTGTATTTCTAAAGATTTCTGCTGGGTTTCATTATTGCTATTGCGGAAATACAAAGTAGCATTTAGTCCAAGATCAGCAGCNNAAATGTATGATCATACAAAGTATCCGGAATATACATCCGCTCTTGATAAAAGGAGTCAATACCAGCAGGAATAATTACCAACCTGGCTTTAGCATCCAGTAAAGGCAAGCCATTAGCATCTTTTGCACTTGCAAAAAAACGAAGCGTATCCGTTTTAAAATAGTTGGTTTTATCTGCCCTGAATTCCTGGGTTCCTATTTCATTCAGCACGTAATCACCCGTACGAAAGGTTTCCCGTATCACCTGCTTTTTATCGGCAGTTCGCAATACCAATGCACAACTGATATCCGAAGGTACACTGTCTTTCAGGGTAAAATTGAAGAGGTAAGCACCGGGGCTGGTATGGTGATGCACGCCCAGCCCTATGCTGCGCCAGTTTCCCATTGCATAAAACTCCAGCGAAGCGTACACAGGCCTTTTGTAGCGCTTTCCATGCTTATCTACTACATAGGCTTTTGCCTTTACCGTATCTGCAAGTTTGTACTTTGGCTGATTAAAAACAATGAACCCATTTGCACCTATAGCAGCCTCTTTTTTCAGATGAAATAAGTTGCTGACTTTACGGGGCAACCATACTATTCCCCGAAAGAATTTGCCTCTTTTAAAGTTGCTCCAGCGCTGTGCAGATATACTATAGTTCATTCGATCCTGCGAGGATAAGCTGGCAAAAGCGGTATCGCCCGGCGTGTATGCTACCACATCCGGATCTTGAGCCCGGAAAGATTTTAATACAAACATTCCGGATGCCTTGTGATACCTGGCAGACCTGCCGTTTACGGTTATTTTACTTGCAGCAACCCGCCGTCCATCCTTATTGCGCACATCCATCTTTAGCTGTAAGCGATCATTTACCGGCACAACGCTGATGGCGGTTTGATTGTACAAGATCGCCCGGGCATATTGCTGCTGCGCAGATATAAAGACGTAATGCCCGATGGGCAAATCTTCTTCAAACATGCTGTTGCTGAGTACAACCCGGAGCGGCTCTACCTGCTCGAAACGAATGAGTGGTATTGAATCCCAGTGCTTAAACCGGATAGCATCTGCAGCAGATACAGGATATATCATGGTATGCCAGCTTGACTGCCAGGCCTCATGCAAAAACTGCTGGGCAAATGCAGAACAGGGGATATAAAAAAGGATTAAAAAGATCAACTTCTTCATAAAAGGCATGTTAGGGCTGATAGGGGCTGTAAAGTTAAGATGTAATTTCTCGGGTAAAGGCTGCACAAGTATCTTTGCCGCTCAATAAAAAACTTAGAAATGTTCAGGACAAATACCTGTGGGGAATTAAGTATGACCAATGTGGGGCAAACCATAACCCTGGCCGGCTGGGTGCAAACGGTACGCAAATTTGGCAGCATTACTTTTGTAGACTTAAGAGATCGCTACGGAATAACGCAATTACTTTTTGCAGAAAACCTGAATCCGCAACTCGATGCTCAGCCGCTGGGCCGGGAGTTTGTATTGCAGGCGCAGGGCAAGGTGCAGGAACGAAGTAATAAAAATCCGAACATCAACACCGGCGATATTGAAATTCTTGTAAGCGCCTTTAGCATTTTGAATAAATCTGCGGTGCCGCCTTTCAGCATCCAGGATGATACCGATGGTGGTGATGAGCTGCGCATGAAATATCGTTTTCTTGATTTGCGCCGCAATGCCGTAAAGAAGAATTTAGAACTCCGCTATGCCGTGGGCCGCAGCACCCGAAACTACCTGCATGAGCAGGGGTTTATGGATATTGAAACGCCTTTCCTAATTAAAAGTACACCGGAAGGCGCACGGGATTTTGTAGTGCCAAGCCGTATGAATGCAGGCCAGTTTTATGCCTTGCCGCAAAGCCCGCAAACTTTTAAACAATTGCTGATGGTGAGTGGATACGACCGCTACTACCAGATTGTAAAATGCTTCAGAGATGAAGACCTTAGGGCAGACCGCCAGCCGGAATTTACCCAAATAGATTGCGAGATGTGCTTTGTAGAACAAGAGGATATTTTAAATATGTTTGAAGGACTGGTAAAGCAGATTTTTAAAGACGTAAAAAATATTGACTATACAGAAACAGTGGAGCGCATCACATGGGAAGAAGCCATGTGGACTTATGGCAATGATAAGCCTGATATCCGGTTTGGAATGCAACTGGCCAATCTCAAATTTCCGGCGCATACTTTCCCAGGCAGAAATGATATTTCGGCACTGGTGCATGGTGTAGATTTTAAAGTATTTGATGATGCAGAAAGTGTGATAGCCCTGGCTGTGCCGGGTTGCGCCGAATATACCCGAAAGCAAACAGATGAACTTACGGAATGGGTGAAACGCCCGCAAATTGGTATGAAAGGTTTGGTATTTATCAAATGCAATCAAGATGGCTCCTACAAAAGCAGTGTAGATAAATTTTACAATACAGAAAGGTTGGAAACGATTGCAAAAGCAGCAGAGGCTAAGCCTGGCGATTTAATTTTAATTGTTGCCGGACCGGAAGAGAGAACCCGTAAAGCAGCATCCGACCTGCGTATGCACATGGGCACTGTACTCGGGTTAAGAAAACCTGAAGAATTTAAACTGCTCTGGGTTATAGACTTTCCTTTGTTTGAATACGATGAAGACGGCAACCGCTGGGTAGCCCGGCATCACCCGTTTACGGCTCCAAAACCGGCCGATATTCAAACCATGATTGGTAATGAGCCTTCGATAAAAAATGCTGCGGAGTATTTGAAACATCCGTATGC
>DGQO01000093.1:19822-28107 GCA_002400445.1 Chitinophagaceae bacterium UBA4412
ATGATTGATGCGCCTTCTGCCATTGATAAAAAACAGTTTGAAGAATTGCAAATAAAACTGGATTTGAAATAGAACTATTTTGCATTCATATTAAAGCTCAGCCCTATAATGTTAGATTTATGGCTGAGCTTTTTGCTTTTAAACCCTCAAGCTTTTACCTGAAGATACAGGACACCCTAAAAGGGCATCGCCCTCACCACACAAACGTTTCGTAAAGCCCTGAAGCGGCAACATGGCATCAACTGAATTTATCGCCTCGTTTTTTTATTTTTCTCTGATGAAAAGACTCCCGGCATTCGTCGGGATCTTAAAGAAAAAATCATGGGCTGCAGAAAAAAAAGACAAGATGCTGATGAAGAAAAAGGTGCCAACTATCCCATCAGGTAAGCGAGGCCATCGTTTACCGTTTCGCAGAGATCGGCAATGGTATTTTGCTGGCACATTTCCTTAAAGCCATCCCGTACTTTTTTGTAATCATTATGGATAGGGCAAGGATGTGTGGCCGAACACTTGCTCAGCCCGAGCCCACATTCATCAAATATGGATGCACCATCAATAGCATGCACCACTTTTAGTAAAGGCTGTTGTTTTTGTTTTGCAGAAATATAGAATCCACCCGTAGGCCCTTTCGCACTATTGATGATATCATCTTTCACCAAAGTTTGCAACATCTTGCCTACCGTGTGTTCACTGGCATTAATAAACTCTGCAATCTCTTTGATACTGGATTTTTGTCCAGACTCAAATTTAGATCCCAGGTAGATTACAGCTTTTATGGCGGTTTTACATGTAAGGCTTAGCATCATCTTTCATTTAAAAATTCACGGCCTGCTTCAGAGATTAATTCATGACTCCAGGGTGGATCGAAAGTGAGTTCCACGTTCACCTCATATTCCGGGAAGCTCAGTTTCAAACTCTCTGTAGCGGCACTGGTAATAGATTCTCCCATGGGACAAAACTGGGTAGTAAGCGTCATGGTGCAATACACAATTTTTTCTTCCTCATCAAAATCAACCTGGTAGATCAAGCCCAGATCCACAATATTTAACCCGATCTCGGGATCCATTACATCCTGCAAAGCAGCCAGGGCTACCGTACACTTTAAATTATTATTAGAAATTACATTCGTCATCTCATTTGCGATTTATGCGTAAATAATTTCAGGATATTCCAGTTATATAGTACTGAACTCAATACCAACAATGCGGCGGCAATTTGCAATAATAACAGCACACCCATCAACACCGCCACTGTAAATAAAACAAATCCGGCAATGTAAAGCATGCCCATCCACTTAAAAATCTTTTCATCAAACAAATCCTTTGGGTTAGGCGTTTTCCCTTTTCCCGCAAGATGATGATAAGTTCTGTTCCAAATAATAAAGGGTAAAGTTTTAAAAGTCATCCCCAGGATGATGGCGGTAATCCAGCCAAAAAAGATGACAAAACCATAACTAATGGTGAGTTCAATATGTTCAGATTTACTGGCAATTAACCCAGCTATGATGATTACTAAAAATAACATGGGCAAGGCCATCATCAAAACAGACAATAAAGAAACTTTCATTTGCTCATCTACTTTTTTCCGAATTCTTGCTTTATAACTATGGTAGCAAAAATGAGCAAATAAAGCAATAGCCGCAGCCACGGATAACAAAGGAAGAAACAGCCACTCATGAGACCAGTTGAGAAAAAAGATAAAAACAAATGCCAGCAAACCTCCATTCACAAATCCATAAATAAACCACAACTGCCGGTTGTTACTGTATTTAGAAATGAGAAACATAGGTATGAGCCGTGAACCCACCCCCATCACCATTAATAAAAACCAACCCACGATACCCAGGTGCGCATGCAATGGCAGATAGGCCAGCGAAGTGCGTGGCAATAGCGGGTAAGTAAAACTATACAGGATGAACACACCCACAATGGCCGTTGTGAGCAGCCATAAAATTGCCGTAACTACAAAATAAGCATGCACATTTTCATGCTTACTTTTTACCATACTCATGGCCACATTCACAAAATATAAAAGCAGCGAAAGCACAATGGAAAGACTGGCCCATTGTGTATAAATTCTCAGATCCAAAACATAAAATCCATAGGCCAGGATGGGAATGCCGATGGCAGCAAATGCAAAAGAAAGATAAGCCAGGGTTTCGCTATACAACTTCCCTTCTATCATCACCGGCACCAATTGATGGCTGGCACCAAGGATCATCATGGTGCCCCAGCCCAATGCCATAATATGTACAATGGCCAGGTTATGCGGGGTAAAATAATGAGAACCCATATTACCCGAAGCGAGAAATAAAAGAACAGTGGCCACTAAAAAAGACAAAGCCGCATAGGCATAAAATGGCAGCACCACTTTATAAGAAGTTGTCTTTGTATCCGCTTTATTACCAAATGAAGGAAACATACTAGTTTTTAAATATCAGCAGGTGCACTTCGCCATCACTTATTTCTTTGATGCGATAATTATATTGCTGCGACTCCAGTTCAGGCAGCAGGAACACCGGGATGCGTTTGTGGAAAACATACAGCGCATTACCCGGCGGTAAAGTGGCCAGGGATTCTAATATGGTATGCATGGGCAAAGGCATTTCCAAATCCCGCACATCAATACGTACGAGGTTATTCCTATATTTTTCCAGCACGGTATCCCAGTCCTCTGCATGAGCTACGGGCATTTCTGTTACAGCAGATACCTTGTCGTTTCTCTTATAAAAATAAGTATATACCAATTCATCATTCACCGTTTCTGCATAAGACTCAAAACCCTGCTTACCCAGCAATAGCATTAAGGGTGTAGGTTCAAAAGTATTAATGATCTTGAGCACTGATCCTGTGGGTAAACTTTTTACTTTACTGATGATGATGCTCAGCGGGTCTTCACCACTTTCTATTACAGGGCGCACATCCAGTTCAATCATTTGCTCCGGCTTGATGCCTTGCATAAATTCGGGCAGAGCTTTGGATATTGATTCTTCATCTTCAATAGCAGGTGTAGCTGCATCAATGTCAAAACCGAGGGGCTTTAGTTCTTTGAAAAAATCTTCTACGCTGCAGCCTGCAACTTTTGATGCCATAGCAATGCTCGTTCTGCCTGCCATTACTTTACGCAATATAGGATTGCGCAGTTTTGAAAATTTTGGCGATACCCGGATGATGGCTTCAAGGGCTTCCGGGTTTTGCTTAAGTAAAGTACCAATCTTGGTGTTAGCATTTATCGTNNCAAGGTTTGGTTAGCAACGGCCTGAAAATAAACCGTACAGAATAATTATTTTATCTCCTTACGGCCACAAAGCCTTGATGCAGGCGCTAGCTATTTTTTCCTTTCCCAAAAAGCATCGTCCCATTTACTCTCAATTTCTTTGGAGTTATTGGGCATGCGGCTGGCGGCTGTTTCAATAGTAGCTTCATCCACGTTTTGCTGAAGATGATTAAAGAATTCCCGCTCTTCAAAACGAATATGTTTATCCAAATCTTCAGCAAACTGGTTAAGCAAGCCAGGGTTATTTTTATCTTGCTCCAATTGAGCAATCTGTTGGTAAATACCGGAATGATCTGCCTCTGCTCTCTCCCGCATGGGATCGCCTGCAGGCAGCATCGTAAATAAAAATTGCTCTTCTTCTTTAAAATGCATGAGTAAATCTTCCTTAAAGAAAAATAAAACGTAATTACTGATGCGCTCGGGAGCAACGGCATACATCAGTCCTTGCCTTATTTTCCATGCCAGCAGTAATCCAAAATGATGGTCTTTAGAAAATGAGACAAGGGCCGGATGCCTTTTAATGGGTGGTTGGTTTTTCTGGAAATCGTCCATTTTATTTATTGAGCTTTTTTTCTAAATCTAAAGCTTTTGGAAATAGAATATTATTTTCCAGGTGAATATGCAGGTGCAGGTCTTGCTCAAACTCTTCCAGCATTCTGTATAGCAGGCCATAGCTTGCACAGGCATCAGCCGGTAGCGTATAGTTATCAGAAAGTTCCCGGATATCTTCCATATTCTTGCCCACAAGCTCATGCTCCATCTCCATCATGTTAATCGGATTTTGCACAGAGCCTAATTGAGATGCATGTGATGAAATACCATGTTCTGCCGCCACCAGTTCTTTGATGTAAGGGAACAGTACTTTCTCTTCTTTAACCATGTGCGAAGTCAGCTCTGCTTTTACCTCTTCTACCAGTTCGTGAATGCGTACTAACTCGGGGTGATGTGCTCCGTGTACCTGCATTACTTTATGCGCATATGCCGACAAATCAGGAAGATTTTTTCTTACGTAACTATGGTGTGTGTTCACAATATAATCCGCCAGGAAATCCAAACCCCATTCGCCATAAGGCATCGGGCGGGTATTGGGCAATTTATCAGCGTGCTGTAATTCCTGTTCTACTTTAGTGGCATCAATGCCTTTCTCTGCACAAGCTTCTTTCACCGTTTTTTTACCACCGCAGCAAAAGTCTAAACCATACTTTTTAAATACTTCTGCTTTACGCAAATCCTTTGCGGCAATTTGCCCCAGTGTTTCATCACTTTCTCCGGTAAGTTTTTTGCTGATGCGCACATCCCACCACTGTGGTCCTTGCTGCAAGTATTCCCAGGTAAAAATATTTCCCCTCTCGCCCAGCAACTGGTAGTACAATGGTTTAGGATCATGGTCGTTATGGATGATCAGATTTTCACCGTCATTCAGCGCATCAAAGCGCATAAAAATCGTTGGGTGCTTTTGCCTTGGTTCCAGCAATGTTACGTTCAGGATATTTTCTGTTTCTGTTTGCATAATTATTTTATTGTTTAGATATGTTGATAAAGCAAAACTAAGGAATAGTTTTTAATAAAAGTATTCAATTACTTTTATTAGGCATAAAATTTACGCTCCTGTTACAATCCGGTATAATTTAATAGAAAATAACCTGGTGATCCCGAAGGTTCCCGGCAGTCAATTCCTTTTTTAGCCGGGGCATGGAGTTCTCATCAGTGTATTTTTAACAAAGTATTGCTAACAGCCGCAGGTAGGATTTACCGAGTTTTGAAGGCTTTTAATTGCCGCAGCAATCAACGGTTGGCGAGCTTTGTTTAGAAGCAAACAATATATGCAGGTATTTCAAACCGATTCTCCGCAGCGCTGGAAGCGCTTCAGATGGTTAAGCAGAATCATCTTTGTGATTGCCATTCTCACCGTAGTCGTTATTGGCGTTGCACTCAAAAAGGAATTTGAGCCGGCGGTTCCCCGCCTCAAAACAGTTTACCTGCCCAAAGAAAAACTTACCGCAAAATGGCTCCCGGTAAAGGGACAAAATGCGCATAAACGATATCCCAATTTTGCAGCGTTCTTTTTAAACGAAAATAAAAAGCAGCGGGTTGCCCCTAAAGCTGCACCATTTTTCCAGGCAACTATGGCGGCGCCCATGCGTGCTGCTTTTTATGTGGCCTGGGATGCGCAATCATACTTCTCCCTCAAAAGCAATTTATCTCACCTGAACACCCTGCTGCCAGAGTGGTTTTTTGTAACCCCGGAGGGAAATCTCAGGAGTAATATTGATGAGCGTGGCTTTAAACTGGTTAAAGCTTCAGGTATAAAAGTGCTGCCCATGCTGAGCAATAATTACCTGGAGAAGTTTCGGCCGGAGGGCGTGCACCGTATCTTAAATGATACCGCTTACCAGGCAAAATTTATTCAGCAACTTCTCTACATCATCAGCGCAAATCATTTTGATGGCATCAATATCGATTTTGAAGAGTTGCAGGAAAAAGGCGATGAAAGCCTTATCCATTTCATGAAGAATTTGTCCATTGTTTTCCATGCGCACCAGTTGCTGGTTACACAAGATGTATCTCCTTTTAATGAAGATTATAATTATGAAAAACTACAGCAGTACAATGATTATATCTTCCTCATGGCTTATGATGAGCATACCTCAGATACCTCTCCCGGCCCCATCAGCAGCCAGCGCTGGATAGAGGGCGCTGTAGACCTGGTAGCAAGAAAAGTACCCTCCCAAAAAATAGTGCTTGGCCTGGCAGCATACGGCTACGACTGGCAGGAAGGCAATGGCGCCACAGATCTCACTTACCAGGAAGCACTGAGCACCGCCAGGGAAGAAGGCGTAAAACCTGTTTTTGATAATGACACCTACAACTTAAGTTATAGTTACAAAGATGATGATAGCGCCCGCCACGAAGTACAGTTTACCGATGCAGCTTCTAACTTTAATGCGATGCGTTTTGCTGCAGAGTTTGGCCTTGGTGGCACGGCCATCTGGCGGATGGGTAGCGAAGACAGCAGGGTTTGGGATTTTTACACAAAGGACATATCGAGGGCGGCTATGCCGGCATTTAATTTCAGCGGCTTGTATAAAGTGCCTGGCAGCAATGATGTGGATTACATTGGCGAAGGTGAAGTGCTGGACATGCTTTCTACGCCGGATTCCGGGCGAATTATTCCAGAGATAGATAAAGCCGAATGGCTCATCAGCGAAGAAAATTATGTATCGCTGCCCAGCATGTTTGTCGTAAAAAAATGGGGCAAACCAGAAAGCAGGAAAATGGTACTCAGTTTTGATGACGGGCCGGATCCTGTGTACACCAGGCAGATTTTGGATACCCTGGCAAAGTATCATGTGCCCGCAAGTTTTTTTGTAGTGGGCCTGCAGGCAGAAGAAAATATACCGCTGGTAGAACGCATTTACCGGGAGGGACATGAACTGGGTAATCATACATTTACGCATCCCAATATGGCCGAAGTGAGCAGGCACCGGAGTAAGCTGGAAATGGATGCCACCCGCCTGCTGCTGGAATGCATTACCGGCCATAGCACCATATTATTCCGTGCGCCTTACAATGCAGATAGTGAGCCCGAAACAATGCAGGAGCTCATACCCGTAGCAGATAGCCGAAAAAGAAATTACCTCACCATCGGTGAAAGCATTGACCCCGAAGATTGGGAAGCCGGCACGGTACCTCATTTTAATGCGGATACTATTTTTAACCGGGTGGTAGCACAGCAAGCAGACGGCAATATCATCCTGCTGCACGATGCCGGTGGACCAAGAGAAGCTACGGTAGAGGCGCTTCCCCGCATCATTCAATATTTCAGGAGCCGTGGATACCAATTTACCACGGTGGCCGATTTACTGGGAAAAACCAGGGACGAAGTAATGCCCCCGGTGCCTGTAGGAAAACTCGATTACCTGTATAGCCTGAGCCGCGGCATCGCCAGCACGGGTTACATGGGTGGAAACCTGCTTTACTATGTCCTGCTCAGCTTCATCATCCTGGGCATTGCCCGGTTCGTTTTTTTACTGGCAGCAGCAGGTTTGCAAAGTCAAAAAGAAAAGCTATTTCCTGTAGTACCTATTCCGGCCAATGCGCCGGCAGTAAGTATTATTGTACCTGCTTACAATGAGGAGGTGAACATTGTAGCTTCTCTTAAAAATTTATTGCTATGCAACTACCCGAGTTTTGAAATCATTTTTGTAGATGATGGCAGCAAAGACAGCACTTATAGCAAGGCTGCAGATGCTATGCAGGCCTACCCACAGGTGCGGCTGTTTTCAAAACCCAATGGCGGAAAAGCATCGGCATTAAATTTTGGTATTGCGCAATCTGCAGCCGCATATGTGGTATGTATAGATGCAGATACGAGGCTTCGGCCAGACGCTGTGGGCATCATGATGCAACATTTTTTCCGGCCCTTGCTGGCAGGAAAAAAAGTGGGCGCTGTAGCTGGTAATGTAAAAGTGGGCAATGAGAAAAACACGATTACCCGCTGGCAATCGCTGGAATACATTACAAGCCAGAATTTTGAAAGGCGGGCCTTTGCGCTCATNNATCAAAGAAGCAGGAGGTTTTGCTACCGATACCCTGGCCGAAGACTGCGATCTCACTATCAGGTTGCTGCGCAATGGCTACTCCGTACACAATGAAAACAGCGCTATCGCTTATACAGAAGCGCCGCTTTCTATCAAAGACTTTTTAAAACAAAGATTTCGCTGGAGCTTTGGGGTAATGCAGGTTTTCTGGAAAAACAAAGATGCGCTGTTCAACAAAAAATTTGGCTGGTTGGGCCTTGCTGCTTTGCCCGATATGCTCTTGTTTAAATATATCGTTCCGCTCTTTACGCCACTGGCAGATGCATTGATGATATTGGGTTTACTCACCGGTAATGCAGCAAGGATCGGAAAATATTACCTGCTGTTTTTATTGGCGGATACCATCTGTGCAGGCATTGCTCTTTGGGTAGAAAAAGCACCTTTCTCCAGGCTGATCTGGGTAGCACC
>DGQO01000093.1:28253-30126 GCA_002400445.1 Chitinophagaceae bacterium UBA4412
TAGTTGATTAGTTGATTAGTTGGACTTCCAGGTCGGGATGATTTGCTTTCTCCCGATTACTTTCGGAATTATATCAACGATTTTTGACATCACGTATTTGTTGATAAGTTGATTGGTTTACCCGATCTTCGGCATCACCTGAAATGATAGGAATGCAATGAAGGATAATAAAGATGCAGGTGGAACCTTATTAAAGGAGTGAAAAATAATCACATCCAAATGAGATATCGAGCACATCGATAGACAACAGACTTTAACGTATGTACGTAAAATATTTCGAGTCTGTCGATGGTGCTAAGGGTTGGTGAAAACATGAAACCTCATTGCATTCACAGTTTAATAAATTTTGACAAGTTGAAGCGAAAGCAGTTCTTCAATATAGGACAAGCTATAACGCTGAGGAAGGCGCATTAATTTATATATAAATCAGTCACTACTGTCAGGCCGTGCATGTTTAGTGCACCCTGATATGTAGTGGCTGATTAAGAACACAAATGTAAACGATACTGCAAAATTTTCCAATGAGCTCAAGAAAAAGCAACCAGAGCTGCCGGCATATGTGTACAACACTTTCCCCGACTTACCGGATGATCTCAACGATCTTTGCCATCCACTGGTAAGGAAACCGCAACTTGAATTTGTCTCAAGGGCTTAGATAGATTCCGGGAAGATTGGCTTTGGACTTTAGTAAGTTCAATTTCTGATGGAGGTCAGTTGCTTTTTTGTATAAATCCAATTGCTTTTTCGTCAACAATTCGGTCGGAGTTACCGCCCATTGTGCGTCTATCAAGTCGCAATATGCCATATTGACTTTCATAGATAGAAAGTTCAATGGTAATTCTCCGTGTTTCTGCATTTCTTATTTTTTACGGCTCTGTTGAATTTTCTTTCTCCCGAACCGTTCGTGATTCTCGCTGCCCATTTACGAGCCCATACTAAATATAATACAGGTCAGGGTATTATGGTTAAGGCTTTCCACCGAAATCGTTGGGGATTATCTCAACGATCTTTGACATCACCTCATATGCAGTTGTTTTGGTAAACCGGCCGGCCATCTCTATGGCTGGCCTCTTTTTTTAGAGAAAAATTTGTAAATTTGATTATGGCAAAAGTCGCAGGATTACAATTGATCAAAAACGCTTCTGGCAAGGTAACTCATGCAAAACTGAGTTTAAAGCATCATGCAAAGTATATCGAAGATATGTTGGATTTGGCCGAGATGGACAAAGCTCGCAAAGGAGATACCATGCCATGGGAAGAAGCAAAAAAGCAGCTTTTGAGTACCATCAAGCGCAGAAAATAATGAGCTATAAAATTGTTATTGAAAAGGCCGCTAAAAAATATCTTCAAAAACAATCTTCCATCACTATACTTCGAATCATAAAAGCGATAGAGCAAATTGCTGCAGATCCATCTATAGGCGAGCTGCTTCATAGTCACAATGCTCAATACAAATATCGAGTAGGCAGTTACCGCATACAGTTACTATTGTAATTGTCAAGATTGGCCCACGTGGCGATGTTTATAATAATTAGTTAACCAGCGTATTTCTTTGTTATTAATGGCTAATGGTGTGCGCTGCCCACTTCTGCATTTCATGCTGCTTAAGGTTTTCGGTAATTTTCGCATATACTTCCACCGTAGCTCTGTCTATGCCCATCAGGTCGCATACCACATCTTTGCTTATGCCAAAATGTAAAAACAGCATTGCAAAAGTGTGCCTGCTGCAGTGGTAACAAGAGCGTTGTGATTTGCTTTCAATTTTTATCTCAACGATCTTTGACATCACCGAAAGACAGTAGCAAGACAATCACGCTACCGTTGTGATTTGCTTTCAATTTTTATCTCAACGATCTTTGACATCACCATGCCC
>DGQO01000258.1 GCA_002400445.1 Chitinophagaceae bacterium UBA4412
CTTGAAGAATATCCAAACATTAAAATATTAAAAGATAGGATGAAACTGAGTGTCACCCTCGGTTAAGGTTAAAGCCATTTATCTATGCATTTACCACAGGCCATATCCTGTTTTTGCACTAATTTCGGGCTTCAAATAATTTCAAAAGACGATTATGGCAGAAGTAATTCGCATGCCGCTGCTCAGCGATACCATGACAGAAGGAAAAATTATTGCGTGGAATAAGCAGGTGGGTGATAAAGTAAAAGCAGATGACGTACTCGCAGAAGTAGAAACAGATAAAGCTACCATGGAGGTGAATGGTTACGTGGATGGTACTTTACTTTATATCGGTGTGCCAGAAGGCCAGGCTGCCAAAGTGAACCAGGTGATTGCAATAGTAGGAAAAGAAGGGGAAGATTATAAGTCTCTGCTGGATGGGGATGCTCCTGCAGCCGCAGAAACAGCAGCGCCCGAAGCACCCAAAGAAACAGCTCAACCCGCAGCAGCGCAAGCGGCCCCTGCCGGAAAAGTTATGCTGCCTGAAGGTGCGAAAGAAATTCGCATGCCACTGCTAAGTGATACCATGACCGAAGGAAAAATTGTTTCCTGGAATAAAAAAGTGGGAGACGCTGTGAAGTCAGACGATGTTTTGGCAGAAGTAGAAACAGACAAAGCCACCATGGAAGTAGTGGGTTATGAAGAAGGCACTTTGCTATATATAGGTGTGGAAGCGGGTAGTGCTGCTAAAATAAATGAGATCATTGCCATCGTAGGCAAGCCGGGTACAGATGTATCTGCTTATGTAAATGCGGAAAAATCTGGTGCCAATACTGCTGCACCACAATCAACAACGGAAGAAAAGCCTGCAGATCCTGCAGCCAATGGGCAGGCGAAAGCAGAAACCACTGCACCTTCTGTTTCGTCAAATGAGAGGATTAAGGCCTCTCCACTTGCAAAAAAATTAGCTGAAGAAAAAGGAATTGAACTCCGTAAAATAAATGGCAGTGGCGATGGTGGCCGCATCACCAAAAAAGATGTAGATGCCTATAAAGCTGCCCCTGCAGCAGAAGCACCAAAGCAAGCAACCGAGGGTGCTGCTACCCCGGCCGTGGCTGCATTCATGCCTGCCGGTGAAGAAGGCTACACAGATATAACGCTCACACAAATGCGTAAGGTTATTGCCCGCCGCCTTGGTGAGAGCAAGTTTGCCGCACCGCATTTTTACCTTACCATGGAACTCAACATGGATAATGCAATGGCAGCACGAACGGCCATGAATGAACTGAGCCCCGTAAAGATTTCTTTTAATGATATGCTCATTAAAGCCTGCGCCATTGCGCTGCGCCAGCATCCTGATGTAAACAGCAGTTGGATGGGCGATTTCATTCGGCAGAACCATCATATCCATATTGGCTCTGCGGTGGCTATGCCAGAAGGATTGATTGTACCGGTGATTCGTTTTGCCGATCAAAAAACATTATCACAAATTGCTGCCGAAGCAAAGGCTTTATACGGAAAAGCTAAAGACAAAAAACTGCAGCCAAACGAGTTTAGCGGAAACACATTTACCATTTCTAACCTAGGCATGATGGACATTGAAGAGTTTACTGCCATCATCAATCCGCCAGATAGCGCTATTCTTGCTGTGGGTAGGATTAAAGAAATTGTAGTGAAAAAAGGAGATGGCTTTGCTGTAACAAACGTAATGAAAGTTACCCTGAGTTGCGATCATCGCAGCGTGGATGGTGCTGTGGGAGCGAGTTTCCTGCAAACGTTGAAGAAGTATGTGGAGAACCCGGTAACCATGCTCGTATAAGAACAGATTCCTTCGGTACAAAATATTATCCCGGCGCAGCGCCGGGATTTTTTGTTCCCTTCAAAATGCACCTATCATCATTAACGGCAACCTGTTACAGATTCCTTCGGACCTACTGAAATTTGTTACCCATTTTAAGCTCATGAAATACTACCTTACAAGTATAAAACACTAGGTATAAAAACAATCAATATATGGAAACAACGCAGGTAAAAGCCTTTGGAACAAAAGCCGCTGATGCCGATTTAGAGCAAATGAATATTCCACGCAGAAATGCATTACCCGATGATGTAGAAATTGAAATTTTGTATTGTGGCGTATGTCATTCTGATTTACACACGGCCCGCAATGACTGGGGAGGAACGGTTTACCCGGCTGTTCCGGGGCACGAGATCGTGGGAAAAGTAACGGGAGTGGGTGCAGGCGTTACTAAATTTAGCGTAGGAGACATAGCCGCTGTGGGCTGCATGGTAGATTGCAACTGCCCCAATTGCAAGGAAGAACAATATTGTGAAAAAGGGCTTGTGGGCACATACAACAGCCCTGATGTGCACTTAAAAGGCAGAACATACGGAGGATATTCAGAAAAGATTGTAGTAAAGGAAAGCTTTGTACTCAAAGTTCCTGCAAACCTGGACCTGGCCGCTGTGTCTCCCTTGCTCTGTGCTGGTATCACTACCTGGTCGCCATTGCGGCATTGGAAAGTGAGTAAAGAAAGTAAGGTGGCCGTTGTGGGTTTGGGCGGTCTTGGGCATATGGCAGTAAAGCTAGCAAAAGGACTTGGTGCAGAAGTAACCCTATTTTCCAGGACGCCTGGTAAAACAGCAGATGCGAAAAGACTGGGGGCGGATCATGTGGTGATTTCCACCGACGATTCGCACATGAAAAATGTTGCCAACAAATTCGATTTAATTATAGACACCGTTCCGTATGTACACGATGTTAATCCTTATGTGACTACCTTAAAGTCTGGCGGCACGCTGGTGTTGGTGGGNNTTAATTGGTGGTATTGAACAAACACAGGAACTGCTGGATTTCTGTGGTGAGCATAATATCGTTTCAGACATTGAACTTATCAATATGCAAGACATCAACACAGCGTATGAGCGTATGCTCAGGAGTGATGTAAAATATCGCTTTGTAATTGATATGGCGAGCTTGAAAAACCAGCCTGCGTAAATGGCTATTTATTTTGCATCCTAACAATACCGATTTCTGAACCATATTTTTCCCGGCCCACTGCCGGGATTTTTTTGTATCCAGCAGCATGGAAGTGTTCACGTATTTAAACAATTCTTGCCGGATGATTTCCATATCCAGGTATTGTAAGACTTTACAAGTGGGTGCCCGATACCGAACCCAAGCTTAGCCTAGCCCCGATTGTAACGGATATGGCGAGGAACGAAGCCATAGCAGTGCAAAGCGGGAAAACCATGCAGGGCATAGTACTGTTGATCCTGCTCCAAAAAAATTAAGCCTTCCGCACAAAATTATCTTTCATTATTTTTTGAAAATTCAGAAACTCTATCTACCTTCATTTTATGAAACTCGCAGAGGCCAAACAACAATTTATTAGTAGCTGGGGAGCATTTGGCACCCAATGGGGCATTAACCGCACCATGGCACAAATACATGCCTTGCTGCTTGTGAGTACCGAAGCACTCACGCAGGATGATATCATGGAGCAACTGAGCATTAGCCGTGGAAATGTGAATATGAATATCCGTGATCTCATTGGCTGGGGCCTTGTGGATAGGGTGATTGTGGCCGGGGAACGCAAGGAGTATTTCACTGCAGAAAAAGATATCTGGAAAGTGGCTACGCAGATCATCAGAGAAAGAAAAAAGAGAGAGTTAGACCCAATGATCAAATTGCTGGCACAGCTTGAGAATGTAGAAGGAGATAAAAAGGATAAGGAAGTTCAGCAGTTTACGGAGATGGTAGGTAAGATTAAAAAACTGGGTAAGCAAGCTGATAAAACCCTGGACCTTTTTATAAAAGCAGATGAAAACTGGTTTACCAGTTCGCTGCTTAAAATGATTAAATAAAAAACCCAAGCCGGCTAAAAACCGGCTAATTTTTAACGCTGTTGTTTCATTTTTTTCTGAAACTTTAAAAACTACAATCATGAAAAAATTTAAGCAGATTGATTTCATCATTAGCATGACTCTGATGACCAGCTTTGTCTTACTAGCTTTCATTCGCCGAGATGGAAGTATAATGCTGGGATATTTTGTGGTGGGCGGCTGGCAAGTAGCAAGCATGATCGTACACGAAATAAAAAAATGGTTTGTGCCCGCAGGCAGCCGGCGCCGGGTATATCATTATCTCGTATTGGGTGTTATTGTCGCAGCGCTTTTAGGCGCAATGCTTCCTGCGCTCCTGATGCTGGTTGCTTACCTGATGTTGTTTGCAGCACCTTTCATGGCCATCTTCTATACTTATTTATGCTACAATGAAATCTATGTAAAATTAAAAAGACCACTGGCTGCACTTAAATAAAACGCTTAAAAAAATGAGTACATGAAAAAGATCGTTATCGCCGGAGGCACTGGATTTTTGGGCACAAGTATCGCTACCTATTTTGCAGGAGCAGGAACTGAAGTTGTGATTTTAACCCGGGGAGTGCCTGGCGAAAAAAATAACACGAACGCTACGGAAGCACCCCCGCCACTTGCCGGTATCCGGCTTGTGCTTTGGGATGCACTTACCCTGGGAGACTGGACAAAAGAAATATATGGTGCCGATATCCTTATTAACCTTTGCGGTAAAACGGTAAACTGCCGGTATACCCGTAAAAACAGGCAGGCAATTATAAACAGTCGCATTGTACCCACGCAATTGCTTGGTGCGGCAATACAAAATTGTACACGCCCGCCAAAACTTTGGATCAATGCATCTTCGGCCACTATTTATAGGCATGCGATGGATAAGCCCCAGGATGAATTGACGGGCGAAACAGAAGATAATTTTAGCGTGCAGGTGTGCAAGCAATGGGAAGAAGCATTTTTCCGCATGAGAACGCCCTTTACCCGAAAAGTGGCTTTAAGAATGGCGATCACGCTGGGTAGCGGTGGAATTTTAAAACCATATTTTAACCTGGTAAAGTGGGGCCTGGGTGGCCGGCAGGGCAGCGGCAAGCAAATGTATAGCTGGGTACATATTGAAGATACCTGCCGCATTATAGCATGGCTCCTTGAGCAAAAAGAAATGGAAGGTGTGTATAATTGCAGCAGCCCGGAGCCGGTGAGCAATGATATTTTTATGAAGACTATACGAAAGCATACCGGGCATTTCTGCGGCCTTCCATTATTTACCTGGATGCTAAAACTGGGTGCAGCCATTGCAGGATCAGAACCAGAACTTGTGCTTAAAAGTCGCTGGGTAGTACCAACTAAATTAACGGCTTCCGGCTTTGCATTTAAATATACTTCCCTGGATGATGCCGTTCAAAACATCGTGGCGAATACAGCCCACAAACAATATCATTTGTTTTAATTTGCAGCAATGAATGATGAACCGATTATTCTTTTTGATGGCGTGTGCAACCTGTGCAATAGTTCAGTACAATTCGTGATCCGCCATGATAAAAAAAAGCAGTTCAGGTTTGCTGCATTACAGGGAGAAACGGGCAGGCTATTGCTGGAAAAATATCAATTACCTACTGAG
>DGQO01000260.1:0-8132 GCA_002400445.1 Chitinophagaceae bacterium UBA4412
GTAAATCTGCCATGCCCTTCTGCTATTGCAGCATTTATGCTCCTCGTTGACCTGATAATCTGATCGGTTAATTTGTATTTCTCATCTGAAGGGAACGATTTCGCCAATTCGAAAACTTCATTTTTTAGTATCCTGGCCTTTTGCCAAACATCTAAGTTTGTAAAATTCTGATGAGCATCCATACTAATTTTCTATTTGCATGATCTAATCAACTATTTAACTCTCTAACTATTTCTTGTACTCCCTCATCCAACTAATCAACTAATCAACTAACTAACTAGTCAACTAATCAACCATTCAACTAATCAACTATTCAACTAACCAATCAGTCAACTAATCAACTAATTAACCAATCAACTACATATGCCCCACCTCCGGAGGAATATCATAAAACGTGGGGTGGCGGTACACTTTATCTTCTGCCGGGGTGTAAAAACTTTCTGCATCATCAGGGTTAGATGCATGTAAGTATTTGCTTTCTACCACCCAGATGCTTACGCCTTCCTGCCGGCGGGTGTACACGTCCCTGGCATTTTCAATGGCCATGGTAGCATCGGCTGCGTGCAGGCTGCCGGCATGTTTATGATCGAGGCCCTGCTTGCTGCGAATGAACACTTCCCACAATGGCCAGGCATGTGCATCCTGCGTAGTTTGTTGTAGTGTTCCTCCGGGCTGATCAGGTATGTCGCCGTAATAATATTTTTGTATGAAATTGGTACTGTTCATATCAATAAGGTTTTGAAAATTAGTTATTACTCACTGCTATTGTATAAGAAACATAGCGGCCAGAATCCTGGGATGCAGTTTGATCGTCCCATATCTTATAAAGCTTCATCGTGGTTTTGCCCGTTTTAAGTGGGAGTAATATGATGTCTTTGCTAATGCTGCCGCCCGCAACATTATCCGGGCTATCATCTGTGGTTATGATATCTGCTAATTTGATGATGCCAAGGCTGTCATATATTTCGAACCTTGTGGTTTCTTCAAAAGCACAACCACGACAGGTACTTTCAAAAATGACCATCTTGTCTGAAAGTTTTACAAGGTTTGTTTTGTCTTTTTGTAAACGAACCATTCCGTTGTAAGGATCCTTGCGCATTCCCGGTATATAATCACATGCAACCAGGAAAACAGGCGCTAAGAAAATAAGCAGCTTTTTCATCAGGCAGTTTTTTCTTTTAATTTTTTCTTTTCTGCATAGGCTACTGCAGCTTCCCTTACCCAGGCACCATCTTCATGGGCTTTTCTTCTTGCATCAAGTCTTTGTTTATTGCAGGGTCCATTTCCTTTTACTACGTTCCAGAATTCATCCCAGTTAATTTCGCCAAAATCATAGTGCTGCCGCTCTTCATTCCATTTTAAATCAGCATCTGGCAGCGTCATGCCCAGTACCTTCACTTGTTCTGCAATCATATCCACAAAATTCTGGCGCAACTCATCGTTTGTTTTGCGTTTAATTTTCCACTTCATGCTCTGATCGCTATTGGTGCTTTCGCTGTCTTTGGGGCCAAACATCATGAGGCTGGGCCACCACCAGCGATTGATGGCATCCTGGCACATTTCTCTTTGCTCCGGCGTGCCCTGGCTCAGTACCATCAGGCTTTCAAACCCCTGGCGCTGGTGAAAACTTTCTTCTTTGCAAATGCGCACCATCGCCCTTGCATAAGGGCCATAACTCGTGCGGCAAAGCATCACCTGGTTCATGATAGCAGCCCCATCTACAAGCCATCCCACAGCACCCATATCTGCCCAGGTTAATGTAGGATAATTAAAGATGGATGAATATTTTGCTTTCCCGCTGTGCAGGTCAGCAATCATCTGGTCACGGGTGGTGCCCAGGGTTTCTGCTGCCGAATACAAGTACAGCCCATGGCCTGCTTCATCCTGCACTTTTGCCAGCAATATTGCTTTTCTTTTGAGCGAAGGCGCACGGCTTATCCAGTTGCCTTCGGGCAGCATACCTACAATTTCGCTGTGTGCATGTTGGCTTATCTGCCGCACATTGGTTTTGCGGTAAGCATCGGGCATCCAGTCCCGAGGCTCAATTTTTATTTCCTGGTCAATATGACCCTGAAAAATCTTCTCAAAATCCTGCATTACCATAGTCTTCAGTTTGAAATAAAGATAGTATAAACTAACGGCCGTTAGCCTTGCTTTCCGTTAAAAGAGGATATGCAAAGCCGCTTTGATATTCAACAAAGGGCACACATTATTGTTTGCAACTCACTACGCTGCTACTTGATATCAAAATCTACCACAATTTTTTCTGAGCGGGGATGGCTCTGGCAAGTGAGGATATAGCCTTGTGCAATCTCTTCTTTTTCCAGGCCCCAGGATACATCCATGTGCACGCTGCCTTCTTCCAGTTTTGCTTTGCAGGTGCAGCACATTCCGCCTTTGCAGGCAAAAGGCAGGTCGGCACCTTGCTGCAGCGCTGCATCCAGGAGCGATACATCATCCTCCATCGGATGTTTAAAATGAATAATTCGTCCATCTGCTTTTACAGTAATATCTACCTGGGCGCCCGGCGCAGCCTGAAAGATTTCCGGGCTGGTTACCCTTGTTTTTTGCAAGCCACTATTAAACAATTCAAAGTGAATTTTATCGCTGCTGATGTTTTGCTTTTCTAAAAAATCCTTCGTCATAAAGATCATGGCTTCCGGGCCACACACAAAAAATTCATCGATGGTATGCAGCGGAACGAGTTGAGCCACCTGCTCCAGTTTGTGGGTGTCAATTCTGCCATTATTCAGTGGATTTTCCATTTGCTCCCGGCTCAGTACATGAATGAGATTGAAGCGCTGCAGGTATTTATTTTTAAGCGCTTCCAGGGCTTCAAAGAAAATGATGGAGGCCCGGGTTTTATTGCCATACAATAAAGTAAAGCTGCTGGCCGGCTCCGTGAGCAAGGTGGTTTTGATGATGGAGATAATGGGCGTAATGCCACTGCCTGCGGCTATGGCCAGGTAATTTTTTGCCTGGCTTTCCTGCAATTTACTGTTGAACCTTCCTGTGGGCGGTAGCACATGAAGGGTATCGCCGGCTTGCAGTTTTTCATTGGCAAAAACAGAGAATTTGCCTCCTTCCACTTTTTTAATGGCTACCCTCAATTCCGCTTCTGCAGGGGAGCTGCAGATGGAATAGGAGCGACGTAAATCTTCTCCGTCAATATTGGTGCGCAGGGTTATATTCTGCCCATGTTCAAAAATATATTCCGGCCTTAGCTCCTCCGGAATATGAAACACTACGCTTACACAATCAGCGGTTTCCTTTCTCACTTCTTTTACCCTAAGCGGGTGAAAATGTACAGCCATATTATTTTGTAATTCCGTTTAAAAGATGCTCTACCATTTGTTCTTCAAGCGTGCCGCTATTAAATGCCTGCCGCAGGCGCTGCCCATGCTCCAGGCCCCGGAGCGCTGCCAGTATAGTAATGAGCGCAATTTTTGGATTGACCTTTTTGAGTTCCCTATTTTTCACTCCGGCTTTAATAATGGCCAGCATGCCCGCTTCGTAATCCTGGCGGGCAGCCAGGTAGCGGTTCTGCTCCACCTGCGGTAAATGTTTCCATTCATGGTTAGAGATATAAAGTTCATCAAACCGGTGCAGCACCGTGTGAATGTGAAAGCGGATAAGGCGCTCCAATTTTGCAATGGCGCTATCGTCTGTTGCCTGCACTTCCTGCAAATGCCCGGCAAACTGATCTGCTACCCAGAAACAAATACTTTCCAGCAACTCGGTTTTACTGCCAATATGATTGTATAAGCTTGGTGCCTCAATGTTCAATTGCAGGGCAAGCTCCCGCATAGAACTAGCTTTATATCCCCGGCTGCGAAACAGTAATGCTGCGCTTTTTAAAATCACTTCTTTTTTTGAACCGTTCCTGGCGGGAAGAATTTTTGCCATAGCATCCAAAACTAACGTTAATTAGTTTTTTTCAAAAACATTCCTCCGGATAATTCCTATTTTTAGGCATTCCAAAATTTTTATCCATGCGCCTAAAGCAGGTAGATGTAGTTGAACAAATCGATCCACAGGATTTTAAGCAGAAATATTATGATCCAAAAATTCCTGTTGTAATCAAAGGGCTGGCAAAGCAATGGCCCGCCTTTAAGAAATGGAACTGGGATTTTTTCATTGATACCGTAGGAGATAAAGAAGTTGGGGTGTATAATAATGTAAAAAGTGATTCTTATACACCTATTAACACGGCGGATGCCTACATGAAGTTTGGAGATTACCTGCGAAAAGTGAAAGCCGGGCCACTCGATTTACGCATATTCCTGTTTAATATTTTTCAACATGCGCCGGAAGTAATACAAGACTTTAGCTGGCCGGATGAGCTGATGCCGGGATTTGTAAAAAAATACCCGATGCTCTTTGTGGGAGGACAGGGCAGTATTACACATATGCATTTTGATATAGACATGAGCCATATTCTGCACACGCAATTTATAGGGCGCAAGCGGGTTTTGCTCTTTCCTTTTGAGGAACAGCATAAACTGTATCGTAAGCCCTGGGAAGTGCTCAGCCTGGCCAATTTTGCGCATTACCAGCAGGATTTTGATTATGAAAACTTTCCAGCCACCCGGCTAGCCGAAGGGTATGAATTGATATTAGAACACGGCGATACTTTGTTTATGCCGGCCGGCTACTGGCACCATATGGAGTATATAGATGCCGGATTTGCCGTGAGTCTGCGGGCATTGCAGGGTAGCCTTGGGGGAAAGTTCAAAGGTTTGTGGAGTCTTTTTGGTATGCGTGGCATAGATACCCTCATGAAAAAAACTGCACCCGAGTGGTGGTACAAGCGAAAAAAGGAACAACTCATGGCTTATGCGCAGCAGGAAATAAAAAAAGCTTTATAAAAAGTGGAAAATTTCTTTAGTTATTACGGAAAAGTCCCTACTTTTACGCCCTACCTCGTTAGACGCTTTCTCCAATAATATCTTATCTAAAGCTTTCCCGGCAGTTAATTTTGCCTTCCAATCATCCAACAATTATTTACTGATTTCTAATTTTATAGGTATATACCTCAACGCTTTTCTTGTGGTTTCAGAGGTAAGCAAGGCCGGTGATGTTTATCACTGGCCATTTTTTTTAGTCTAAAGCCTGGTTTAAAAAATCAATAAATGGTTTTAGGGATTTAAAAGCTGCTGCTGCAGATTTTACCCAGGATTTATCCATCAGTTCCGCATCCGTATAAGTTTTACTAAAAAGGAAGCTCTTGAGTTTCAGGAATTCAATGGCCGGATTTTCTGCGTCGTAGCCTTTGGGTGGGCGAAGGAGTTTGTCCGTTTGTGTTATGCCGGCGGGAAAATGCTTTTTTAATCCCGGACGGGAAATAATTTTTTGAAAAGCGGGAAAATTGTAATCTAGTTCCTGCCGGATATTTTGCAAAATTTTGCTTTCCGGCACCCAGATTCCCGCACCGATAAAAGATTTACCCGGCTCAATATGCATATAGTAACCTGCTCCTTCACCCGCTTTGCCATCCTTATTAAAATAGGCGGCCATATTATTTTTATAGGGGCGTTTGTCTTTGCTAAAACGCACATCCCTGTTTATACGAAAGACACAATTTTTGGGCTGAAGATTTCCGATGGCCGGCTCAAATTTTCCCAGCTCCCGGATCATCTCTTCTACGCTAATTAAAAACGCAGCCCTGGCTTTTTCGTAGTCCTGCCGTTTCGCTTCAAACCAGGAGCGGTCGTTATGCAGTTGCAGTTTTGCCAGAAAATGAAGAATGCTCTTATCCATGTTAATAGCGGGTTGGTTGTTTGGGAAAACTCGACAGCAAAGATGGGAACTTAATTTAAGAGAGCGGGAAGTTTACTCAACGCTGCTGGGTGAAAGATTTCCGATTTTCAACAACGATTTCGGCTTAGCTTATGGCCAGGGGAGAGAAGCGCTGGCAAGATGAGTAAAAATGGCTTTGCTTAAAGAAGAAAATTGTTGCGTGCGCCACGCACCGAGGCAGTGAAAAATATGATGACGCTGATATCGACTTTAATAATACACAAATCCAGGTTGATCTAAACTTTGAAAACAAAACTATTGAACCCGGAAGGATGGAGATCGTTCAGCACTTTATCGAAAACATAAGAATACATGACCTCAACAACAAGAAATATATGGAGAGTAATTTTTTTGATGGAGATACCGTTCAAGAATACCTGGAACATTACCTCGAAGAGCTCGCAACAGATGATTTAAACAAATTGATTGGGTCTAACACAAAGGCCGTTATCGCCAAGCTAGCTGTCGGGAGCTGAACTCTCCCACCTGTTTTGGTATTGCAGTTACCTTCTTTAATACCATAAATTTTTTCTACTTTGGTAGTCAAAATTTCAAAAATTGAATATCATGAAAGTACTCATCATTATTTTTCTGCTTGCCGGAACTAGCATTTCTGCTCTGTTTGCACAAAATGTAGGTATTGGGACCAATACTCCCAGCCAGCCGCTTGACGTAAATGGTAATGTGAACATCAGCGGGAATCTTTTGGCAAATGGCAATACAGGCCCGGCAGGCAGCGTGCTTATGAGCACCGGTACGGGATTAACCTGGGGAAGTTCTGCGGGTTACAAGTTTAGTAAAATGTTTTTTACTGCCGGAAGCGGTAGTTGGACTGTACCGGCAGGCGTTACAGAAATTATGGTGGAGGCATGGGGAGCGGGGAGCGGTTATGCAGACCGGATGGGTGGTACAAGCGGCTGTTACGCCAGCACCGTTCAGGCCGTAACAGCTGGCAGCAACATTGCTTTTACAATCGGGATAGGTGGCGGATACAATGGCCCAGGCAGTAATACGGAGGTGCAAATCCCGGGCGGTACGCTCGTTGCCCAAGGTGGTGCCGCAGCTTCCTTTAGCAGTGGAAGGACTAACTACCCGGTGAACATTCCGCCTGCAGTCTCCAGCCGACCAGGCATTTATGTTCCCGGCAATATCGGAAAACCAGATATGTATACATTCGGCCAAAAAACTGCTACTATTTTTACCCAGACAACCCAGTTGGGCTCCGGAGGAGCACCGGTAGGTTTCGCAAATATTCCCGGTCAACCTGGTAATTATATTTATTATGAAAATGCTGTTATTGTATTTTCCATTTTCAATAACAGCTCTACTACCATTCCGTCTTCAGGCGGAGTGTATCCCGGGGTTGGTGGAACCGGGATGATTATTTTTTGGTGGAAGTAATCAAAAGTATTTATAAGCTTAGCAATTTTAGCGTATCACGGATCTGTCTCGCATAAGACCCGGGCAACCGAATCATGTCGGTAACGAAGAGTACATAAACCCAACTCAATCAACCGCAACTTTCATCATTTGCTGTCTAATAAAACACCGGAGGCTGCTACTCCAAATACCATCTGCAGTCTTGCTAATTCGTTTCTACATACTTTTTCCCTCTGTTGCTGTTACACGCCATCATTTGTGACGCAGTCGTCTGGAGTTGTCTCCAGCGACAGAAAGTGTGAAGTGCTTCGAAACATTATCCCAAATAATGAGTAAGTATTTAAAAATGGTCAACAGCTTGCAGGCTGCTTGCAATGATATTTTTGAATTTATCTTCATGAAGTAGCGGAAGCCAGTTATAAATGGAAGCTGTGAAGAATTGAGGCCAGTCTGTTGGGTAAGGGAAGCGCATAATACAAGTTAGAAAAAAATTGTTATCCTCTTATGGTTGTCTCGCCCTGATAGAAATCGGGGGGCGAGGGCGTCTACAAGGGGCGGGAGGAGCACCAACGGTGGCGAAGAGTCATAAAAATTAATAGGTCAATAAAGATTAGCTTCTTACCGCCGCAGATAAGCAGCATAGGCAAATGTGCATTGGCGTATCTGTAGCGGTTCCGTTTATTCGAAATAAAGTTTTCTAGACTTTAATGCTCAAGGAAATTTATAAGCTACGGTTTCGCCAGAACAAAAAGCAACGCTGTATATCTGCGCCATCGTTGGTATTAAAATGGAGAGCTTCGAAAAAAACTTTGTGATTTATTTTGTGCTGGCTTTGTGGGTCTTTGTGTTATAAAGGAATAACGGTTATTTCGCAAAAGGCGTAAAGTTTATTTTACAAAAAACCCAAAGAGAAAAGCAGAATAACTCACACCCGGCCCCAGTTCTCCCCGCTT
>DGQO01000260.1:8214-8544 GCA_002400445.1 Chitinophagaceae bacterium UBA4412
GTGGCCCAGGCTAAATTTTTATAATGGTTATCCGTTTTTTTGTGGTTTAAATGAATTACGAATTTATACTTCGCCGATTTTTTTGGGCAAAACAGCCTGGCTACTTCCCGGTGGATGTACACCGTTCCGTTGCCTTCGGTTACGTGCAGGTTCAGCGTTCTGTATCCCGAAGTGAGCGAGCCCTTTAACAGCTTGCCATCGGTGGCCAGGTCATTGCTGTAGCTTGCTGCCCTGCCCATATTGGATACGGCATATTTCTTACGGAGATTTTTGTAGCCGGCAAACTGGATTTGCTTCCAATTTTCACCGGCAATAGTTTTAATCATTGCC
>DGQO01000181.1 GCA_002400445.1 Chitinophagaceae bacterium UBA4412
CGAACCATGGCGGAAAATCCCGGATCTGATTTGTAATGGGCGGCCTGATTAATTAACATAAATCGAGCTTGCATTTTCTGTTTTGGTTACACTTCAGCCAGGAAGGATAAATAGCCGGAATATTTTTTCATAAAATTTATTTTTACATTGTTTACTAATTCATAACTGTTGAATGCAGTACTTTAATCTTCCACCTCTTTTTCGCCTTTACTAAAACAACAGTTTCTAACCATTTTACATTTCCCTGCTTTCCATGCATGGTAAAGTCTGCCTGGTTATGGTAGGTAACCCAGGCAGTTTTCTTACTAATGGTTGTGCTTATAAAATTGATGGTATTGATGCGGGTAAAATCTGTTGCAGTATTTAGCCTGATCGTCTTATTGATGAGTGTATCAAGATTCCATACCTGGCCATTTTCATATAGCGCTATATCAGCAGTACAGGATAATTTAAGACTTACTGTATCCCGGTTTGATAAGGCATCAAACAAGTTGATGATGGTTTGATGAACTGCGTTTTGGTCGCCGGATGTTGGCCGTTGGGCATGAAGAAGCCCTGTGCATGAAGCGAATAGAAGAAGGAGCCTTATTTTTTGTACTAGCAATTTTCTATTTTAATGATTTGGGAAAAGAGCACATTGAGAGCATCATTCCTAATCTTTTTAATATCATTCGTCGTAAAAATGAATGCGTATCGCCACTATTAAAGATGTTGATTGTCAAAATTTCCCACTTGCTTTCATGGGAGCAAATGGGAAACTTTAATATCATTGGATAGGCGTTTTTTTTAGAACTTATTTTTTAAGTTGAAAATCCGGGTGGCCACACTGCCATAAAACAAAGGCGAACTGATTGGCGAAATTGGCATAGGTCACCTCTTTGTCTTCGGTAAAGTGGCCATTGTCATAATTTATTTTAAGCAGCACAGGCTTTTGAGAACTGGTAGCATTTTGCAAGGCAGCGGCAAATTTTCCTGGCTGCCAGGCTACAACCCGTGGATCGTTCCAGCCACCCACAGCAATAACGGCCGGATATTTTGTTCCTTTTACCACATGCTGCATGCCGTCCATTTCATATAACGCCAGGCTTTCTACACTGTCTTTTATGGTGCCAAATTCCGGGATATTTACGGGCCCATTTGCACCAAATTCTAATCGCATTGCATTGGCGCATCCCACATTACAAATGGCTGCCGCAAAAAGGTCAGGCCTTTCTGTAATACTCCTGCTGATTAAAATTCCGCCGGCGCTGGTTCCTGTGCCTGCAAGTCTTTCGGGTGCGGTATATCCTTTTTGTACCAGGTATTCGGCGCAACTGATAAAGTCTTTCCAGGTATTTGGTTTGGTGGTTTTAAAACCGGCTTTGTACCAGGCCTCTCCTTTTTCGCTGCCACCACGCACATGCGGATAGGCTACAACTACGCCTTTGACAGCAAGTGAATTCATCATGTCATTAAAATAAGGAGTAGCACTCATGCCATAAGCGCCATAGGCATCCATAAAGCATACATTAGAGCCATCCATTTTTATTCCCTTCTTATGTACAATGGAAAGAGGTATCATCACTCCATCATGTCCTTTTACTTCTACTTCTTCTGTAACCAGCTCCTGGTAAGCTTTTGGATAGACAGCCGGCTTGTT
The DNA here is from genome assembly GCA_002400445.1 of Chitinophagaceae bacterium UBA4412. Lineage (GTDB taxonomy): Bacteria > Bacteroidota > Bacteroidia > Chitinophagales > Chitinophagaceae > Ferruginibacter. The sequence goes on from DGQO01000181.1 coordinate 1,640, forward strand.
CAAGTTGCTCGGGGTTAATGCTTCCGTGGATGCGTTGTAATTGAATTCTGTGAATGGCTTGTTCCATGATGTCATTTCCAGCAAACAATTATTTGATTTTGTATCAAAACACATTATCCAGGCTGTACCAGTAAAAGGTAATTTAACGTTGAAAGTTTTCTTTGTGGCAAAATTGTATTTCGAAATAAAAGAATTAATACCGTCGCTGTAAGTAATGAATAAATAATCTTTAGAAGAAGTAATGCCTTCAATGGTTTTATTTGCTTGTTCAGCAGCAATAGTGGAAGCGTTATTCCAATCGGGATTCTTTAAACTGGTACTAACTACTTTATAGTTTTTTGCATTGTTATAGGTTATGGCGTATGCATCATCTCCTTTTAAAACAATACCCCGTACGATCTTATCTGCAGGAGTGCACAAAACTTTCCAATTAATTTTCGCAGCATTAAATTCACTAATGGGCGCATAATATAATTTCATTTCATTTTGCACGGTCCCTTCGCCCGCAAATACATAATCAGGGGCATCTTTATCCAGCATCGCATAGGGATAAACAGCAGGATCTATTTTCAGTTCCGGGTAGCTTCCATTACTGAAATAATCTTTATCCGTGGAGTTATCTGCATTCAAGACATGCTGCTTTGTTTTTGGACTTAATCTTGACGTAGGATCTTTGCTATCTGCCGACCTGATCCACATGTACAGGAAAGATTTGTTGTCAAAAGCCCATCCACCAAATCCGCCCGTGGCCGGAATAGCATCTTTTGAGAATTTTTTGCTATCTACATCCAGGATTTTGATGGTAGAAACCTCAGCGCCCTGCTCCGAGTAAGCGATAGCTAATTTTTTTCCATCATAGCTTGGCGTTATACTTTGCACAGAAAGCGTTTTACCGGGAATATAGGTGGTGGGGTCAAAAAGTAATTGCTCCTGCCCATTCATACCCTGCCGGTAATATATTTTACCTACATTTTCTCCGGGCATTGTTTTACGATAAAATAGTCTTCCGTTTTCATAACGAAGTGAACCTATCATAGCTGGGGTAAGTTTATCCAGCTTTTTCCATTCGGCAATGAGTGCATCACGGCCATTTAGCGAGTTTAATATTCCATCCGTGTAAGTTGCCTGTTGTTTAAACCAGGTTTCCACTTCAGGCGTTTCAATGTGTTCGATCCAGCGATATGGATCATGATAAGTTACGCCAAAGTATGTATCGGTACTATCCACCGTCTTCGTTGCTGGGTAGTTAAACTGAGCTGAAGCTGATATGCTGATAATGCTGCAGCAAAAAATAATGAAGGATTTCATGATTGAGTTTTATGATGATGAAAGTTGTATATAAAAAATAGCACTATTTCTCTCTTTGCTGGTATTTGCATAGTATAGAAAGGGATGGCAGAACAAGGATTAAAAACAGCAGGCTCGCAACGATCTACCTGTATCCTTATAACTAACTGCCACTTTCACTCAGTAAGTATCAACGATACCACGCTCCAGTCTGGCGGTAAAAATGGCGATTTCAATACCAGGCATTTCGCAGAAAATTGGATGCAGTCTGCCATTGGAAGCAAGATTCCGGGCATTGGTTTACCACAGCTTTCTAAAAGCAAGGTTTTTAAGTAGGAAAAGGATCTGTGCAAAAAGACAGGGTACAAAATGGGAGGAGAAACGGTTCCGGGCAACCGTTTTAAGCTAATATTCGTATCTAAAAACCATTGGAATATAATAACTACACTACGGGCTCGAAATCCCCAGCGTTATTTTAAGGAAACCACATTGCAGGGTTATGCCTGCTACGAAAGAATAGCAAAGATTTTATAAACAAATGGTAATACACATTTTGTCTCATTATCTGGAAAAGAATATGGGTGGGGCAAAAAGCTAAATTGAAAGTAGGAAATTTTGTTTGCATTAAAATAAAATCGTATTTTTTTTAGTTGGTATAATTTGCTGCTTTCTGTTTCTATCGCCACGGCAGAAAGACAGGTAACACAACCCGAACAGAAAAATTCTGGTTGCCGGCGAAGATGTCTATACCGTTTGAAACCCGCTTCACAACTGCTTTTTAAAAGACTGACAGTGTAAATCGCACCGTCATTTTCCCTGCTAATCAGGGGTTGTAAATGATCCGTCCTCCAGATTTTTTTGGATCAGCAAAAAGAAAAATCGCAAAAGTCTTCAGCTTAGCGGAGATATCGGGATAAGATCAATTATGGCGAAAACCATACGGTTCAGGCTAGACGAATAGAAGACCTTTTAGTCTTTAACTGCATTTCTCATGTTATCTGTTGCGAGGAGGGCTGCATAAAAAAAGAGCCCGGTATAAAAATACCGGGCGGAGTTGAGAGAGGATCAATTTTCCAAATAGCTTAAATCGGAATCGTATTAAAACCGTTCTGCAACGTCGAATTCCAACCGGCCAGTTGCCGTGCGGCAGGGCCTCGCTTATTTGGTTCTCCAATTGAGACCAATTGGAGTATTGTGCTTTTAGTTTCTAGCTTATCAATAACTACGTTTATTTTCTTGGATATTGTAATGCGGCCTGAGCTGCTGCGAGCCTGGCAATTGGCACACGGAATGGAGAACAGCTCACATAGTTCATCCCCATCCGGTGGCAGAACACTACGCTATCCGGGTCACCACCATGCTCACCACAAATACCAATCTTCAGGTTTGGTTTTGTTTTCCTACCCCGCTCTACACCAAGCTTGATCAATTCGCCCACACCGCTCTGATCAATTGTTTGGAACGGATCGGCTGCCAGGAGTTTCAGGTCAAGGTATTTAGGCAGGAAGCCGCCGATATCATCCCGGCTAAAACCAAAACTCATTTGTGTAAGGTCATTGGTACCAAAGCTGAAAAAGTCTGCTTCTTCTGCCATGCTGTCTGCCTTGAGGGCAGCCCTTGGAATTTCGATCATGGTGCCATACAGGTAAGGAATTTTCTTCACGCCGTATTTCTCACAAACTTCTTTATAAACAATGTCTACAATTGCTTTTTGATGGCGCAGTTCGTGCTTACCGCAGGTAACAGGCACCATAATTTCGGGCATCACCTTTTTACCTTTTTTAGTGAGCTCTACAGCGGCTTCAAAAATAGCCCTGATCTGCATTTCTGTAATTTCCGGGTAGCTGATACCAAGGCGTACACCGCGGTGGCCCAGCATGGGATTATTTTCGTGTAAAGCAAGCACACGGCGCTTTAAAACACTCATGCTCACACCAAGTTCTTTGCTCAATTCCTGCAGTTTCGCTGCATCATGCGGTACAAACTCATGCAATGGCGGATCGAGCAAGCGAATGGTAACCGGATGGCCTGCCATAACATCAAGTGTTTCTTTGATGTCTTTTTTCACATATTTGAACAAACCATTCAGTGCTTCCCGGCGCTCTTTCTCCGTTTTACTTACAATCATTTTGCGAAGTAAAAACAAGGGTTCATCGCTTCCTACGCCATAAAACATATGTTCTGTACGAAACAAGCCGATACCTTCTGCACCAAACTTTACGCCTGTAGTTGCATCTTCAGGCGTTTCAGCATTTGTGCGCACACCCATTACTTTGGTTTTATCTACCAGTTTCATCAGGTTTTTGTAAGACAGGTTTTTTTCCAGGTCCACATCCACGAGTGGAAGACTTCCTTTGTACACAAAACCTTTTGTACCATCCAGGCTCAACCAATCGCCTTCATGAATGAGCGAACCATCATTAGCCTTAAAGGATTTTGTTTCAGCATGTATTTCAATATCCGTACATCCTACGATGCAACACTTACCCCAGCCTCTTGCTACCAATGCTGCATGAGATGTCATACCGCCTTTGGTCGTTAAAATGGCCTGGCTTTTATGCATACCATCCACATCTTCCGGAGAGGTTTCTTCCCTTACCAGGATTACCTGCTCGCCTTTGGCAGCCCACTCTACGGCTTCATGAGAAGTAAATACCACACGGCCTTTTGCACCGCCGGGTCCGGCAGGCAAACCCTTAGCGATCGGTCTCGTTACTTTTTGAACATCAGGATCCAACATCGGTAAGAGGAGTTCTACCAATTGATTTGGGGCCACACGCATTACAGCCGTTTGCCGATCAATTGATTTGGCATTGTACATATCACTTGCAATACGCACGGCCGCAATACCATTACGCTTACCTATGCGGCATTGTAGCATATACAGTTTTCCTTTTTCAATGGTAAACTCAATGTCCTGCATGTCTTTATAATGGCGTTCCAACCTTTTTTGAATGTCATACAGTTCTTTATAAGGCTTAGGCATCAGCTCTTCTAATGTAGGCAAGTCGCGGCTATGATCATTTTTAGAATAATCATTCACGGGTGCGGGCGTGCGTATACCGGCTACCACATCTTCTCCCTGAGCATTGAGCAGGTACTCCCCATAGAAATGATTTTCGCCTGTGCCTGGGTTACGGGTAAATGCAACACCTGTTGCGCTATCGTCTCCCATATTGCCAAACACCATGGCCTGCACGTTTACAGCAGTTCCCCACTCATCGGGAATTTTTTCGATGCGGCGATATTCTACGGCACGCTTACCACTCCAACTGGCAAATACAGCACCGATACTGCCCCAGAGTTGTTCCTGTGGATTTTCTGGAAAGGGCTTGCCCAGCACTTTTATAATAGTGGCTTTAAAATCTTTAACCAGGGCCTTCAAATCGTCAACAGTAAGATCTGTATCGATTTTATAACCTTTCTTTTCTTTTAGTTTCTCCAGCTTCTCATCCAATTGTTTACGGATGCCTTTGCCGGGTTTCACTTCTATGCCTGCGGCTTTTTCCATCACCACATCAGCATACATCATGATGAGGCGGCGATATGCATCATAAGCAAAGCGTGCGTCGCCAGATTGTGCAATTACACCTTCAATTGTTTTTTCATTCAGGCCGATATCCAGTACTGTTTCCATCATGCCCGGCATTGATTTACGTGCACCACTGCGCACGGAAACAAGGAGTGGATTTTTTACATCACCAAACTTTTTGCCCATTTCCTTTTCTACGGCCAGCATGGCTTTTTGTGCCTGTGCTAATAATTCCGGGGGATATTTTCTTTTATTATTATAGTAATAAGTGCACACATCTGTGGTGAGGGTAAAGCCCGGGGGTACCGGTAATTTCAAATTAGGATGCCCCGCCATTTCAGCGAGGTTAGCGCCTTTACCACCGAGTAAGTTTTTCATTGATTCGTTTCCGTCTGCTTTTCCGCCTCCGAAATAATATACATACTTCGAAGATTTTTTCTGTAGTGCCATGTAATTTTTTGTTATTGATGTAAAAAAATAAATCCTGAAAAAGAAACCGGTTTCCTGCTGTTGCGAGGAAACCGGATATGCTTAGCTGGTATAATTCTGAGAGAGAGAGTTGGAGACCACTTTAAATTCTCCGTCTTTGCGGGTGATCTGGTAGCAGTTGTTAATCGCCTGCACATTTGGATTGGAAGTATGCTGCTCGTCGTAAGGTTTTATCATGTCTATTTCTGCTACCACAGTACCTGTTGCATCTACAACCCTGGTAAACACCCGGTAATTAAAATGCCAGGGGTTATCGCCTTTTCCATTCCCGTCCGGCACATAAGTATCATTGTATCCTTCAAAGATCAACTCGCTGGTGTGCTTAATATGTGCTACGAGTTCTTCAGTGATATTGATAAAGGCGTTGATGTCTTTATCCTGGCGGGTAATACCACTATCCCACACCGTTTCCCCGTTCAGATAAATCACCAGGCGGTTGTCGGCGTTTTTTACATTTATCCAATATTCTTTTCTCATTTTTCTAGGTTTGAAATTGTTGTCTGATTAAAAAATTGAAGCCATGAAATTAGCCTTACTTAAAAATTTAGCTTATGATATAAGTCATTCAGGCACGTGATATAAGTTAATCTGCATATTCGATTCAATCAGGCGA
>DGQO01000219.1 GCA_002400445.1 Chitinophagaceae bacterium UBA4412
TTCATCATTCACATGCTCCATATCCTCCATCTCTTTAATAAGCTTTCCCCGTTTGTCAAAATCGGGTTCACTTACCACTTCTTTAAGTTTGTCACCCATTTTTACCAGTTCTTCCGCCACGTTTTCAAACAACTGGAAAAAGATTCTGTCTTTAGGGAGAAAAATCTTTAGAATTGAATTGATACCTGCCATGCTTGATAATTTTGCGCAAAAATAAAGGCTTAACTTAATTTACTTGCCTAAATATAATTGGTAATAATTTGGTAACAGCCTTACCAGTATAATTTGTTTTTTTTTACGCACTTATAAAACTTAAGAGGTTGAAGCAAATATTGATTTTTACGCTTTTTTCAATGGTAACAGGCGCAGGGTATGGCCAGTTTCTGATGGATCTAGACACCAGTACAACCCCCGGACTAAGGTTGCTGAATCAATCCGGGCAGAACGGTTTTCTCAAGCTGGGAGGTTATATCCAGCCTCAATTTCAGTGGGCTACCCAAAAAGGAACTCAAACGGTGGAAGGGGGCAATTTTGCACCTGGGGTAAGTAATCGCTTCATGCTCAGGCGCAGCAGGGTGAAGCTTGATTATATCCGTGTGCCAGGCAAGGGGCCGGCTGTTCAGTTTGTTTTTCAATTTGATGCCAATGAAAGAAGTTTTTCTGTGAGAGATGTTTGGGGTCGTATTTTCAATAATGAATCAAGGCAGTTATCACTTACTGCCGGCATGTTTGCCCGCCCCTTTGGTTATGAAATCAACCTGAGCAGCAGCGAGAGAGAAAGCCCCGAGCGAGGCAGGATGAGCCAGGTGCTGATGAAAGGAGAAAGAGACCTCGGAATCATGGGTACCCTGGATTTGCAGAATCATAGTGGCGCCTGGAAACTTTTTAAAGCAGACCTCGGCTTATTTAATGGGGAGGGGATAACCGCCTCCGGCGATTTTGATAACCACAAAGATCTTATTGGCAGGCTCGCACTTAAACCACAAAAAATATCAACAACAATGGAGTGGAGCGGTGGATTGTCAGTACTATACGGCGGCTTGCAGCATAATACCCCCTACATCTACAAAACAATTGCAACCCCTGCGCTAACCTATGTGAGTGTAGATTCCAGTACCAGAAATAAAGGCAGCATTTCCCCCCGGAACTATTATGGTGCAGATGCCCAGCTTAAAATAAGCTCTGGGCTCGGCAGTACTATTGTGCGGGCAGAGTATATTATGGGCATGCAAACCGGCACTGCTTTAAGCAGCGAAACTCCGACCGCACTGCTAAACGGGTATGACGGATTTTATCAAAGAAACTTTAGTGGTGGATATTTTTACTTTGTGCAACAATTAAAGAAGTCTAACCACCAACTGCTGATTAAATATGACTGGTATGACCCCAATACAAAAGTGAGTGAAAAGGGCGTAGGTGCTGCCAGGGGCTTTTCCCTTGCAGACCTAAAATACAGCACCTTGGGCGCAGGTTATATTTACACGATAAATGCCAATGCAAAATTCCTGTGCTACTATGCGCACCCGGTAAATGAGCTTACTTCTCTCCTGGATTTTAAAAAAGATATAAACGATGATGTACTTACTCTAAGGTTGCAATTCCGTTTTTAGAAAACAGGCACCTCAAGTCTTTAATGGGGTTGATTTTTTAAACTTCTGCGTTTAGCAGCTTTATCTTTTTTAGAAGTTGCTTTAAAACAGCGTATCCGCCAGCAAATAAATATTCAGCGCAAGAATAATTAAGGAGATTAAGCCAATAGCAATTTTTAAAACCGGCTTATTTACAAATTGGCCCTTCTTGGCTTTGCTATTGGTGAAAAGTACTCAATTGCATGGATAAGATCACCTGGCTAAGTACCAATAGTTCTTATCTCTTTACGCACTAGGCCACATTTAGGTAATACTTCCATAACAATGTGATAATCTTTAGGCAATGCTGGGATAATGTTGCACCTGTTTCTTTGCTGGCAAAAGCAAACACATGCGAAATGTACTTTTACTCTTACAATGTTTACTTATTACTACAGGGTTAGTTGCTCAAAAAGGAAAAATTGAAGGGAGAGTAACAGACGCCCGGGCTGGTGCGCCTCTTGCCGGAGTTTCTGTATTGAATAAAGCTACCAAAGCGGGAACCTTTACCAATCAGAGTGGCTACTTTATTCTGGAGGTTCCCGCCGCTCCACAAAATTCGCTCATCTTCAGCTACAGCGGTATTACGCAGCAAATTGATGACATTGAAGTAACAGCAGGCAGAGTAACCACGCAAGATGTGGCCCTGGTGCTGAGGGAAAAAACGGAGGAGGCTGTCGTTATAAGAGCAGTAAGCAACGCTAAGAAGGAAACTGCAGCAGCGCTAATAGCATTTCAAAAAAATACAGCGGCAGTTGCCCAAGTAATTTCAGCCGAGGCTATCAGGCGCTCACCAGATAAAAACACTGGGGAAGTTTTGAAAAGAGTGACTGGCGCAAGTGTGCAGGAAGGAAAATATTTAGTAGTGAGAGGCCTGGCTGACCGGTACAACCAGGCATTGCTGAATGGTGTATTGATGAGCAGTACAGAACCAGATCGAAAGACATTTGGGTTTGATATTATTCCTTCCGGAATGATAGATAATATTATCATCAACAAAACATTTTTGCCAGAGTTTCCAGGGGAATGGGCTGGGGGATTATTGCAGGTGAATACGAAGGACGTGCCTTCTAAAAATTTTTTACAGGTGCAGGTGGGCACCGGATTTAATACGCAAACCATTAATAACCCTTTTTATACCTACTCAGGCGGCAATACTGATTTTCTTGGGTATGATGATGGTACGAGGGCCCTTCCTTCGAACCTGCCTATGAAAGGAGGTTTTGCCTCATTAAGCCAGGGAGAAAAAACGGCCTATGCAAAAGAGTTTAAAAATATTTGGCAGGCGCAGCAAGCGGGGTCAAATGCTTTTTCTACTTTAAACCAAAGCCTCCAATTAAATGGTGGATTTAATTTACGATTAGGAAATCGTCAAAAGCTGGCCGCCATTTTTTCTTTAATCTATAACAGGTCCGCCAGGGTACTTAACTATGAGAACCGCATTAATACTTTCGAAAACAGCACGGCAAATTTGAGTTTTGAATACAACAATGCTAAATATAGCAATGTTGTAATGGCCGGCGCCCTCGCAAACCTTACGCTGCAACTTAATGACCTCAACAGGATTTCTTTCAAAAATATTTTAAATGTAAACAGCAGTGATTATACAACACTTAGAACTGGAAAAGATTTTGACGGAAGCGCTTCGCCCCTTGGCGATAATGTGATTGCAACAGAGCTTGCCTTTAAAGCAAATACTTTTTTTAATACTCAACTTGCAGGCGATCATACCCTGCGCAACTTAGGTGTAAAATTTCACTGGTTCGGAAGTTTTAATATTCTGGATCAATACATTCCTGATCAGCGGAGACTTCAATACACCCAGCTTAACAGTGAATCATCGCAGCCTTTCCTGGCAGCTATTGGAGCTTCAAACGCATCTCAAAAAAGCGGTAGCCGTTACTATGGCTTTTTAAATGATTATGTGTACACTACCGGTGCAGATATTGCGAAAGCTATACAAGTAAATAGCCAGGATCAAACGATAAAAGCCGGCTATTTTTTCCAGGTAAAAGACAGGCTTTTTGATTCAAGGCCTTTCGCTATTTATCTGCCTGCAGATAACGAGGCACTGAGGGCTTTGCCGGCAGATGAGATTTTTAATGCAATCAATTTTGGTAACGGAACAGATAATCGGTTTGCCTTTAATGAACTCGCAGGAAACAGCTATCGTTATGTGGCTAACTCTATTTTAAATGCCGGCTTTCTTCAGTTTGATCAGCAGATAGCCAGCCGGCTCAGGATCGTTTGGGGCATGCGTATAGAAAACTTTGATCAGGTTATTGGGAGCATGAAGAAAAGCGATCCCCGCCACGTACACAGCATGGTTACCGATTATTTGCCAGGTATAAACATCACTTATAAGACAGATACCCGCACAAATATTCGCCTCTCTGCCTCCCAAACGGTTGTGCGACCAGAATTTAGAGAATTGAGCAATTTCCAGTTTTATGATTTTGATATGGGAGCTACAATTGCCGGATTTGCTGGTTTAATGAGAACAAAAGTTTCCAATTTTGATTTACGTTATGAGTTATACCCCCAAGAGGGAGAGCTGATTACCATTGGTGGCTTTTATAAATATTTTCAACATCCTATAGAAGCGGTCTTCAATGCAAGCTCGGGCGGAGCAAGTACTTACAATTTTCTAAATGCTAAAGAGGCTAATAGTTTTGGAGCCGAGCTTGAATTTAGGAAGCGCCTGTCTTTTTTGCCTTCTATGAAAAACTTTACGCTACAGGGAAATTTGTCTTACATCTACAACAGGGTATCTAAAATTGGAGATGATGAAGAGCGTCCTATGCAGGGTCAAAGCCCATATCTCCTCAATGCATCTGTATATTATGATTTGCAGAAACTTGGGTTGAGCACGACGCTGTTATTTAATCTTATTGGCAGGAGAATAGCATATGTGGGCGGAAATGATCAGCCACCCATCTGGGAGAATCCTCGCCCGCTGCTTGATGTTCAGATTGCCAGGAAAGTGCTGCATAAAAAAGGGGAAGTGAAACTGAGTATCTCCGATGTTCTTAATACGCCAGCTATTTTCTACAACGATTTAAATCGTGATAAAAAATATTCTGCAGGCGATGATGCTTTTGCTATCCGTCGCAAATTGGGCACTACAGTTAGTGCCAGTTTTGCCTATCATTTTAAATAGTCATTTACCAAAAAATCAGTATAAAAAATGAAAAAATTATTGTTGTACGGTGCATTAATAGCTACCACGCTTCCCACCGGCTGTAGAAAAATTCAAGTAGACGGTAATATGGTAATCCCTGGGAATACCAATGGAAATGAAAATACTATTCTCGAAGGCAGGATCACGGCAAATCGAACCTTAAAGGCCGCTCACATCTACAAATTACGGGGGCTGGTTTATGTAACAAACGGTGCAATATTAACGATAGAGCCGGGAACGAAAATCGTAGGAGAGGCCGGTAAAAATGGAGGTCTGATTATTACCCGTAGTTGTAAGATTATTGCGGATGGCACTGTGGATAAACCGATCGTTTTCACTTCGGAAGCTGACCGCCCGGTGAGAGGAGACTGGGCTGGATTAGTAATCCTGGGAAATGCACCTACAAATGCTTCATTTAATGGGGTACAAGGCATCGGAGAAATTGAAGGTGGGATTAATAATAGCGATGGGCTTGGTCTTTATGGCACTCCATCAACACAAGCACAAAACCCGGCTGATAACAGTGGTATTTTAAGATATGTAAGAATCGAATATGCGGGTTTTGCATTTTTGCCAGATAAAGAAATTAACGGCTTAACCTTTGGTGGAGTAGGCAGCAGCACGGTGGTAGATTATGTGCAGGTTTCCTATGCTAATGACGATTCCTTTGAATGGTTTGGCGGAACGGTAAATTGTAAACACCTCATCTCCTATCGCACACTGGATGATGATTTTGATACGGATAATGGATTTAGCGGAAAAGTGCAATTCGGTATTGCGTTAAGGGATTCAGCAGTGGCAGACATTTCAAACAGTGAAGCTTTTGAAAGTGATAATGACGCTAATGGAAGTTCACTCGTTCCTCAAACAAGTGCTGTGTTTTCTAATATGACCGTAATGGGGCCAAAGGCTACTTTAAACAATGTTGGAAACAGCAGCTATTATAAATGGGGCGCCCAAATAAGGAGAAACTCCACATTGTCTTTGTTTAATTCTATCATTATGGGTTTTCCAGTAGGGCTATACATTGATGCAACTAAAGGTATACCCACAGACAATAATATTCCTGCATCATTATTCGTGCAAAACAATATTATTTCCGGCTGCCCTATTCCTGTTTCTTATAGTATTGCCGGAAACACCAACTTACCAGCAGTGGCCAATACAATGGCCACCATTAACACATGGTTTAATACTCCTTTATACAATAACAGCATATATTCAACCAATGCAGAAGTAGGTTTGCTATCGCCATTTGACTATAACTCACCAGATTTTAATCCTGCCCCCAACTCGCCAGCCGCATCGGGTGCAAATTTCGCAAATGCTAAACTGTCTTCAGGCTTTGCAAGCGTAGCTTATAAAGGCGCTTGTGCCGTGGGTGATACCTGGTGGAAAAGCTGGACGAAATTTTAGCGATTAGTGATATTCTTTTTACATCAAAATTCTTTTGGTAGCCAGGGTAATACCTCTATCCATGTATCAAAACAGCGTATCCGCCAGCAAATAAATATTCAGCGCAAGAATAATTAAGGAGATTAAGCCAATAGCAATTTTTAAAACCGGCTTATTTACAAATTGACCCATCTTGGCTTTACTATTGGTGAAGAGTACCAGCGGTATTACAGCGAAACTCAATTGCATGGATAAGATCACCTGGCTAAGTACCAATAGTTCTGCGGTGCCAGCTTCGCCATATAAAATGGCTACAATGAGCGCAGGAATAATCGCAATGAGCCGGGTGATAAGCCTGCGAACCCAGGGTTTCAGCCTGATATTTAAAAAGCCTTCCATCACAATCTGCCCGGCAAGTGTGCCTGTAAGCGTAGAGTTTTGGCCAGAGGCCAGCAGAGCTACGGCAAAGAAAGTGCTGGCCAGTGTAGTGCCCAGCAATGGAGTGAGTAATTTATGCGCATCCATAATGTCTGCCACTTCATGATGGCCCGAAGTGTGAAAAGTAGCTGCTGCCACAATGAGGATTGCAGCATTAATAAAGAACGCAAGCAGCAGGGAAACAGAACTGTCGATGGTTGCAAATTTTATAGCCATTTTTTTACCCTCAATATTCCTGGGATAGTTGCGGGTTTGCACAATACTACTGTGCAAATAAAGATTATGCGGCATTACCGTGGCACCCAGAATGCCAATGGCAATATAGAGCATGGATGGGTTGGTAACTACTTCTGTGCTGGGAATGAGGCCGGCAAGCATGGGGAAAATATCTGGCCTTGATTTGATGACGTCATAAATAAAGCAAACGAGAATCACAAAGATGAGACCTGCAACAATACTTTCAATTAACCTGAAACCTTTGTATTGAAAAAACAAAATGATCAGCACATCAAGTCCGGTAATTACAACGCCCCAGGCCAGGGGAATACCAAAAAGAATGTTTAGCGCAATGGCAGATCCGATCACTTCTGCAAGGTCACAGGCAGCAATAGCTATTTCGCAAAGAATCCATAATACAAAATTTGCTGCCGGCGAATAATGATCCCGGCAAGCCTGTGCCAGGTCTCTCTCTGCCACCACACCCAGCTTTATAGAAAGATGCTGCAGTACGATAGCAAAGAAGTTAGAAATGAGAATCACGGAGAGCAGCGTATAGCCAAATTGTGAACCGCCGGCAATATCCGTTGCCCAATTTCCCGGATCCATATAGCCCACTGCTACCAGGAGGCCGGGCCCGGCAAAGGCCATCAGCTTTTTCCAGAAGCTTCCGTTCATAGGCACATGGATGGAAGAAAAGACTTCGGGAAGGGAGTC
>DGQO01000224.1 GCA_002400445.1 Chitinophagaceae bacterium UBA4412
GAAAATTGATGATCATATCAATACTTTGCTGCACAACTACAACATCAAGTACAATGAAGAACTTGGTCGCTACAAGAGAGAGAAGTTCAACATTTCTATTGGAGATGAATTACCCGCAGGTGTGTTGAAACTTGCAAAAGTGTACATGGCTGTAAAGCGGAAACTGAAAGTGGGAGATAAGATGGCCGGCCGTCACGGAAACAAGGGTATCGTTGCCAAGATTGTGCGTCATGAAGATATGCCGTTCCTGGAAGATGGAACTCCGGTAGATATTGTACTGAATCCATTGGGTGTACCAAGTCGTATGAACCTCGGGCAGATTTATGAAACCGTGTTAGGATGGGCAGGAGATAAATTGGGAGTACGCTTTGCCACACCAATTTTTGATGGTGCAAGTGTAGAAGAAATTGATGAGCGCATTAAGGAGGCAGGCTTGCCTAAGTTTGGTCACACTTACTTGTATGATGGTGAAACCGGAGACCGCTTTGACCAGCGTGCTACGGTGGGCATTATCTATATGATTAAACTGCACCACATGGTAGATGATAAGATGCACGCAAGGTCTATCGGGCCATACAGTCTAATTACACAGCAACCGCTGGGTGGTAAAGCACAATTTGGTGGTCAGCGTTTTGGTGAAATGGAGGTGTGGGCACTGGAAGCTTATGGTGCATCCAACATTTTGCAGGAACTGCTCACCCTTAAATCTGATGATATTATCGGAAGGGCTAAAACATATGAAGCTATCGTGAAAGGCGATAACATTCCAAGACCAGGTATTCCTGAATCATTCAATGTACTTGTACATGAATTAAGAGGCCTTGGTTTAGACCTTAAATTTGAATAAGCATTGCCTGGCGCTTTGCTGCCAGTTAGAAAACTCGTGTGCTAATGCATATACTGATCGTTACGCAATCAAAAATTCCTGCGGAAAAGTATGGCGGCACACAACGGGTGATCTGGGGACTGGGTAAAGCGCTTGTACAAGCCGGGCACAAGGTGAGCTTTATGGCCGCTGAAGGCTCGGTTTGCGAATTTGCAACAAATATGCTTGTGCTTAACAAGCAACAGTCCTTTGAAGTACAGGTTCCGGAATTTGCAGATGTAGTACACTACAACGGCATTCCACCCGGCGGTGATCAGATACAAAAGCCGTTTATTTCTACGCTGCATGGCAATATCAATTATGCCTGCAGGCTACACAGAAATACTGTTTTTATTTCGGCAGATCATGCCCGTCGCCATGGTGGAGAAGTGTTTGTGTACAATGGTTTGGATTGGAGCAACTATGGCTCGCCCGGCAATTTTGCAAATCACCCTGGAAAATACTTTCATTTTTTAGCCAATGCATCGTGGAAGGTTAAAAACGTGAAGGGAGCCATTAGGATTACTCGTATGGCCAAAGAAAAGCTGGCAGTACTTGGCGGTAGCAGGATCAACTTTAATATGGGTTTCCGCTTTACACCAGATATGCATGTAAGCTTTAAGGGAAAAGTAACCGATGCACAAAAGCAGTTCTTTTTATTACAAAGTAAGGGCCTCCTTTTTCCAGTGCTATGGCATGAGCCATTTGGGCTGGCCATTATAGAGAGCTTATATTTTGGATGTCCGGTGTTTGCAACACCGTATGGCTCGCTACCAGAATTAGTGCCCGCTGAAGTTGGTTTTTTAAGCAACAGTGAAAGCACATTAGCAGCGGCCCTCAAGAATGCTTCGGCATATTCTCCGGCACAATGCCATGCGTATGCTGCCGACCTTTTCAATGCTGCGCTAATGGCAAAAGGCTATATCGCTTTGTACGAGAAAGTTTTGGGAGGAGCATTTTTGCATGATACGGAGCCCCTGGTAAAACAGGCGAACATCGGCAACAAAAAGTATTTAGAAATGCTGCCATAAAAAACAGCATGATCATAATTTAAATAACAAATTACAAATGGCATTTAAAAAAGAAAACCGTCCCAGGGCATCTTTCTCCCAAATCACCATTGGTTTGGCTTCGCCAGATAGCATTTTGGAAAGAAGCTATGGTGAAGTGTTAAAGCCGGAAACCATCAACTACCGTACTTACAAGCCAGAAAGAGATGGTTTGTTTTGCGAGCGGATTTTTGGCCCGGTGAAGGATTACGAATGTGCCTGCGGAAAGTATAAGCGCATTCGCTACAAAGGCATTGTGTGCGATCGCTGCGGTGTGGAGGTAACAGAAAAAAAAGTACGCCGGGAAAGAATGGGCCACATTAAGCTCGTGGTTCCGGTTGTGCATATCTGGTACTTTAAATCTTTGCCTAATAAAATTGGTTACCTGCTGGGCATGAGCTCAAAAAAGCTGGAAACCATTGTGTACTACGAACGTTTTGTAGTCATTCAACCCGGCCTGCGTGCTGATAAGGGTCAGAATTATGCTGACTTACTTACAGAAGAAGAGTACCTGGATATCCTGGATACCCTGCCAAAGGAAAATCAAATGTTGCCAGACGATGATCCTGAAAAATTCATCGCCAAGATGGGTGCAGAAGCTGTACATGCAATGCTGGAAAGGCTTGACCTTGATCAATTGAGTTTTGATCTTCGCCATGCAGCAGCTAATGAAACATCACAGCAGCGTAAAGCCGATGCACTGAAGAGATTGAGCGTAGTTGAAAGTTTCCGTGATGCTAATACAAGAATCAACAACCGTCCGGAGTGGATGGTAATGCAATACATTCCTGTTATCCCACCAGAACTTCGTCCATTAGTTCCATTGGATGGTGGCCGTTTTGCTTCCTCAGATCTGAACGACTTGTATCGCCGGGTAATCATCCGCAACAATCGTTTGAAAAGACTGTTGGAAATTAAAGCACCTGAAGTAATCCTTCGTAATGAAAAAAGGATGCTGCAGGAAGCGATCGATTCATTGTTTGACAATAGCCGTAAATCAAATGCTGTAAAAGCAGAAGGTGGTCGTGC
>DGQO01000116.1:0-1066 GCA_002400445.1 Chitinophagaceae bacterium UBA4412
TGGTTTCCCAAGGGAGGGATGTATAGTATTGTAGATGGCATGCACAAGCTGGCAGTTGAACTGGGTGTGCAATTTGACTTTAATACGAATGCAACCCGTATAGAAGTAGAAAACGGTGAGGCTAAAAAGCTGTGGGCAACACAGGGGGCTAAAGAAAAGTATTACGAGGCAGATGTTTTGGTAGGGGCTGCTGATTATCATTTTATTGAGCAGCAATTGTTGGCGCAGGAAGATCGCAGTTATACAGAAGACTATTGGGATAAGAGAGTAATGGCGCCTTCTTGTTTATTGTATTATGTGGGGCTGAATAAAAAATTGAAAAATATATTACACCATTCCTTGTTTTTCGATGTAGATTTTGCCAGTCATGCAGCAGAAATCTATACAGATCCCGCATGGCCCACAACTCCACTGTTCTATGTAAGTGCTACAACGGTAACTGATGAAAGCCTGGCACCTGCCGGAAGTGAAAATTTATTTTTTCTTATCCCGGTTGCTGCAGGCCTCACAGGTGATACAGAAGAATTGCGGCAAAAATATTTCGAGCTCATACGCCAAAGATTTGAAGCGGAAATTGGGGAAGAAATAAAAGACAATATTGTGTACATGCGCTCTTATGCGGTAGAAGATTTTAAAGCCGATTATAACGCCTTCAAGGGAAATGCATACGGCCTGGCGAATACGTTGATGCAAACTGCCATTATGAAGCCATCCATCAAAAGTAAAAAGCTAAAGAACCTTTTTTATACCGGCCAATTAACCGTACCGGGTCCGGGCGTGCCGCCTTCCCTTATTAGTGGTGAAGTGGTAGCTAAAGAAATTGAAAAAGAGTATAACAAAAAATATAAAAACGCATGATGCACATTTTTGATAACGTAAGCGAGGAGTGCAGCAGGATTACTACGGAAGAGTATAGCACTTCTTTCAGCAGTGCTATAAGATTGCTACACGCCTCCCTGCGAACGCCCATTTATAATATCTACGGCTTTGTACGTTTTGCTGATGAAATTGTAGATACTTTTCATGAGTTTGATAAAGGTAGTTTACTCAGGCGTTTCAAGCAGGA
>DGQO01000116.1:1086-1591 GCA_002400445.1 Chitinophagaceae bacterium UBA4412
GCAGCGTATGAAAAGTATATTTACGGCAGTGCAGAAGTGGTAGGATTGATGTGTCTTTACGTTTTTTGTGATGGCGACAAAGAACAATATGAAGCGCTGAAACCTTCGGCGCAATCCCTTGGTGCGGCTTTTCAAAAAGTGAATTTTCTCCGGGATGTGAAAGCCGATTACCAGCAATTGAACCGTACTTATTTTCCTGAAGTAGATTTTGGAAACTTTACGCCGGATATTAAGCGGGCGATAGAGCAGGATATACAGGAAGATTTTGCAAAAGCATACCAGGGTATTGTTAAGCTACCCGTTAAAGCCCGTTTTGGGGTATATGTAGCTTATAAATACTATCTCTCTTTATTCCGAAAAATCAAAAGGGCGCAGCCTGCATCATTGCTCAGTAACCGCATCAGCATACCGAATTATTCGAAAGCGTTTATCCTTATGCGTGCCGGCCTCAGAAGCCAGCTCAACATCCTGTAAAAAAATTCGTATTGTCACAAGTTATTTTAGT
>DGQO01000116.1:1794-6450 GCA_002400445.1 Chitinophagaceae bacterium UBA4412
GAAGTGCAGGCGTATGCCTACATAAAGATGGAAGAGATCCGGAGGCAAATTTCCGAACAGCCGGAGCGTTTTACTTCATGGTTCAAAATTGCATTTCCAAAACTGGAGGACTATCTTGCAACACATGAAAAGCGGAGTTGAACAATCAAAAAAAACAGCCATTATAATTGGTAGTGGCATCGCTGGTATGGCTGCAGCCAGCAGGCTTTCTACACAAGGGTTTGTTGTAAAAGTTTTTGAAAAGAATGCTGTCCCTGGTGGTAAGCTTTCTATGTTTGAGCAGGATGGTTATAGGTTTGATGCTGGTCCGTCTTTATTTACGCAGCCTGCAAATATGGAAGAACTATTTGCCGCCGCAGGAGAGCCCATCCAGGATTATTTTAATTACAAGCGTATGGAGGTAGCCTGTACCTACTTTTTTGAATCAGGTAAAGTGGTTAAAGGTTATGCAAATCCCATCAGTTTTGCTAAAGAACTTAAAGAAAAAACCGGCGAAGATTTAATTGCTGTGCGCAAATATTTATCTGCTGCAAAAAATCTCTATGAGTTTGTTGGGAAAATCTTTCTGAACCATTCTTTGCACAAGCGCAGCACCTGGCTTCACCGGCGTTTATTCAAAGCGCTTTCTACCGTTCGCATGCCCTATTTATTTTCAAGCCTTCATCGTTATAATAAATCAAAATTTAAAACTGCAGAAGCGGTGCAAATTTTCAATCGCTTTGCTACTTATAATGGCAGCAATCCGTTTAAGGCACCAGCAATGCTTAGCGTTATTCCACACCTGGAATTTAACCAGGGTACATTCTATCCCGCGGGTGGTATGATTAGCATTACCAATGCGCTGCAGCAGCTCGCTTTGCGCCAGGGTGTAAAATTTTATTTTAATACACCGGTGCAGCGAATCATTCATCATTCTGGTAAAGCGCTGGGCGTGGTGGTCAATAATGAGAACATCATGGCAGATGTAGTGGTGAGTAACAGTGATATTTATTTTACCTACAAGCACCTGCTTAACCATGATCATAAAGCAAAAAGACTTTTGCGTCAGGAACGCAGCAGCAGTGCATTAATTTTTTATTGGGGAATTGGAAAATCATTCTCACAACTGGGCCTGCATAATATTTTTTTTAGCAAGGATTACAAAAAAGAGTTCGACCAGATTTTTAAGAAAGGTTCCGTTACAGACGATCCCACCGTTTACATTAATATCACAGCAAAGGAAGAAGCAGAACATGCACCCGATGGAAAAGAGAATTGGTTTGTAATGGTGAATGTGCCGGCAAATACCGGCCAGGATTGGGAAGGGCTTAAAGTGGCTACCCGGGCTAATGTGCTGGCAAAGTTGAGCCGCATGCTGGGCGAAGATATTTCTGCGCTCATAGAAACGGAAGAAACGCTGGATCCTGTTTCTATAGAGGCACAAACTTCCAGTTTCAGGGGCGCCTTATACGGTACAAGTTCTAACAGTAAAATGGCTGCCTTTTTTCGCACACCAAATTTTACCCACAATATTAAAAACCTTTATCACTGTGGCGGCAGCGTGCATCCGGGCGGTGGTATCCCGCTTTGTCTTAAAAGCGCACGAATCACGGCAAACCTTATTAAAGAAGATTTTTCTAAACGGCCATCGGCATCCCATTGACACGATTTTCAAAACAACAAATTGCCACGGCAATAGCCGCATTCTTTCACGCTGTAGGTGTGCTGGGAATTTTATTTGGTAATGCAGCCTGGTTTATCTCCCTCACGCCATATAACCTTTTACTTAGTTTTATCCTTATCCTTTACACCCACACCGGTGTAAATAAGAAACTCCTTTTCTTTTTTGCCATTACGTTTGTCTTTGGCATCCTGGTAGAAATTATTGGAACCAAAACAGGATATCTTTTCGGTAACTATGCATATGGCAATGTGCTGGGTATAAAAACTTTTGGTGTGCCGGTAATCCTCGGTATCAACTGGTTTATTGTGATGTACTGTGCTGGCATTACCATGTGGCTTTTATTGCTACGCTCTGCCAAAGCACTGGATAGTTTTGATCCTGCACAAGTAAAGTGGCTCAAGTTGCTATCGCTTGTGGTAGATGGTGCATTATTAGCCGTATTCTTTGATTGGTTAATGGAGCCTGTAGCCGTAAAACTGGATTTCTGGCAATGGGCAGAAGGAGAGATTCCCTTGTTTAACTATATCTGCTGGTTTGCAGTAAGCATGTTGTTTTTGCTTCTTTTTCACAAGCTTAAGCTGGCGCAGCCAAACAAATTCGGGCTACATTTGTTGTTGATTCAGGCAATGTTTTTTCTATTACTGAGGGCTTTTTTATGATGTGGTTAATCTTTATAGCAATTTTACTGGGTACCTTTTTTTGCATGGAAGCCATCACCTGGTTTACACATAAATATATTATGCATGGTTTCCTTTGGTACCTGCATGAAGATCATCATCAACCCACGCCAGGTGTGTTTGAAAAGAACGATGCTTTCTTTCTCATTTTTGCCATTCCAAGTTGGTTGTGTATCATGTTTGGCTTGCAACAGCAGAAGTACTGGATGGCTGCCATTGGTTTTGGTATCGCATTGTATGGCCTGGCTTATTTTATCGTACACGAAGTGATTATTCATCAGCGCCTCAAATGGTTCACCCGTAGCAATAACACTTATGTAAGAACCATTCGCTGGGCGCATAAAATGCACCATAAACATTTAAACAAGGAAGATGGAGAAAGCTTCGGCATGTTGTACGTAGCTAAAAAATACTGGCAAAAAGTACAGGCAGACAAACGCCGGGCGGCTGCTTCTATGCAAACAAAATATCAATAGCCATCTTGAATGCACATTATACATATTTCCTCATACTTGGTCTTTCGCTCATTGCTCCGCTTGCCCTAAGTTTTGATAAAAAAGTGGCCTATTACAAACAATGGAAGTTTGTTTTTCCTGCCATGGTTTTCCCTGCTTTATTTTACATAGCCTGGGATGCATGGTTTACTTCTATGGGTATTTGGAATTTTAACCCGGAGTATATTTCAGGTATCAAACTTCTTAACCTGCCTATTGAAGAAGTGCTTTTCTTTTTCGTTGTCCCTTATTGCTGCACTTTTATCTACGCATGCATCAAGGCGTATTTTCCACGCATACCAGATAGCAAGTTTTACCAGATTGTGTTGCTTCTTTTTGTGCTCTTACTTATTGGCCTTGGTCTCACCTATTTATCCAGGTACTACACGTCTATTACGTTTTTACTTACTGCCTTATTCCTGGCCATTTTGTTATTCAGCACAAAGCTGCGGGCACTTGTTCCCTTGTCTTATTTCCTCATTAGTTATACCATTGTGCTCATTCCTTTTCTTATTGTAAATGGATTTCTTACCGCAATTCCGGTGGTGCGGTACAATGATGCAGAAAACCTTGCTGTTAGAATTACAACGATTCCCGTGGAAGACATCGTGTACGGAATGCTTTTATTCCTGCTCAATATTGTGGGGTATGAGTTTTTGCGCAAGCGGGCGGCTGCACACTGAACAGTGTAGAACCCGACCCGTTTTAGCTGGCTCCCTGGAGTTTTTTCCAACAAGCTTTGATCCATTTTAGCAGCTATATGTTTAATTGCTGTGGTGCATGCTTGCAGTGCTCCCCGGCGGAAGCTGGCGTGGTATGTATGGCCTAATTTTCACAAAAATAATGAATGTGATTTGCGCATTATGCCAAAACTGTTAGTATTTTTATGCTAAAGTTATTAGCATCATTTTGCAATCATTGTTGTATGCATAAACAAATTAAAGGTTCTGTGCTGCCGGGGTATCCGGTATATGAGTACCTGCTTGTGTTATTACCACATGAAGATTTGCGTAAAAAAATACATGCGGTGCAAGCTGCCTTTTGCGAGAAATATAAAGTAGAGGCCCGAAATTCCGGGCGGTCGCATTTGACTTTAGCGTTATTTACCCAATATGAAATGCTGGAAGACAGGATGGTAAGCCATCTCAAAAACATTGCCATGGGCTTCTGTCCTTTTGCCATAGACTTAAAAGATTACGGTAGTCTTCCTTCACATAGTATTTTTATTAACGTAGGTACAAAGCTGCAGGTGCAGGCGCTTGTAAAGCAGGTGCGTACAGATGGGCAGCGTTTAATGAAATTGAATAATGAGCATAAGCCATTGTTTCTTACGGAACCAGTGATCTCTCTTGCCCGCCGGCTGCAGCCATGGCAATATGAGCAGGGATGGCTGGAGATGAGTCATCGGCATTTCACCGGTCGGTTTATTGCAGATGGCATGTTACTCATGAAGCGCCGTTATGGTGATTTTAATTACGAGGTTATACAGCGCTTTGTTTTTGAAAACTTACCTCTTCTTACAAAGCAGGGAAATCTTTTCGCCTGATTTTTTTGCCACAAAATTTATCATTATTATGAGAGAGGAAACTTTTTATTCAGACGAAAATATGGAGCAGGATACGCATAAAGATGCTTTTGTGCAAAAGGAAGAATATGTTGCAGGGAGAGGAGCGCAATTCAATACGAAGAATAAATTCTTGAAGGGCGAAATAACCCGGCTCCACAGTGAAGCCATTGACGATTGGCAGCTGCAGCTCAAGCCTACACAATACATAGAACAGCAAAGCAAGAGCATCGTGAATAAAGTAGAAAGCCAGGATGT
>DGQO01000025.1 GCA_002400445.1 Chitinophagaceae bacterium UBA4412
TTCAATACGGATGGCTTGCGCAGTTTAATGCATACGATGCCAGGAATACCAAACATGAAAGAAAAAACGCTGCGGTATCCAGGCCATATCCGGTTAATTGAAGTTTTACAAGCGGCGGGATTTTTTAGTGATGAACCTTTGCAGGTAAACGGCACAATGGTGAAGCCCATTGATTTTACTTCACAAATCCTTTTTAAAGAATGGAGACTACAACCCGGCGAACCGGAATTTACCTTGATGAAAGTGAGTATTACCGGCACAAAAGATAAACAACCGGCATGGGTAGAATATCTTTTGTACGATGAATATGATAATGCTACCTGCACCAGTTCGATGAGCCGCACTACCGCTTACACCTGCACGGCTGCCGTAAATCTGCTGGTAAATGGCATGTTTGACGCCAAAGGTGTGTACCCACCCGAACTCGTGGGGAGCAAAAAAGCTTGTTTTGATTTTGTACTGAAATACCTTGCCGACCGGGGTGTGCACTACCAGGTGAAAGGCAGTTTATAGTTTGATGATTTTGAAATTAAGTTTCTCTGCATTGTCTTCAATAGTGAGGATATAAAAGCCAGGCTTAAGCATATCTACGTTTAATTTTTCATCACCACCTTTTAAAGTTTTCGTGAGCACGGCTACACCTGCATTATTCCTTATCGTTGCCGTTTTTCCTATGAGCGTTTTAGAATCCTTAGAGTGTATGGTGATATCAGAAACCACGGGGTTTGGATACACACTGATAACGTCTGGTTGCTGCTTCTTAGGAATAGTATCATCAGGCAAGGGACCTGCGCTAGCCATTGAGGCATCGCAGCGATTGCTTCGTAAGAGTGCGTTTCTTGCTGCACCCAGGGCAAAGTAGCTCCGCATTTTATTTTTTTGACCATGCGTGAACATATTCATGCAGGCATCGCTGGTGAGATCCATAAAATTCATGAACATATCGCCATTGTCATTGGGGGAGCAATCTGTTTTGCGGGGAAAACTGGGGCAATTAAAATTGTAGCTCTTTTGCCGGGGCGTATCATCAATACCATCATCGCCACAAAAATCATCTCCCCAGATATGCTGCAGGCCAAGCCAGTGGGCCACTTCATGGGTTGTGGTGCGGCCCTTATTAAAATCTCTTTGCAGTGAGCCACGGCTGCCAAATACATCGTAGTTGATCACTACACCATCTTTTTTCAATTCGCCACCCGGCGGAGCCGCATAGCCAAGCACCCGGCCAAAAATGCTGCACACCCAGATATTAAGGTATTGATCAGGATCCCAGGCATCTACGCCACCCGAAGCCTTAAACTTCATGCCATCGTCTGCATTAAAATAAGGCTTAGAAGTGTAACGACGGTTAATGCCATTTGTAGCCCGGCCTTCAGGATCTACCTGCGCAAGGCAAAACATAATGCGGGTATCTCCTGCAAATGCTTTGAAAGCATCAGGCACAAGGGCATTGTCTTTATTGAGTTTGCGATAATCCTGGTTAAGCACTTCTATCTGGGACAGTACCTGGTCGGTAGAAATATTTTGCAATGAAGTATTGAAAACAACATGCACAACAACCGGTATCGTAATAATTTCATTGGGCACTGTGTCCCGGGGAGGAATACGAAAATTTTCTGTGGACTGCCTTAAGGTTTTTTTGTAATGATCAAGCTTGTAGGTATCAGTGCCGCATACTCTCTGGGCACCTGCATTCTCCACTTGCAATGCTAATAGTACAGCCAATAAGATAAACTTCATTTCTTGTGTTTGAGCGATTAGTAGAAATGATCTTATCGAAGGATAGAATAGAAACCGTGGAGATCTTAACGAAGGATAGTGGTAGATTGGTTAATTGAAATCAAACAGAAAAAACTGTGTGATTGAGGAGAGGCATTTAAAAAATGGGAAAATTTGATAAATTCCGTCTCAGAGGTAGAACAAATATAGACCCTAATTTGAAAATAACAAATTTTTTATAGCCTGCAGGCGGGTAAGACGTTGAGGATACGCTGCTTCTCCTATTTTTGCACCTGCATAATGCATAACATGAAAAGATTACTAACGCTCCTTTTTATTGCAGGCTTATTTGCCTGCAACGATAACACCGATCATCCCCCTGTGGACACATCCCTCGGACCTGTAACAGCCGGAATACCCGCCCCTGTTACCCTCACCTATAATGTAATAGCGCAGCACGCCCATGACACGAGCGCTTATACGCAGGGGTTACAGTTATATAACGGCAAACTCTATGAGGCTACAGGCGATTTTGAAAACTCTTCCCTGCGCATCACCGATATACCAACAGGCCGGGTGGAGCAAATTCATAAAATGGGCACAAATAAAATCTTTGGCGAAGGCATTACTATTTTGAATGACAGTATTTATCAATTAACCTGGCAAAGCCATATCGTATATGTCTATAGCATCAAAGACATTAGCAAACCGGTGAAAACTTTTAACTGGCCTTACGAAGGCTGGGGAATCACCAACGATGGCAAAGAACTGATTGTAAGTGATGGTAGCAGTAATATCTATTTTGTAAATCCTACAGATTTTAAGATACGCACCATGGTGGGAGTACAGTCAAACAGCGGGCCGGTGACGCAACTTAACGAACTTGAGTATATTGACGGCTTTGTTTATGCAAATGTATATACCACCAATACGATTGTAAAAATAGAACCAGAGAGCGGACATGTAGTGGGAATGCTCAACTTCAATAACCTCCTTCAACCCACGGATGTTGTAGAGAATCGCACAGATTATTTCAACGGCATTGCCTGGAACCCGGAGACGAAAATTATGTATGTAACCGGCAAGCGCTGGCCAAAATTGTTTGAAATAAGGCTGAATTAAACTGCTTTCGCATTGATGATATAAATAACAGAGCTGCACTTTTCTTTATGCAATACCGCATTGATATTGGAAAACAACCCTTGCAGCATAGCGCCAATAAATCCGGGCTTTCCGGAGCGGTAACCCTGGCTGAGCATACTTACGTAGAAACTATCAAACCACATCGGCCTGTTATTTACCACTTCAAGATCGTGTGCTGCCATTAGTGCTTTCATACTTGCGGGAGAAAAATGATAAAGATGCCGCGGCACATCATACGCAGCCCAATATTGTTGATAATGCGCAGCATCAGCAGAAGTGTAATTGGGCACGGCAACAAAAAGCACAGCACCTGGCTTTAATAATTTCTTCAATTGATCGAGGTATGCGTGCAGGTCATGCACATGTTCTAACACATGCCACATGGTAATCGCATCAAAACTTGCTGGCTCTAGGTTAAACAATTCCGGAGCAGGCAGGGCTTCAAGGCCATAAGTTTTCTCAGCAAGTCGTCTCGCTTTTTCGTCAGGTTCAAGGCCGGTAATTGCCCAGCCCGCCTGCTGCATCGTGTGCAGGAAAGCNNCCTTTTTTGCTGTAAGGTGATTTTGCGAATCCTGTGATACAATCGATTTACGAGACCTTTAGCCGTATCGCTGTGAGAAATATAATTTTCCGAAGCATAGTAAGCGCCTATATCGGCTGCATCCGGTACATCCTGGGTAAAACCACCCGAACAGTTTCTACAGGTAAATATGGGAAACGATTCACCACTTACGGTATAATCCTTTGCACTAAATTTTAGTTGTATATCGGCTGAGCCACAGAAGGGGCAGCGCTCATAATGGATCATGGTAAAATAAATAAGGCTGCAGAAAGAAATATTTTAACCCTTAGCATTACCGGGTATAAGTTTTATGAGTTGCTGCTGGCTGCATGCTAAAATCACTGCCAATACCATGGTGGGGCTGCAAAAAATACGCAGCAATAAAGGCAAGTGAAATTACACCAAGAACTACTGCTGCTATCCACCAACGATAGCCTCTTTCAGGCTGTTCAGCCAGGCGTTCTGTCATGGCATTTGTATCAGTGTAGGTATCGCCCACAAGCATTTCATGCGCTACATCTGTTCTGATTACCCGCCTTGCTTCTACGGGCGGGAAAAACGCAGCAGGCATCGCACTGGACTTAAAGTGCAGTCGTCCCTTTTCATCCATATAAAAACTGCCGGCCGTGCCCAGCAATTGTTCTCCGAATGCGGGCAATTGCTGCAGGCTATCGCAAAATGCCCGTAAAAGGTCTGCGGCATGCTGATGACTGATCTGTTTTATGCTGGCAATTTTTTCGATAAGGAGATAAGGAGATGTTTCTTTCGGACTCAATTCCACGTAAGGAATGGGTGCCAGAATCTTTTGTTCGGCAGTGAGCAATTTTGCTTCACCGGACATGAGCATCAAAGTGCCAATACCGGGTAAAGGGCATTCCTTGTGTTCATATAAAAATGCAGGGAGCAATTTTTCCATTGGCACAAAACTAAACCTTAAAAACGAATAAGAATACCGCCAGAAACATTTAGCCCGTAAACCGGGTAGTTATGCCAGCGCTCATATTTATCGTTCAAAATATTATTGATCCCTGCCCATGCACTAAACTGCTTATTAATCTTGTATTCCGCACCGGCGCTCAGGTCTGTTCCGCCTGTAAGCGATTTGCTACCACCGCCTTTAAGCAGGTAATTACCACCATTAAAAAAGTATAAATCACCCTTGAGTGTGAGCCGCTCAAAAGCGAGCCAGCGCAGGGATGAAGAAAATTCAACCGGTACGGTATGCCAGGCTTTTCTATTCACCCGCACGCCAGTATATCCATTAAGCGTGAGCGCTGCGTTAAGGGTAAATTTGTCCTGGCTAATATAACTGATATCACCATGAATGCGCAGGTTGCTTGCGGTGGGCTCGTACACTAACTGAAATTTATTGCCAATGCCTGCAGTATCATTTACAAAAAGGGGAAGATCGTGGTACTGAACCCAGCCGGCCTTTGCGCTAAAATTAAAATGCGTGCCAACGGTAGCTTTAATACCTCCATACAATTCCACCTCTTTAGTATTTTGCTGAGACGAGAGCACATCAAGGTAAGGGTTAATATTGCTGAGGTTGCGATAAGTGTTTTTCACATAACGACCTACCCAGCCTGCCTGCACCAGGAAAACCTGATCCTGTACTTTTATTTCTGCATAGATATCAGGCAGCCAGGAAAATTTACCATTTGTCCAGGTGGGTGTAACACCGGCATGCAAATTCACTACATCGGTATTATATCCAATGGCTGGCATAATCTGCAAAATATTATTTGCAAAATTAAAATTGTTGGGGATTAGATTCTTTGTTGCATAATTCGTGAAATCTCCTTTCAACCTAAGCTTCAGGGAGAGTTGCTCATTGATAGCTTTCTCTGCCGGCGCATCAAGGATTAATGTTGTTTCACTCAGGCGATCTTTGTTAGTAAAGAAACTAACATATGCAGAGGGATCATACTTGATGTCCAGGTTATTTGGTTTGATATTGCGAATCCCAATATGTCCTTCGATTTCCTGGAACTGCTGACGGACATCCTGTTTTGTAAAATTATAAAGGTTGTGGTCGTAGCCGTACAGGTAATAATTATTCAACCGAACTTTTGCGCCTGCGTAAACTTCATTTTTAGCGGTAAAAAAACTTCCGGCACCTCTTACATGGAGTGCACTAAAATCCTGGTATTTAAGATCACTGCCTTTTGCAGCAGTGTATTCTCCATTCAGCGTAATTAAAGAAGTTCTGCCATCGCCAAAACTGAAACCCGCCGCAATCAGTGGTGAGCTGTAGGAGCCAAAACCTGCTTTTAAATAATTCCGATTACCGAGGGCAAGACTGGTATCCTGCTGCAAAGCAAGTGGACGAAGGGCTACCGGCTGGTAAGCATAAAACAGGTTTTGCGACGGAATGGTATAACTTAAAATTGGGCGGCTCGTATCTGCTACAAGCTGGGTGCCGCTAAAGTTAATTTTAACCGCATTGCGCAGCACGGGTTTAAATGAAGAAGTGATATCAATAGTTTGCGTTTTGCTGGTATCCTTCTGGGCAAATGCCGTTGCACTTAGCAAAAAAAGTACACTGAAGCTATATAGAATCTTATTCATGTTATTGCAATTGTATCCTGCGTTCCTTTTGATAGATTATTGAAGTTTAGATTGAGCATTTTCTGCCGCAATGGCCTGATCTAATTTAGCCTGCGCCTCTTTTCTGAGTGATTCAATGGCTGCATTTTTTGCTACGCTTTCATAAGTGGCCTTCGCATTGAAGTAATCCTTTTGCTGCAGGAAAATATCCCCGAGTAAAATGTAAGATTTGGTAACCCATAAATCATAGGAGCCTGTTTCTTTGATTACGGCCATAGCTGCTTTTTCAGCAGCAGATAAATTGTTCAGCGTAACATAACACTGCGCAATTTCATAACGGGCTTCTGCGCCCCAGGCAGCTTTATTAATGGCAGCCGCACTCTTGAATGCTGCAATTGCACCAGAGCAATCGTTGTTGAGCTGCAGGGATTTGCCAAGTACCAGTTGACCAATAGATTTATCATCCGTACTAATTCCTTTTTTACCCAGCAATTCTTTAGCTGCTATATTAGCCTCTGCGTAATCTTTGAGCATGTAGTGGCTACGCACCAAGCCCCGCAAGGCTTCCAGCAAATTATCCTGGCTGGAAGCGTTCTCCCTCAACTGGCCAAAATATTTTCTTGCATTCACATAATCTTTCAGTTCAAAGTAATAAATACGAGCAGCTTCCAGGGTAGCTTTTTCAAAGTATTTGCTCAATCCCCGGCTGCTTACGTAACTGTATCCTTCTGCAGCTTTAGCAAAATTGCTGCTCTTTTGATAGCAGGTACTGCGCAGGTAATAAGCATCAATTACATAAGCGCCATCTGCATGTTTGCTAATGTAATTGCCCATTGTATTGATTGCCGCTGTGCAATCATTTTGATCATACCTGATTCTTGCGGCAGCCCAGGCGAGCGAGTCTGCTTCAGACACACTGACCACTTTACCATTTTGCTGCATGAGCCTTACATAATCATCAGGCCGACCTTCTTCTACATAAATGTCTTTGATTACAGAAAGGGCTTCATCTGCCTCCGCACTTTGCGGATAATTTTTAATGAGTTGCTCATAAGCCTGCAAGGCCGAAGGATTGTTATTGCTGTTATAATAAGCAAGGCCGAGTTTAAGATATGCCCGTGGCTTTAGTCCATTTTCTTTTCCATTTATAATATTACCGAGATACGGTACGGCCTCTTTAAATTTTTCATCAGCAATATAAGTTGTGGCAATTTCCATATTTACATCTGGCATAAGACTGCTCGATGGATAGCTACGAGAAATGCTGCTGAGTATCCTTATTTTTTCTGCACTGTTTTTTAAGCCGGCAATCATTGCTTTTTGGTAGGTAGCATAATCTGCCTGTGGCAATCCACTGGCGATAACAACATCATACATA
>DGQO01000073.1 GCA_002400445.1 Chitinophagaceae bacterium UBA4412
TTATCATACCTTCCTGAAGTTCATCTAACAGATAGGATAAAAGAATGCCCGGATTGTTGCATCTTTAATACTTTAAACCCACGGCATAAAGCACCATGAAATTCAAATTACATTTGCTGCAGTCTTTTATATTATGTTCAAGCCTCGTGTTTGCGCAGCCTGCTACACTGCCCGCCCAATTTAAGGTTGTAGGGTATTATTTCCTCATGAAGGCCCAGCAGCAGCCTTCCTCCCCGGATTCAGGTTTTAATTTCCTGGACAAGATCACTCACTTAAACATTGCTTTCATAAATCCTGATACTGCCGGAAATTTTGCTGATACTATTCCTCTCCAGCTCCTAATTCAAAAGGCGCATGAAAAAAATGTAAAAGTATTAGCTTCTATTGGCGGCGGTGGTTCACATGCTTATTATGCCAATCTTTTGACTAAAAAAAATCGCCCTGCTTTTATGGCAAATCTTTTATCTATGCGAAAATTTTACAATTTTGATGGCATTGATGTAGATCTTGAGGGCAGCGATATCGATGCAAACTATGAAAAATTTGTTGTGGACCTTGCGGCTGCCCTGCGCAAAGAGGGCAAGTTGATTACTGCGGCTATTGGAACAGCGTATAAAGATCAACTTACGGATAAGGCCCTGCAACAATACGATTTTGTAAATATCATGTCTTACGATCGCACAGGGCCATGGCGTCCTTCAGAGCCCGGCGAGCATTCTCCTTATAGCATGGCAGTAAATGATTTAAATTATTGGCACAAAGAAAGAAATATTCCTAAAAACAAAATGGTGTTAGGTCTCCCGTTTTATGGGTATGGCTTTAGTGCTGAAGGCGGTTCTGTAATAAGCATGAATTACAATGATATCTCCATGCAAGCGCCAGATAAATCATCAGATGTAATAGTCTTACCAGGAAACATCATTATGTATTTTAATAACCTGCTTACCATTCAAAACAAAACAATACTGGCGCTGGAAAAAGCAGGAGGTGTAATGATCTGGCATTTAACAGCCGATGCAGTGGGCGACCGATCACTGCTAAATATCATAGACATTGCTATACACGCCCCATCAAATTAAATTACAAGACATATTTGATGGTTGACACCTGCCCAATGGCTAAGGACAATCAACCATTACAAAACAAAACCCTGCTGTCTTATATGAATTTCCTGAAAGGATATCTGAGTCGTGCCAATTTTATAAGATGAAACAGGCACCAGATGAAATAACATTGTGGAATGGACTGCGAGCCGGAAACGAAGCGGCCATGGAGGCACTCTACCTCCTTTGTTATGCATTCCTGTTGCGCTATGGTATGCAAATAACCCATGATGCCGCCCTCTCCAAAGATTATATTAACCGGGTATTTGCAACGCTCTGGCAGAAAAGAGTGATCCTTCCTGAAGTTACCAGTCCTAAAGCATACGTGCTGGTTTGCTTTAAAAATTTACTTCACTTTAGAAAAGAAAACAAGGCAACCCAAATGCTTTTTTTTCCAGGAGACGATTCCTTTTTAAATAAGGAACAGGATAAATGGTCGGTGGAAGAAACCCGGATTGAACTGGAAGACCAGGAAAACAAAAAAGCTAGCATTGAACGAGCACTTATTACCCTGCCAGCCCGGCAAAAGGAACTCATCATTGCCCGCTTCATCCTGGAAAAATCTTACGAAGAAATTGCACAAGAGTTCCAAATTTCTATTCGTACGGTGTACAACAGCATTTACGAAGGTCTCAAAACCTTGCGCAGTAAATTTGATAGAAACGATTTCCAATAGCAAACCTGGCCGCAATACTTGCAAGGCACTCAGCCTTGCAAAAATAATTTTACCTGTTCCGGTAAATTTACATCCGGGAGGGTATCTATATAGTAATGATAAACTATTTAGACTACAGCCCTGAAGACTTCCTGGCGGATGAAAGCTTTACAAACTACCTGCTGAACAAAGAAACCTTAGAAATCGCATTCTGGCAAAACTGGATTGAACAACACCCCCATTGCACGGCAGTGAATGAGGCTATTTCCCTATTTTTTGTTTTGAAAGAGGCCAGTGCCCAAGCGGTTAAACAAGATGCAAGTGCTAATTATGCAAAACTTGCAAGCATGTTGTCTGCAACCGATATATCCGGAGAGCAACTTTTCAGTTCGCCCAGCCCTGCAAGCAAACTCACGATCAGTTTCAAACGCCGGCTTTGGTTTGCAACATCTGCGGCAGCAGCGCTTATCCTTGGCCTTGGTGCCTGGTGGTATGCACAGACACTTACCTACAACACTGCACATTTTTCTACGATAGCTCAAACTGCCGCAGAAGCCAAAACCGTGCGCCTGCCAGACGGGAGCGTGGTGCAGTTAAACAGCAATTCCAGCATTTCCCTGGCAGACGGCTATAACGATAAAAAACGTGAAATTAAATTAGAAGGTGCTGCTTTCTTCAAAGTGGCTAAAGATGCTTCCCGGCCATTTACCGTCATCAGCGGCAGCATTCGTACGACTGCGCTCGGTACTGCTTTCTATGTATATAATCTCCGTAAAGATTATACGTCCGTATCCTTGCTGGAAGGGCGGGTACGGGTAAAAGGAAATCAAAACTCGCTCGAATTGGAGCCTGGCGAAAAGATGCTGTTTATTGACAATAAACCCATTACCAAAAGCAGGTTTAATACACAGCAATTAGAAGATTTTGTGAAAGGCAAAATTTCCTTCAACGATGCTTCTTTAACACAAATTAAAAACGTGCTCGAAGAATACTTTAATGTGACTGTGGAAATTAAAGGTGCAGCTCCGGCCATCAACTTCACCGGCAAGTTTGATGCTAGCGACATCAGTGCGATTCTAAAAGCGCTCGAATTTTCTTATAACATCCATTACAATATACAAGCACAAAAAGTCACATTGTTTTTTTAACTACTTAAAACCTGCTTATGAGAAAGCAAATTTCAAAAGTGCAAAAAATGCCACCCGGCATTTTCCGCTGTTCCAGATTTTTATTGCTATTGTTCGTATTCCTGGGCAATGCAACCATGGCGCAAAACACCATAACTTTTCCGGCAGAATTGTCTGCAACTCCTTTACAGCTTGTTTTTGAACAGGTGACAAAATCAGCCGCTGTAAATTTTGCATACGATTCCAAACAAATTAACCTTTCACAAAAAGTATCCGTTGCTAAGGGTAAGTACAGCCTCAAACAATTGATGGACAATTTAAGTGCCCAGGCTAACCTAACCTACCAGGTAAGCGGAAATACTGTAAATATAAGGCCTAAAAATAACGGCAGTATTGCTACTATTAGCGGGCGGGTACTTAACCAGGAAGGAGAAGGAATTGCCGGAGCCACTATACAAAACCTGGCAAATAATCGTTCGGTGTTGTCTTCTTCTACAGGGAGTTTCAGCATTGAAGGAAACCTCACCGACCAATTGCGCATTACGCATGTGGGCTATGCAGCCGTTACGGTAAAAGCAGATGCCTTTTCCGGGAATAGTTTTTTACTTGCAAAAACGAGTGAAAACCTTTCGGAAGTAGTCGTTACTTCGCTGGGTATTCGTCGGGAAAAAAGAGCACTGAGTTATGCAGTGGGCAGCATCAGCGGCGATGAAATTGATGACGCCAGGGAACCCAACCTCATCAATTCCCTGGAAGGTAAAGTACCCGGCCTTATTATCAGCAACACGGCGGGTGGGCCTTTTGGATCTTCAAAAGTTTTGATCAGGGGAAACACTGATATCACTGGTAGCAACCAACCCCTTTATGTTGTGGATGGAGTGCCCATTGACAATTCCAATTACGGCATTACGGGAAATGATAAGTATGCAGCAGGTTCTGATCTTGGCGATGCCATCTCCGGCATAAACCCGGATGATATTGCCTCTATATCAGTACTCCGTGGCCCTGCCGCTTCGGCCCTGTATGGCAGCCGTGCCGGCCATGGCGTAATTTTAATTACAACTAAAAAAGGTTCTGCAGGTAAGGGTGGTCTTGGCGTTGAAATAAATTCCTCTGCGTCTATGGAAAACCTGCTCACCCGCTATAGTAACTATCAATACGAATACGGACAAGGTTCTGGCGGTACCGTGCCAAGAGACCAGGCCATTGCGAGAGCTACTTTATTTTCCAATTTTGGAGCAAGGCTCGATCCTAACTTGATGATTCCATCTTATGCAGGCGGGAACACGAGTTACGGATTGGTAAAAAATAATATAGAGAACTTTTTCAGAATAGGCACTTCACTTATTAATAATGTGGCCATCACGGGCGGCAATGATAAAACGATATTTCGCTTTTCGTACAACAACTTGCACTACAGCGATATTGTACCTAAAACCTATATGGATCGCAATTCTTTTACCCTGAGAGCGTCTACTAAACTCAGCAGCAAATTGGCTGTTGATGTGCATGGATCTTACATGAACGAGTTTGTAAACAATCGCCCCGCCCTGGCGGATGATCCGGCCAATATCGGTTTCAACTTTGTAGGCCTGGCCAATAATATAGATCAGCAGGTTTTTGAAAAAGGCTACCAGGATCCATTTGGAAACTACATTGAATGGGGCGGTGGACAGTACCACTTAAATCCATATTGGGTAATTAACCGTATGAGCAACAAAAGCAATAAAGACCGGGTGATGGGTGGCTTGCAACTTAACTACGAACCGCTTCAATGGCTTTCTGCACAAGCACGCCTTAACACAGATTTCACTTTCCTCGATTATAAAAAGTTCAGTCCACGTACAACACCGGGCTCAGAAACCGGAGTACTCGAAGGCAGAAACAGCAAGTACCGCACAACTAATGCAGATGTGTTGCTTACAGCCAAAAAACAATTAACTAAAGATTTTTATGGCAGCGTTAGCCTGGGTGGAAGTGTGTTGTATAGCAATAGCCCGAGCACTTATAAACGGGGAGAAGATATGCTGCTCACCGATGCTGTTTCGTTCAACAGTTTTAAAAAACTAAGCATACAGGAATCTGCTTATGAAAAGCAAATCAATTCATTTTATGGAACAGTATCTACTGGTTTTAAAAACTTCCTTTACGTAGATGCAACCTTAAGAAGAGATGCTTCTTCTACCCTTCCGGTAAAAAACAACTCATACTTATATCCTTCACTCGGTGCAAGTTTTATTGCAACTGATGCGTTAAACATTAAGAGCAATATACTTTCTTACTTAAAAGTGAGGGGTTCTGCAGCAGAAGTAGGTAATGACACAGATCCTTATCAGCTCCTGCTTAATTATTCTCTGGAAGCATTCCAACCTTCTGATGCTTCTATTGGTGGGATAACCAATACCATCATACCTAACCCAGACCTTAAACCTACCCGTACGAAGTATCCCACCGGCCAACTACACCTTGCCGACGTTAGCAATAGCATTTAATTTTACCCGTTGTTGTTGATTGTAAAATTCTG
>DGQO01000237.1:0-3814 GCA_002400445.1 Chitinophagaceae bacterium UBA4412
CGGGCGCATCTTGTACCAAAGTATAAAGCAGCCAACGAGGTGATTAAAACTTTCCTCTACGCACAGGCAAATACGGGTTTTGTTGATGTATTTTCAGCCATGCTGAAAGCCGATGGAAAACCAAAATCAGAAATTTTTCTATCAGACAGCCTGCACATGAATGCCAATGGATATGCCATCTGGCAAAAATTACTGGCGCCACATTTAATAAAGTAACCATCAGAATATCATGAAAAAATTACTCTTGCTAAGTTGTATCTCCTGCGCTGCCGTATTGCAAAGCACAGCCAATGAAATCATCAGCCTGGAATCGCCCAATAAAAATTTTCAATGCCGAGTAACGATTGGCGATGCTAATGCAGACCAGAACTTGTTCTATGAACTCACGTACAAAGGACGGCCTGTAATTAACCCTTCTTCCCTGGGATTGTACTTTAGCACACCACAAATGCACCTTACCAGCTTTAGCTTGCTTAAGCAAAACCGCAGTAGCAAAGATGAATCCTGGAAACCAGTATGGGGAGAGCTAAAAAGCATTCGCAATAATTACAATGAACTCACCCTATCTCTGCAAACAAAAGACAGCGTGCAACTCGATGTTGTGTTTCGGTTATTTGATGATGGCCTTGGTTTTCGCTATGAATTTCCAAAACAACCAAAGCTTAACTATTTTATCATTGATGAAGAACTTACACAATTTGCCCTTACCGGCAACCATAAAACCTTTTGGATTCCCGGCGACTATGAAAGCAATGAGTTTGCTTATCATACAACTTACCTGGTGGATGTAGATGCTACCGTCGGCGCAAAGTCTACCGAAATAAGTACAAGGGTTCCCATTGGAAAAGATTATGTGCAAACACCGCTGATGATGAAAACTGCGGGCAAATTGTATATCAATATTCATGAAGCAGCCCTGGTAAATTACCCGGCTATGCAAATGAGAATAGATAAAGCCAACTATACCCTCAACACACAATTGGTACCCGATGCAGTGGGCAACAAAGCCTACCTGCAGGCACCTGCTCATACGCCCTGGAGAACGATTATCGTAAGCGATAAAGCCACGGATATCCTGGCTTCTAAAACAATTCTAAACCTAAACGAACCTTCCGTTATTGAAAACACAAGATGGATTAAACCCCGGAAATTTGTAGGCGTATGGTGGGAAATGCATGTAGGCATCAGCAGTTGGGATTATAGCGGTGTGCAGGTAGGCTCACAAATTGCCAGTAAAGTACCGCATGGTGCTAATACGGCAAATGTGAAACGCTACATTGATTTTGCTGCAAAACAAGGCATAGATGCGGTACTGGTAGAAGGATGGAATACCGGCTGGGAAGATTGGTTTGGCAATTGGAAAGAAAATGTATTTGACTTTGTAACGCCTTATCCTGATTTTGATGTAGATGAAGTGACCCGCTATGCCAAATCGAAGAATGTGCACATGATCATGCATCATGAAACATCCGGCTCGGTTACCAATTATGAAAGATGGATGGATACGGCCTATCGCTTCATGAAGAACCATAATTATGATGCAGTAAAGAGTGGCTATGTAGGTAAAATAATTCCTCGTGGCGAGCATCACGATGGCCAATGGATGGTGAATCATTACCTGCGTGCTATAAGCAAAGCTGCAGAATACCATATCATGGTAGATGCACATGAACCAGTGCGCCCCACGGGCTTGCACCGCACCTATCCTAACTTCATGGCTTCAGAAGCAGCAAGAGGAAATGAGTTCAATGCGTGGAGCGTGGGCAACCCGCCCGAGCATGAAACCATCCTGCCATTTACCCGGCTCATGGGCGGACCTATGGATTATACACCCGGCATTTTTAAAATTAAAATGAGCTACTACAATGCAGCTAAAACAGAACAGGTGCATACTACATTAGCAAAGCAACTGGCCTTGTATGTAACGATGTACAGTCCATTACAAATGGCTGCAGACTTACCCGAGAATTATGAGCAACGGCTCGATGCTTTCCAGTTTATAAAAGATGTGGCCGTAGATTGGGATGATACAAAAATCTTAGAAGCTGAACCGGGTGACTATATTAGCATTGCCCGCAAAGCGAAAGACAAAGAAGATTGGTTTATTGGCGCCATCACAGATGAGAATGCCCGCCGTGCCGATCTCTCTTTAAACTTTTTGAGCCCCGGCAAAAAATACATTGCTACTATCTACCGGGATGCAGACAATGCAAGCTGGAACAAAAATCCTGAAGCTTATGTGATTGAAAAATTCACAGTAGATGCGAATACCGTTTTACAGCTAAAACTTGCACCAGGTGGCGGAGCTGCCGTAAGCCTGGTACCTGGATATGAAACGAGGAACATAAGCCCTTATCCAAAAAAGAAATAGATAACGTGGAGTACGAACTCAAAAATCCAATTCCATACAATCCCTTTTTGCAAAATTTAAAAACGTAGAAATGAGAAAATTATTTGTAGCGCTGCTTATCATGGTTGCGAGTGTGCACACGCAGCAGGCAACAGCGCAAGCCCTGGGCCCTGATCCAAAAATGAAAGTGTTCATTGATGCCTTGATGAAAAAGATGACCCTGGGTGAAAAGCTTGGGCAACTGAA
Organism: Chitinophagaceae bacterium UBA4412; assembly: GCA_002400445.1. GTDB lineage: Bacteria > Bacteroidota > Bacteroidia > Chitinophagales > Chitinophagaceae > Ferruginibacter. Next base: position 2,597 of record DGQO01000237.1, read on the forward strand.
CCTGCCGGCGAGTGGTGATATTGTAACCGGCCAGGAAAAAAATTCAGACATCAGTAAAAACATCAGGGAAGGAAAAGTGGGTGGCCTATTCAATATAAAAGGTGTAGCCAAAATCAGGGATGTGCAGCGGGTGGCCGTAGAAGAAAGCCGCTTAAAAATTCCGCTGTTATTTGGTATGGATGTTATTCACGGTTATGAAACGGCGTTCCCCATTCCACTGGGATTAAGTTGCTCCTGGGATATGCCACTCATTGAGCGCAGTGCAACCATTGCCGCTAAAGAAGCAAGTGCAGATGGCATTAACTGGACCTTCTCTCCCATGGTAGACATCAGCCGGGATGCACGCTGGGGAAGAGTTTCAGAAGGAAGCGGGGAAGATCCCTACCTCGGTGCGCAAATTGCAAAAGCAATGGTAAGAGGTTACCAGGGAAAAGACCTCACGCTGAATAATACTATCATGGCTTGTGTAAAACACTATGCCCTCTATGGAGCTGCAGAAGCTGGCCGGGATTATAATACGGTGGACATGAGTCATCAGCGGATGTACAATGAATATTTTGAACCTTACAAAGCTGCAGTAGATGCTGGCGTAGGAAGTGTGATGGCCTCTTTTAATGAGGTAGACGGTGTGCCGGCCACAGCAAACAAATGGTTGCTCACCGATGTACTGCGCAAGCAATGGGGCTTTAAAGGATTTGTGGTAACGGATTATACCGGCATCAATGAAATGATTGATCATGGTATTGGAGATTTGCAAACCGTATCGGCCCGTGCCTTGCGTGCCGGTATTGATATGGATATGGTGGGCGAAGGACTCCTGCTCACTTTAGAAAAATCCTTGAAAGAAGGAAAAGTTACTTTAGCAGAAATAGATGCTGCTTGCCGCCGCATTCTCGAAGCAAAATATAAATTAGGGCTGTTTACAGATCCCTATAAATATTGCGACGTACAAAGAGCAGCCACCGATGTGTTCACCCAGGCAAACCGCACCGAAGCCCGCAGCACTGCAGCCCAGAGTTTTGTGCTATTGAAAAATGAAAGCAATGTATTACCCCTCAAAAAGAGCGGTACAATTGCGCTCATTGGTCCACTGGCAGATAACAAAGAAAATATGTCTGGTACATGGAGTGTTGCTGTAAAGTCTGCTAACTCTACGTCAGTACTCGCCGGTTTAAAAGAAGTGCTGGGCACAAAGGCAAACATCATTTATGCCAGGGG